>NZ_JONL01000004.1 GCF_000711735.1 Maridesulfovibrio frigidus DSM 17176
CTTAAATTGCAGACTCGGGTATCCATGTTCAATCCATGGCTACTTAAATTGCAGACTCGGGTATCCATGTTCAATCCATGGCTACTTAAATTGCAAAAAAAATCCCGCTAAGCTTAACGCCTAGCGGGATTTTTTTGTATTTCATACTGACCTTACAGCTGACAAAGATCCTCTTCCATATCATTGCGTAGATGCCCCTGCCCAGTGGACTCAAGCACCGCTCTCCAATAATCTGACTTCACATTCAGCTTCTTCCTTTTCAGCGTAACGAGATCAAGGGGCAAATGTACATAACGAGCCTGAAGTCTACTGATAACCATGTCCGTCTTGCCCGCCATTGCTGCATGCACAGCGTGCTGCCCTAAAAATCCGCAATAGACACAATCATTTGCGTTAGCCGGAACTGAGCGGATGATATAACTCGGATCAATAAATTTAAGAGTGAAATCTTTATCAACTTTCTTGAAATGCTCCTTAACACGCTTGATTAGCATAGTGCAGATATCGCAGAGAACAGGGTTGCCGGAAGCATCTTTTTCACCTGTATATTCACACTGTTCCTGCCCCGCACCCTCTGCGCAGACAATTACAGCGTGCTGCCTATCATCAAGCCTTTTCTCAAGAGACCTGAGCAGTCCATATTCACCGTCAAACTCGAACGGATGCTCAGGAACGAGCACAAAATTTACATCTTTCAGAGCAAGAGTCGCTTGGGCCGCAATAAAGCCTGACTCGCGTCCCATGAGTTTTACCAGGCCAATGCCGTTTACAACGCCTAAAGACTCAACATGGGCCGACTGTATGGCTTCTGTGGCCTTATCGACAGCAGTATCGAACCCGAAAGACTTAGTGACGAAGCCAATATCGTTATCAATAGTCTTTGGGATACCAATGATAGATATGCGAACATTACGTTTATTAATTTCCGCCACAATCTTTTGAGCGGCGCGCATTGTACCATCTCCACCAATCATGAAGAGAACACTGATATTCAAGCGTTCAAGCGCATCAACAATCTCTTCGGGGTCCTGTGGACCACGCGAAGAACCGAGCATAGTGCCACCGAACTGATGAATATTTGCGACAGCTTCAGCAGTAAGCTCGACGACATCATGTCCATATTTAGGAATAAAGCCCTGTAGCCCGAATTTGATACCGAGTACTGAGGACACTTTATAAAGATAGTGCGCTTCAAGAACAATGGAGCGGATTACATCGTTTAATCCCGGACAAAGTCCGCCACATGTAACAACAGCACACTTCGTTTTTGAAGGATCAAAATATGTTTTTGCGCGAGGGCCCGCCTTTTCAAATTCTTCATAAACGGTGTTGTCGTCAGTAAGGCCCATATCTTCTTCAGCAAGATTTACTAGCGTTCTATCTCCATCATCTATGAAGAAACAACGCTTCAGAGGTGAAGGAATTTTTGCGGTTCCGAGAACTGCAATATCGGTATCCAGTAACTTATTTTTTTTTCTAGCTTTCTTTATCACTTTTAAACTCCTCCGAGCATATCGCCCGGCCTTCATGAGTTGGAGAAATTAACGTATTTCACCCTGAATCAACGGGGTCCAAATGGCGGGTTCATTTGCTAGAATGGAATCCCTTACCGGTAGTTCCATTGGATGAGGAAGACTGTTTACAACACTTCCTGCCTGAGTCCACCACAAATAAAATCCCTTACCTTCAAGGTATCGGCAATAAAGTTTTAAAGCCCCTCTTTGGCAAACTTCATCATACAAACGAAACGAGCCTTTTCCGGCTTTGTAAATCCCGTTCTTAGGATTCAACAACTCCCAGTCAGAACCCTCTACTTTTGAAAATTCTTTTCCGTCTAAAGTGCTATAGTAGCGAGTTTTCGAATCCAGGTCACGAACTCTGAGCATTTTATTTGTTGCGGAATATGAAACAATGAACATGGGTCTTCCGAAATGTTCTGCAACCCTCCAGCGGTCAACTCCCGTAGAATAAACCAAAGAACCATCTTTTTCATATATCCATGAAGGAGACTCTTTCATGGCATCTGACTTTTTAACCAAAGCCCGCTTACGAAGATCCCAGTAAACATCCTTACCATCTTCACGTTGCAGGCAGACAACATAGCCGGCCAGCCTTGCGGAATCGAAAGGGCCACCGGGAACATCATCAGTGTTAATAAAAGACTGGTTATTCATGCCCCACATAGTAACCTTACCCGAAGCTTCAGCCGTAATAAGAATACCCTGCCCCGGGGTATAACCAAGGAATAAAGGAGTTCCCTCTAGAACGGACATCTCTTTTAAAGGACCATTCGAAGGGCCATATAAAAGAGCATTGAAACTATCTATGATTCCTAGCCAGTCACCCGTTCTGGAAATATCCATCATTTTAACGGGGCCATGCTCAACAGGAATATCACCGGGTATCCGCGTGCAAGTTTTTAAATCAAAAATATTTATCTTATCGCCAACACTGTCAGTAGCAGCAAGCATCGGACTTCCCGGAGCATACGCAACAAGCATTGCGCCCTTTCCAGATGGCAACCTCATTTTTTTACAAGGATAGTTGCTCCACAACCGAATAGACCCATCATATAAAGCGGCCGCAAGCCCCTCTTCGTCTCCAGAGTAAGCAGAAACTCCTCCGGCAATTATAGGAACAGCTTTTTCACGGATAACTGAAATATACAGCTTATCTTCAAGCCCTTCAAAAGGTGGAAGATACAGTTTTCCTGTGCTGACGTACTTCTTGGCAAGCTGCTGTTTAACATACGCTTTTAAGGATTTAGTCGTACCCTTTTTCAGCTGCGGCGGGAAATCAATGTAGCTTTGCCCAACCCGCTCAGTTATATCTGCATGGGAGAGTGTTGGTATGCTGAAAAGCATCACAAGAACTAGCAAAGTATAAATCTGAGCCTGTAAAATTCTGGCTGTCATTCCAGTTGTTCCTCGTACTTCTTGTCTGTAAATTTGGGAAGTTAGGCTTAATTTACTCACTGATTCCATCAATCCATGTTGCCGTCTGATCTAATACCGAGCCAAGAGCTTCTTGAGCTGCTTCTGCAAGTGACTTACCCGCCAAAGTTTTAACTGGCGCTGAACCGGCAATAAGCTTTCTGGCAAGCAGCTTTTTACCGGAGCTATCCCAGAGTGAATACCTGACTGCAACTTTAAAAAAATCGCTAGAGCTTCGTTGCACTTCAAAGGCCATAATGACACCCGATAAAATAAAATCATTACTAGGTCCGGGACGGTATGGCGCAACGACTTCGTAATTCTTCATACAGCCAAGAGCCGTTTCCGTTGCAATATCAAATATTTCGCAAGGTGTTCCTTCCCAGCTCCATCTATAATCAGGCTTTAAAACTGGACCCTTCGCGATGATCACGGTTTCGCGATCAAGAGCCGGAAGACTTGTAAATCTCTTTACTGCCAGTGTTGGAAGGCTGGAGTTTACATCTTCACAAGTTGCATTAAGTTCAAAATTTGAACCAACTCGGAGATATGAAGTCTCTACAGATTTACCGCCTATACACCCGCTCGTTAGCACCGCGCTACAAAGCAATATTATACTTAAAAAAGATTTTATCATTTACCAGCTCCTGAAGGCGGATTTAGCACCTGCCACGGACGCTCACGAAGCGATCGGGCTAATCTGTTCATTTCTCTAGATAGGCGATTTACATTCACGAGAATAGCTTCAATCTCTTCCTGATCATATTCAATATTTTTGCGTAGATCAGTAGTAAGACCGTCAATTCCATCCACAGCTCTTGTAACCTCACCATTCATATTTCCCAGAGTATACTTCATCTCGGTTTCAAGTGTCTCGAGAACATTTTCAACCTTATTTAAAGTTCCCGCGAAGTCACCAGTAATAACTTCAAGGCTTTTAGTTCCAGATTTAATTCCACTGGCAGTAGTCCTTGAAAGATCCGCCCAGTCTTTGCGGAAAGCAACGAAGGTAGCATTACTCTCTTTCAGAACACTAGTAGCCATTTTCAACGTTTGCTCCAGATACTCTCTATTTGCACCTGAAAACAACATTTCAAGACCTTCAGCGGCCCTTTCAAGCTTTGGAGCTATTGCCGCAACAGCTTTACCAATTTCAGCGGCAACAGCACTCATACTCATGGTGATAGCTGCTGGGATAAGGGCTCCGTCCGTTAATCTAGGGCCAGCCTGGGCTTGGAGTTCGAGCAAAATATAATTATCACCAACCAGACCTTTCTGAGTGATCGTTGCAACTGTTCCCTCGTATAGAGGAAAGTCTTGATCGATATTGATAACTACTCGTATTTTGCCGGGGTTATCCTTATCGACCGCGATGCTTCCGACCTTACCGACACTGAGTCCTGCATACTTTACAGGACGTCCGGAGGTTAGATCTTTAACATTACGGAACACAATATTATAACTTGAGTAGTCGGAGAAAAAATCGTGACCGCCCAGAAAAACAATAAAAATACCAAGCACTGTCATACCAGCCAGTCCGGCTAATAGTGCTTTAATTATATCAGTTCTTGAACTGCGCGGATTCAAAACCATTTCAACCTCCGATAAATCATACTCTACTTCTAAACGTAACTGACCGTTGCATTGAATTATCAATTTCAGTCGGTCTTCTTTCTAGAAAATCAATTAAATATTCATCATCTGACTCTTTGAGTCCTGGCAAATCGCCCTGATATAAGCACTTACCCTGATGCAACACCACGACATGATCTGCAATATTAAATAAACTATCCAAATCGTGCGTCACAACAACAGTAGTAACGTTAAATGTCTCTTTGAGCTTCAATATCAGCTGATCAAGATCTGCCGCACTTATAGGATCAAGCCCTGATGACGGTTCATCGCAAAGCAAAGTAGTCGGGTCCATTACCATTGCACGTGCGAGCCCTGCCCTTTTCCGCATACCGCCGGAGAGCTGACTCGGGAAATAATGTGTAAAATCACCAAGCCCGACCATTCTGAGCTTCATTTGCACAACTTCTTCAATTATTTCATCTGGAAGCTCAGTGTGCTCCTGCAGCGGCAAAGCCACATTTTCACCCAATGTCAATGATCCAAGCATGGCCCCATCCTGAAACAAAACCCCCATACGTGTGCGGATAAGCCTGAGCTCATCTTGATCTTTAAGATTTGTAAGGCTTGTAGCGCCTAAAAATATTTCACCCGAAACAGGAACATTTAAACCTAAAATGTGGCGAAGCAAAGTAGATTTACCGCAACCTGAACCACCTAGAATCACACTGATTTTTCCCGCTGGCAGTACTGCATTAAGATTTTCCATAAGAACATTACCCGGATACCCGAGGCTTAGTTCTTTTAGTGTTATGTCTTGCGCTAGGCGTGATACTTTCATGATAAATCAGCGGAACATAAAGTTCAGTGTTGTAAAAAATAAATCTAAAAGAATAATCATAAATATTGAAATAACTACTGAATTTGTAGTTTTTCGACCTACATCAGCAGCCCCTTCTCGAGCTAGAAATCCTTGCCAACACCCGATCACTGTGATCGAAACTGCAAAAGCTCCACTTTTAACGAGTCCTGCAAAAACATCACGCAACTGTAAAAATTCAACTGTATTATTGAAATATGTCGTTTCATTAATTCCGAGAGCAAGAGAAGAAAATATACCACCCGAAACTATGCCCACAAAATCGGCCCAAACTGTGAGGCAAGGAACCATTATCAACATAGCAATAAGCTTCGGGACAACAAGAAAACGAACAGGTTCAATGCCCATTACTTCTAAGGCATCAATCTCTTCGGAAATTTGCATGGTAGCTATTTCGGCTGTAAAGGCTGCACCGGAACGTCCGGTGATAATAATTGCGGTAAGAAGTGGTCCCAGTTCGTTAATAATAGTTACACCAACGAGATTAGCAACATAGCTGATAGCACCAACTTTTTCGAGCTGCTGCGCTGACTGGAGAGCCAGAATGATTCCTGTACAGGCAGAAATAACACTTACGATGGGAATGGAATCGGCCCCGACATTTGCGAGGTCCTTATAAAGCTTTTTGCGGTAAAAAGACTTTTTAGGTTTTATGCTCAGACGCATGCATCCCAATAATCTGGAAACCATCCAAGCCAGCACCTGCAACCCTTTCATAGCGCATCTACTCCATGCCGAATAAAGATTTCACCTGAGTAAGATGCAGAAGCCTGTCGACCTGCTCTGTAACTGAAATAATTACAACGGTACGATCTCTTTGCATCAGAATTCTGCGTAATTCAATTAATGAAGCAAGTCCTGAGCTATCCAAATATTCAAGTTTTGAAAGATCAACCCTGACTTCTCCAGTACTGACCTCAATAAATTTATGCAGTTCTTTTCTTAGTGCAGGAGTACCTGTGAAATCAATTTCACCGCTAATTTTAATAAGCGATTCTTCAACAGTAACTTCCAATTCATAACCAGACCCCATATATCTCTCCTTAAATTTCACCCTATATTGGCTCAATCCACCTAAGATTTGTAAATTTCAACCACAGTTGTATCATCATTAGGAGGGGTTTTACCTCTCCATTTTGACACAGCTTTCAACAGCTCCTTCCCTACAGGAGGGGCATCGAACCCTCGTAGTGCTTCTGCAAGACGCTCAGTCCCAAAAAAGCCGCCATCTTTATTTCTAGCTTCATCTACTCCGTCTGTTACGACGATAAGAGACTGACCTTTTTCAATCGTAATTTCTGTCATGCCAAACTCACCGTCACTGAGAATTCCTATAGGAAGTCCTGAAGGTCTGAACATTTCAGTGACCGCGCCGTCAGCCACTAGCAGTGGAGCAGGATGTCCGGCAATTGAATAGCTACAAACCCCAGTATCCGGTTCATAGCGGGCAAGCATCATTGTAGCAAAGACCTCGCCACCCATAAATTCATAAGCGGCACTGTTTATCTCTTCCATCATCTTACCCGTAGGAAGCTCTTTTGAAGCTGCGGCTCTTATCCTTGTCCACAAAGCCGACATTATAAGTGCGGCAGGCAGTCCCTTACCCGCGACATCTGCTACATAAACGTACCAGCTTCCATCTGAATTCGGTATAAAATCGTATAAATCTCCGCCCACAAACTGAGCTGGGACAGAATTCCCCCAAATATAATTACCGCCCTCTAGCACAGGCTGCTTTGGGCTAAACTGTCTCTGTATACGTGAGGCTGCTTCAAGCTGCGTTTCAAACTTCTGCTGATCCAGTCGTTGAATCAACAGTTCGGATCTAACAAGAGCGACACCTGCCAAATGACCGAAACTCTCAAGTAGCTCTTGATCCTCTATATTGAAGCAATCTTTCGCACTTGAATTAAGAACCTGAACGACACCTTGCAGTTCACCTTTATGAATTACAGGGACACAAAGAATGCAGCGCGTTTCAAATCCAGTTTTCTTATCAGCTTCGCGCGAAAATCTTTCGTCATTTTGAGCATCGACTACATTCAGAGATACTTTATGCTCTGCAACCCAACCAGCTATTCCTTTTCCTAAAGGCAACTCGATGCGAGTCTTTAGGATGTCCATCTTCACGTCGCTGAGCACATCATTCATTGCTAGAGCGAACTCAAGAACATTCTTTTCTCTATTATAAAGCATAATCGAAGAGGCTTCCGCACCTGTTACATCTTGTGCAAGTCGTAACAACTGTGGCAGCAGGTCAACTAAGGAATCAATGCTTGCCAAAACTTCGTTTGCCTGAATCAATTTTTTTAATCTACCTGCCTGATTACTCAAAACCTTCTCCTCATTTAAAACGGCCTGTTTGTCGCTAATTAAAGCCTATTTTAAACTTTCCCTTATTGATTAGTCACCTAGGGCATTATTACTTATTGCAAAGCAAGAGCTTACACTATTTTCAATGTACTTTAAATTAGTAAAAACTACTTGCTCCAAGTATTTACTTCTGGCTTAGGCCAATTGCGGACCGCTTCAGCTAGTTCTTCAACAGTCGCCGTAGCCGCGCCAACCTGTCCAACCACTATTCCGGCAGCATAGTTGGCGAGCACAGCAGAAGTTAATGGATCCAGCCCTGACGCAAGACCAAGTCCAAGTGTAGCTATTACCGTATCACCAGCGCCAGTCACATCAAATACTTTCTGCGCAAAAGTCGGAACATGCTTAACTACATCTCTGGACTCGAAAAGAGCCATTCCATCTCCGCCAAGTGTAATAAGAAGATGCGTCGGATCAAGTCTATCAAACAATTTTTTACCGACTTTAAGTACATCATCCCTGCTTTTAATCGTCATACCCGCGCCTTCTGCGGCTTCTTTCGCGTTCGGGGTAAGCAGATTCACGCCTTTATATTGATCGTAATTTACAGTCTTAGGATCTACCAAAACATGCGGGCTATGATCTTTACTTTTCAGCAGTTCCCAAAACCTATCAAAAAACTTTTGAGAAAGAGTGCCTTTGCCGTAATCTGATAAAATCACAACACTATAGTCACATATTTCTGTATCTAAAAATGCAAACAGCAAGTCCATATGAGAAACAGAAAACTCATCTGTTTTTTCTCTATCGACCCTGACCATCTGCTGATTATGAGCCATTACCCTAGTTTTTTTAGTGGTCGGTCTATCGTCAGATTCATAAAGACTGCATGGGATACCGGAATCAACGCAAAGCTTGTTGAATACCTGTCCCTCAGCGTCAGCCCCGACAAATCCAGTCAAATGCGGTTCCCCGCCGAGTGCGACAATGTTGCGAGCCACATTACCAGCTCCGCCAAGAAGATACTTTTCCTCTGTGACTTGAACAACAGGAACTGGAGCTTCAGGAGAAATTCGGTCGACAGATCCGATCACATAATGATCGAGCATAACATCCCCGATAATCAAAACCTTCTGACCTTTCAGCTTAGGCAATACACTTAAAATTGTCTTATCCATATCTTGAAAAATCCTTATGTAACTTATCTTCGCAGCCAGTTCAGTTATATATCAAGCATCGCGACTATGCGCTTAAGCTCATCTTCAGACATATATTTAATAGTCAAACTACCTTTCTCAGGTGAACCGCTGAAAACGACTTTAGTCTCAAGCGATAATTCCAACTGATTCTTGAATTGCCTGAGCTTATCATCCATTTCTTTTGGTTCTTTCTTCTTTCGAGAAGCACCCTTTAGAGGAGCAGCAACTTCACCTTCTGGAAGTGATCCGTGCTCTTTGAAATAGGAAACAGTACTCTCTGCTTGCCTCACAGACAAACCATCAGAAAGAACTTTTCTAAACAACTCTCCCCGCGCTTCATCGTCAGCAATGGATATCAATGCACGTCCATGCCCAGCTGAAATCTCCCCTTTACCTATTGAGCTTTGAATCGGCTCAGAGAGGGTTAAGAGTCTCATTGAGTTAGAAAGCGTAGAACGGCTTTTCCCGACTTGTCCCGCCAGTTGCTCCTGACTTAGGCCAAATTTGGAAATTAGCTCCTGAAAACCTTTAGCTTCCTCAATAGGATTAAGATCTTCACGCTGTAGATTTTCGATAAGAGCAATGGCCATGCTCTCCAGATCCGTCATCTCTTTGACCAGCACAGGGATTTCAGATAGCCCCGCTAGCTTGGAAGCTCTTAAACGACGTTCACCTGCAACCAACTCAAAAGAATCCCGGCGTCCTGCAATTGGCCTTACTAATACGGGCTGCAATACACCTTTAGTTTTAATTGAATCTGCAAGATCTTTTAAAGCCTCAGGTGCAAATTCTTTGCGAGGCTGATTAGGATTTGCAATAATTCTACTTATATCTATCTGACGGGCATCCACTATTGATGCCGAATCCTTCTCATTTAATTTAGCCCCGCCAAGTAGTGCGTCAAGGCCTCTTCCGAGCCCTCCTGTTACACCTGCCATGGACATCTCCTTATTTTTTATGAACTTAAACCATAAAGGCAAAATTCGATCTAATATTTCCTTTGACTTGATTGAAACCGTGATTAATGTAGCGTCTGACCTTGTTACATTAAAATAAACGTCGGAGGCGACATGTCTAATCAAGATGATAGTCTTACAGAACTTTTCGATAAAAGCGGCAACCTCATCGGCGCCCTTCTTACTGCTGAATTATGGACTAAAGTTAAGCCGCATATTCTACCCCTTCTTCCTAAAGCTGAGCCGGAAGAACGCCCTGAGCCTATGAGTGCATGGGTTGAACTTAAGCAGTACTGGGATTTTTCCTACCCGATTGACTTAGACGTCAAATGTGATCACTGCGGCAGTACCACCGAACATTGGGAAATTGACTCTCCCCGCAAATTCAGGCTCGTATCCGCAAACCTTGGCGGCTTAGTTTCTTTTAAATGCTCTGAGTGTAAATCTCGTATAACAAAGCAACATTTTAAAGATAAAATAGTTACTAAGTGCACTCCCTTCATAGATGAAAAAGATAAAAACTTTGAAGCAAGATACAACTACTCAAACAAATAACAATCCTAAGCATTACTAGCCGTGACCTTATAAGGCCGACAACTCGTCGGCCTTTTTCTTTGTCAAAACATCTTCCATAGCGGCATGTCTTTTCACTACTTCCTGAGCAAGGCTTAAGTAGGCCAGCGCCCCATTCGATTTTGCATCATAGGAAATAGCCGGCTTACCAAAACTAGGAGCTTCGGAGAGTCTTACATTCCTTGGAATTATTGTTTCAAACAAGCTATCTGGAAAAGCTTTACGAACTTCGTTTTTAACTTGGCGCGCAAGCCTGTTGCGACGATCATACATCGTTAAAACAACGCCGAGCAGCTCGAGATCAGGATTCAATCTCTTCTTCACCAGCTCATATGTCATCAACAACTGAGCTACACCCTCAAGTGCATAATACTCGGTCTGCAGCGGAACCAAGAGTTCCCTTGCCGCGCAAAGAGCATTTACAGTGAGCAGACCAAGCGAGGGAGGACAATCAAATATGATGTAATCATAATTGTCTTCAACCTGATCGATCAACTCCCTAAGGTAATATTCACGCCCCATCTTATCTATCAATTCAATTTCTGCACCTACCAAGTTCTGACTTGCAGGCATAAGCGACAGAAATGGTATATCCGTCTGAAATATTGCTTCTTCCGCCCGTTCAGGCTGAAAGAGCACCGAGTAAACATTCTCTCTGGAATCTCCAGGATAAAAACCCAAACCGCTTGAGCCATTCCCCTGAGGGTCACAGTCCACCAGTAAGACTTTCTTTTCCATTACCGCCAAAGAGGCTGAAAGGTTAATAGAAGTCGTTGTTTTACCGACTCCACCTTTCTGATTTGCTACTACTATTCTTTTTGCCACTGAAAACCACCTTGTTCACGATATTCCAATTTTCATGTTTCACGTGAAACATCACGTCAAAAGCAGACACGAAAACAACATAATGGAAATTAGACCGAAACCAAGTTTAAATCAAGAAATCAAAAAACAAAAAAAGACAAAACAAAACACCCTCTCACCTGCTCATCAAACCTAACAACCTAAATTAAAATACATAAAACAATAATGGCTATTGATTAATAACTTTGATCATCACGCCAAAAAAAAGGGTCGCTGAATATCAGCGACCCCAAAACAAAAGCAATATAAACCTGAATACTAAACTTTATAATACTCTTTGTACCAATCAACAAACTTAGCGATACCTTCTTCAATAGTAGTGCAAGGCTTGAACCCTACATCCTTAAGAAGATCATCAACGTTAGCGTAAGTACATGGAACATCACCAGCCTGCAAAGGCATCATGTTCATCTGTGCCTTCTTACCTAGACACTCTTCTAAGACTTCGATGTAACGCATCAGCTCAGTAGGCTGATTGTTACCGACGTTGTAAATCTTAAATGGAGCAGGACTTGTACAAGGATCAGGAGCATCCCCAGACCAGTCAAGATTAGGCTTAGCAGGGCTTTTTAATACTCTGACAACCCCTTCAACGATATCATCAATGAAAGTGAAATCACGAAGCATTTTGCCGTGATTAAACACATTGATAGGCTCATTGTTAACAATCGCCTTAGTAAATAGGAACAATGCCATATCAGGTCTGCCCCAAGGTCCGTAAACAGTAAAGAACCTAAGGCCAGTTGTCGGGATATTGAAAAGATGACTATAGGAGTGAGCCATCAACTCATTGGACTTTTTAGTTGCAGCATACATGGAGATCGGATGATCAACATTATCGTGTGTGCTGAAAGGCATACTAGTGTTCAACCCATAAACCGAGCTTGATGATGCATAAGCAAGATGTTTAACACCGTTATGCCTACACCCTTCAAGGATATTCATGAAGCCGACAACATTTGAATCAATGTAAGCCTGCGGATTTTCGAGTGAATAGCGAACACCCGCCTGAGCAGCAAGGTTCACGACATGCGTGAACTGATGATCTGCAAAGAGCTTTTCCATGGCTGCTCTATCGGCCATATCCATGTAAGCAAAGGTGAAGTTCTCATGATCTTCAATCTGCTTTAGACGATTCTTTTTAACCTGAACGTCATAATAATCATTTAAAATATCAAGACCAATTACTTCGTGACCTTCAGACAGAAGGCGCTTTGAAAGGTGGAAGCCGATAAATCCGGCTGCACCGGTTACAAGAACTTTCATTCTTCGCTACTCTCTTTAATGTTTTTTGCATTTAACTCTTCCCGGTTGGCACTAGGCACCAACATCCTCATCAAATCAAGGGGAAGAGGGATTATGGTAGAAGATTTGCCTTCAGCAGACATTTCTCTGAGTGTCTGTAAATATCTAAGTTGCAATGCTTCAGGGTGAACGGAAAGAATCGAAGCAGCCTGAGATAATTTCTCAGAAGCCTGAAACTCACCAAGAGCATTAATCACCTTAGCTCTGCGTTCCCGCTCAGCTTCGGCCTGCTTAGCCATTGCTCGTTGCATTTCCTGCGGAAGATCAACGTATTTAAGCTCAACAGTGCTGACTTTAATTCCCCAAGGATCAGTATGAATATCCAGAATTTCCTGGATCTCATTATTAACTTTTTCCCTTTGAGATAGGATATCGTCAAGCTCGACGCCTCCACATACGCTACGCAAGGTGGTTTGGGCAAGCTGAGAAGTGGCGAACATAAAATCTTCAATCTCCAAAATAGCTTTCGTAGGATCTGTAACCCTGAAATAAACCACTGCATTAACCTTAATGCTGACATTATCTTTAGTAATTACGTCCTGACTAGGAACATCTAAAGTCATTATTCTAAGAGAGACTCTCACCATCTTATCAACCAATGGGATCAAGACGATCAGCCCGGGCCCCTTGGAATCAATCACCCTACCGAGCCTAAAAATCACGCCTCGCTCATACTCATTTAAGACTTTGAGTGCAGTGATAAGAAAAAAAACGAGAAATAAAACCATAGGAATCATATAAGTCATGTCATCCTCCAGAGTTATAAATTGAAATTAGGAAATATTAATTACTGTCAAAGTAAGTCCTTCAGAGCTGATAACTCTAACCTTAGACCCGACATCCAAATCAGCCCCTTCTTCAGCGATGGCGTTCCATATTTCTCCGCGAACCCGGACCTTTAACTTGTTACTATCAATCAACAGCACCTTTCCCTCAAGACCAGCCATACTCTGCATGCCCACGCCGGGCTTTCTGGTATGGGCCTTTGCAACCAAATAGATCACTAGTGCGGCAAAAAGAGAAAACGAGAACACAGTTCCGAGAATCGTTCCGAGTGGAATTTGATCAACCTCATCACCGCGAAATAGAGCTTTAGAGCCTATGAAAAGACTGATGATCGCGGCTACGCTGAGCAAACCATAACTGGTAATAAACGCTTCTAATATGAATAATACAGCACCGAATACCAGCAAAAGCAGCCCTACGGCGTTGGTCGGGAGGATGGACATAGCATATAATGCAGTAACAAGGCTGAAACCTCCAAGAACTCCCGGTAGGATAGCCCCGGGATTAAGGATCTCAAAAAACAACCCGATAATACCGGCAACAAGTAGCAAATACGCAACCTGCGGATTAAGTAGCCACGACAAAACAGAATAAGAAAAACCTGCATCAAAAGGAGCCAACGAATAGCCCTCTTTAGAAAATTTTACTCGCTTACCATCAATCGTAGCTCCTCTAGCCCCCAACTGCTCAAGAAAATCTTCTGCAGAAACAGCTATGAAATCGACTACATTTAACGTTGCGGCGCCCTGAGCATCGATAGTTACGCTTTTATCAACCGCATCAGCATACCACTTGATATTCCTACCTCTTTTCTTCGCAATGCTTGTGATCAAACTAATTAGATCATTCTTGATCTTTGTGTTCATAGTTGTCGGCAGATCATCACCGGAAGATAACACGGGTGAAGCGGCCCCGATTGTAGTGCCCGGAGCCATCGCAGAGACGTCAGACGCAGCGACAATAAATGTGCCTGCGGATGCGGCATGTGAGCCATCTGGCCCTACCCAGATACATATAGGGATAGGCGATTTCATCAAAATTTTTACGATATCACGCATGGAAGAAGTCAAACCGCCAGGAGTATCTAATCGCAACAAAATCAAGTCATGCTCATCATCACGAGCCTCTAAAGCGAGATCTTCAATAAAACTGACCTGCGCAGGAGTGATAGCCCCCTCAATCTGGCCATAAAGAACACTGACGTTGGAATCATTCGAGTCATTCGCATGAGATAAAACAGTCATGAATGTGATAATCACGCACGCGATAATCATACATGAACAAGATTTAATGAATTGCTTGAAAAATAACATATGCATTCTCCCTGCAGATAGCTTTTGTAATCCATCATGCCAAATAGCAAAGCATAAGGAAACAAAACATTCAAAATAATGAACGCACCACTACCTTTGCCCGCAAGAGGCAAAAAATCACTCAGCTCTAAAAATAGAGGAAATCGCTGAACGGAATAGATAAAAGCTGTAATTTTTGAGCACCCTATTCGTTAAAAAAGAGGAAGCCGTAAAAGCGGAATAGATAAAAGCTGTTGCTCTTCTGGAGGTAGGACTTTCAAGAAATCAGGATCTTGCAAAACAATAACCTGCACACCATTAACGTGCACAGAAGATGCATTTGCCGGAGCTTCAGGAGCAATAATAGAGCAGGCTTGTGAACCGAAACAAGCAACAAAACGCACACCGTAGGACCGAACACCCTGCCAAAAAACATCAGTGTTGTTTTCAAGCTCAGATCCATTCCATGTTGTGCATGGCCAAAAAGAAATGGCTCCCTTTGGCAAGCCCATGTAGCCAATCAAAGATTGAAACAATTTGCGCCTTGCAGGGTCAGCGTCACCGGAAAGATCCTGTGCGAGCTGAGGATATGTCCAAAAAATTTGTAAACGAGGCGTAATGCGTGAAGCAAGTTGACACCACGGAGCAGGCCATGAACCAGCATCTGGATGACAAACGGGTGTTTGCGAAGGCTTACTCGGGGTAGGCGGAACTCGGGAAGACTTCAGAGGCGGCGTTTCCTGCTTAAAATGGCTTGGCATTGGCGCGGCGGCCGTCCTGCTGACAGGAGAGGAGTGTGGGCTATTTTGAAGGGGTGCGCTATTTGGTACGTCAGATTGAGCATGTACGGGCTGCTGCGCAGGATTCTGCTTAGCCGCAATACTCTGCCCTGCAGGCCTAACGCCTTTCTGCTTTACAGCTTGCTCAAGTTTCTCAAGACCGGGAAAAGCTTCTTTGTAAACAAAACGAAGCCCATTATTGTACCATGGTCTGAGGCTTTCAAGCACATTTAATTCTGCAGAAGGAGATCCCATATTCGCCACGCTATTTCTGTTTTAGGAAGATTAGGCCATTCTTCGGCCCGACCAGTCTTGTCTAAAACATAAACGGAATTAGTGGAAGACTCAAATCCAGCTCCGGGAATATTTATTGGATTCGCAATAATCATATCAAGATTTTTAGCTGCAAGTTTACCCGCAGCGGCTTCGTGAATATTTGAAGTCTCAGCGGCAAAACCGATAAGCTCCTGATCATCGCGTTTAACTGATCCGAGTGTTTTTAGAATATCAGGGTTAGATTCAAAATCTACACGAAGTGAATTCTGACTAGCTTTCTTAAACTTGCTATCTCCATGAGGTATAGGACGGAAATCAGCAACGGCGGCAGTAAGACATCCTGTTGTGCACTCGGGCCAAACGGTTGTGGCGGCTTCGTACATTTCAAGCGCAGTGTCCACTTTGATAACATTCACATCTTCTGGAAACCACCAGTTCACAGGGCCGGAAACAACAGTTACTTTTGCACCTCTGAGCCAAGCGGCCATTGCGATGCATGCGCCCATAAGCCCAGACGAAGGGTTGGACCAAAATCTGACTGCGTCCCATTTTTCACGGGTAGGTCCGAGAGTGATAAGAACATGTTTGCCACTCATATCTTGTGGAGAAACAGCCCTGAGAGAGTGTGCAAAAATTGATTCGAGAGGAGCAAGTCGCCCTCTTCCGTAATCACCACAAGCAACATCTCCACAATCAGGGCCGATGAATTCAACTCCGCGATTGGCTAGCAAAGCGCAGTTATCGACAGTCGCAGGTGCATCCCACATTGCGGGGTTCATGGCTGGAGCAACTAGCTTAGGTCCGGGAAAAGCTAAAGACTGACAGGAAAGCATATCGTCTGCCAAACCGTAGGCCATCTTAGCAAGAGTGGAAGCAGTAGCGGGAGCTATAACTAAAGCGTCCGCAGCCTGACCCGGCTCAAGATGACCGAAAATTTCATCACCGGCTGGAAACATAGAGTCCCAGACTTTAAACGCACCAAGGGGTTCAAAACTGAACCCCTTGATAAATTCCTGTGCACCCGAGGTGAGCGTAACACTGACTTCTATCCCGGCTTTACGGTACATCCGCAAAAGATCCAGAGACTTATAAGCTGCAACACTTCCGCAAACGCCAAGGTGTATCCGTTTCCCTAGGAAACAGTCAAAATTAAGATGATCATTCATTATTTGATATTCTGTTCAAGAACCCCGCCACCGTCGCGAAGAGATTCAGCTTTAAGTTCTACAGCGTAGATTTCTACTTCTGTGTTGTATGAACCGTCTGTGATGCGGATCATGCAGCTCTTATAAGGCTTCTTGAAAACGATAGTAGACATGCTGGAAATAATGGAGCTTTCTTTAGTCCAGTTATCTTTTGCCATCTGGTTAACGAAAAAGTCGATAAGGGACTGATTCTCAACACGGCCTTTCATTACGATCATGCCGGTTTTGAATTCGCTGTTTTCATAGATGAAAGTTCTATCTGGAACACGGCTGAGTTCATTAGGAACTGCAATGTCGTCAAATTCTGTATAAGGAACAAATTCTTCGTAGCTCTCAACTGCACCGGAATTGGAAACAACAGGTGCTTCGCTGTTAGGTGTCTTAGTCCCAACACAAGCAAACAACTGCATAGCCAACATGGAAACGAGTAAGACTTTAATAATATTACGCATATTCATACCTCCAATAATAAAAAATAAAAGCAAATTGAAATTTAGGCTCGCCTTTCTAAAGCAACACAGGGATCAAACGCAAAAATTAGTACTTATACAAAGCATAATCACGACTTCTTCTAGACTTTATCTACAGCCGTAAGCTTAAAAAATCAATTGCATATAAGCGTATCTAAGATTTAAGACGCTTGATTTTATCGAGGAAATAATTCTCCATATCTCTACGGTCTTTCCGAAGCCGCATAAGTTCGGCTTCCATTACTTCAACTTTGCCTCGCAGAGCGCTGTTATCTTGAGATAATTCGGTGGTCACTTCTTCAAGTTCGATATCTTTCTGCTCAAGAGCAGAAGCTCTTTCGTCATATTCTCCGGCAATTGCACTCATATCGAGTTGCGGAAGAGCCTTGATTTTTTTCTGACTGCGGGCAAGAAGAACGAAAGCTTTTTTGAGCTTGTAAATATCTTCGCGCTGTTCTTCGATGATGGATTTCTGATCCGCGACCACTTCAAGTGACTTTGTCATGTGTGCCATCATTTCTGAGAAAGCACCGCTAAGTTCAGCTTGCATCATATTAGAAGGCTGAGTAGCTACAGTTCTTTCGGTAGCGCTGACTTCAATGGTACGCGGATATTCAGCTCGAAGTTTTTCCTCTATCTCGGTGGTCACAAGACCTTCATTATAGAGGTTAACGATACGTTTAAAAATTTCTACAGCAGATTCTGGGTATTTCGTAACTCTACCCATTTTCCTGCTTGAAAGGTACTCCTTAAAAAGCGAAGCGTAACGCCTTGCTGTAGGAGCTGGAATCATAGTAATCTTGGATATTTCTGCAACCGATAACCATTTCATAGTATAATCCTGAAGTTCGTGATCAACGTGAAAATTGGGCAACTCATTTGAACGGATAATCAACCTTAAATTCTGCGTTTTAAAAGCATTACTCAGGGTTGATGAAATGATTCTTACCAGATTATCACCAATAAAGAAAACTGAAAAATTATGACAATCCCAACTGACTTTAATTTAGAAAGCTACAATTTTGAATTGCCGGAAGATCGCATTGCTCAGTGCCCTACTGAAGAAAGGCATGGCTCAAAACTTATGGTTTTGGACAGAGCTACAGGTGAAACCGAGATCAAGAAATTCACTGATATTATTGACCTTCTACCCGAGGGAGCACTGCTTGTTGCAAACAACTCCAAGGTCATTCCCGCAAGAATATTCGGCAAAAAACCATCTGGCGGTAAAGTCGAATTTCTGTTGCTCACGCCGATCCCACTGATTGATCCCGTGATTACCCCGCAAGGAAACAAAGCGGTAGTCAAAGGATTACTGCGTTCATCGAAACCAACTAAGCTTAACAGCGAAGTTCTCTTCGATTGCGGCATGAAACTAACCGTCTTGGGCAAAGGAAAATTTGGACTGTCGGACGTCGAATTGGAATGGCAGGGTGATCTCAAAACTATTTTTGAAACCTGCGGCATGATTCCACTTCCTCCTTACATCAGACGCGCAGCGGACGAAACTGACGATGACAGATATCAGACTCTCTACGCATGTGACGATAAGGCCGGATCCGTTGCAGCTCCGACTGCGGGACTACATTTCTCTGAGGAAATTGTAGAAAAGCTTCGCGAAAAAAACATTCAGCGAGTCGAAGTTACTCTATATGTAGGGTACGGAACTTTCAGTCCGGTCAGAGAAATGGACATTCGCAACCACGAAATGCACCATGAATATATCGAGATCCCCGATGAAACCGCCCTAGCCGTCCAAAAGGCCAAAGACGAAGGAAGACCTGTCATCGCAGTAGGTACAACTTCTGCGCGCACCCTCGAAGGGGCTTTCCTACAGACTGGCAAAATATCCGCATTTAAAGGCGAAACGAATATTTTCATTTATCCGGGTTATGAATTTAAGGTTATAGATCGCATGTTGACCAATTTTCATTTGCCAGAATCGTCGCTTGTTATTATGATTTCAGCTCTTGCAGGTAGAGAAAACGTTTTGAACGGATATCAGAAGGCCGTGGAGAATAAATTCAGATTTTTTTCCTACGGTGATTCAATGTACATCAGGTAGCAAACCGGATGTATAATCCTTAAAATTTGCGCCTTACAGTAAATAGTTATACGCTACTAAGTAACAGCTTAGTTTCATTACTGGCTGTTCTAAAATTATTAATGACCGTAATGGTCCTAGGCCCGTAAGATTACGGGCTTTTCTGTCACGGTAACAGGAGTTATGGATGTCCCGAGTTAAATTTTTGGAAGAACGGTGCAAGGGTTGCTTACTCTGCACAGTTGCCTGTCCAAAGGAAATCATAAAGCAATCCGACCGTTTCAATCAGCACGGCTATAAAGTGGCTGAAGTTCCGGCTGAGGATATGGATAAATGTACAGGCTGTACGTCCTGTGCACTGATGTGCCCTGATATCGCGATCCGCGTTTACAGGACCCCTAAGTCCAAAGGAGCTGCTAAAAATGACTAAAACTGGCGAAAAGCTATTTATAAAGGGTAATGAGGCTATCTCACGCGGCGCTATCGCTGCCGGTCTCAAATGCTACTTCGGCTATCCTATCACACCGCAGAATGACATCCCTGAATATATGTCAGCAGCTCTACCCGCAGCAGGCGGAGAGTTTGTACAAGCGGAAAGTGAAGTTGCAGCAGCAAACATGCTCATCGGAGCAGCTGCATGTGGCGTTAGATCAATGACATCATCATCAAGCCCCGGAATTTCACTCAAGCAGGAAGCTATTTCTTACCTCGCAGGAAGTGAATTACCTACTGTTATAGTCAACATGAACCGCGGTGGACCGGGTCTTGGAGACATCGGCCCAAGTCAGGGTGACTACTTCCAGTCTGTAAAAGGCGGCGGTCACGGTGATTACAGAACCCTAGTTCTAGCTCCAGGCACATGTCAGGAAGCATACGACCTAGTAATTCAGGCATTTGACCTTGCGTTTAAATACCGCAACCCAGTCATGATCTTAGGTGACGCCATTCTAGGACAGATGAAAGAGCCTGTCATAACATGGACTCCTGAAGCAACAGACGAGAGCGAAGGTAAAGGCTGGCGTATAGTCGGTGCAAAAGATCGCCCGGGTCGAATTCTTAAATCTCTGCATCTCAGCGAAGGCGCACTCGCCAAGCACAACTTGATGCTCAAGAATAAGTATGAAGATATGGCTTCTTTCACACAGAAAGAAGAGTACCAGACCGAAGATGCTGATCTTATTATAGTAGCATACGGGTCCATCGGAAGAATTGTGAAAAGCACAATTAAAAAACTCAGGAATGAAGGACACAAAGTCGGCCTATTTAGACCGATCACGCTTTACCCGTTCCCATCCGATGATCTCAAGAAGCTTGCTGAGCAAGGTAAAAAGTTCCTGACAATAGAACATAACCTTGGACAGATGGTTGAAGACGTTCGTCTTTCTATCCGCACAATTGCGGATTCAGAATTCTTCGGCTTCTATCCCGGTAACCTCCCTACTCCCGACGACTTCGAGGAACCAATCCTCAAAGCTCTTGGAGGTAAATAGATATGAGTGAAGAAAAATTAGTATTCGACAGAGCTGATGCTCTTGTTGATGTTCCAACGCATTACTGTCCGGGCTGTCAGCACGGTGTGGCTCAGAGACTTGCAGGTGAATTACTCACTGAAATGGGTCTGACTGAAAATACTTTGCTCGTAACTTCCATCGGGTGTTCAGTGTTCCTCTACAACTACCTTAATGTAGACAGCGTTGAAGCTCCTCACGGACGCGCACCAGCTGTTGCAACAGGTGTTAAAAGAGCACGCGCAGACAAATTCGTCCTATCCTATCAGGGAGACGGCGACCTCGCATCCATCGGTATGGCTGAAATTATGCACTGCGCAAATCGCGGTGAAAACGTTTCAATCATATTCGTAAACAACACAGTTTACGGCATGACCGGCGGACAGATGGCACCAACCACACTCGTTGGACAAAAGACCACAACATCTCCAGCAGGACGTAATGCTTCTAAAGAAGGATTACCAATCCGCATGTCCGAAATTATCGGGCAGCTTGGCGGCACAGCTTACTCAGCTCGCGTTGCAGTCAACAATGTTAAAAATATCCGCAAAGCTAAAAAAGCTATGAAAAAAGCCTTTGAAGTTCAGCAAAAAGAACTAGGTTTCGGATTCATTGAAGTACTTGCGACCTGCCCCACTAACTGGAGAATGGACGCGCTTAAAGCGAATGAAAGGATCGAAGAAGAATTGATCCCTTACTTCCCGCTCGGCGTACATAAAGATGTAACTGCAGAAGTGGAGGACTAGCCCGATGAGCAAGTATCTCGACAGTATCATAGCCGGATTCGGCGGACAGGGCGTTATGCTCATAGGCAACCTGCTGGCATACTCCGGTATGAATGCAGATCTGAACGTAACATTCATCCCGGTTTACGGACCTGAAATGCGCGGCGGAACAGCTAACTGTACCGTAGTTTTATCAGAAGAAGAAATCGGATCTCCAATCATCCGCAGCCCGCACAGTCTGATTATAATGAACCGTCCTTCATTGGACAAATTCCAGCCTACACTCATGGATGGCGGAGTTCAGATAATCAACTCATCACTTATAGACAAAGATCTGGTTGAAACCGAACGCGTAAAATCCTACTTTGTACCTGCAAACGATATTGCTGACAAAATCGGCAACACACGCATGGCAAACATGGTCGCACTCGGTGCGTTCATCAAAGCAACTGGAATTATGGATATCTCAGCTGTCATCGACAGTCTGCCTAACGTAATTTCCGCGCATTACAGCCACCTTATCCCTAAGAACGCAGAAGCACTACAAGCTGGTGTCGACGCTGTATCCTAAGTAGATTCTACAGAATCCATAATGGCTACCAAGGCCCGAATAGCTTGGCTATTCGGGCCTTTTTTTATTGGGATATTATGGTTATGTTATGCCTCCGGCGGCTCAGGACCTTTTGGGAAAAGGTCCTAAGAACCCCAAAACTTTTTAACAGGGTGGGATTTGAGATAGGTCGGGTGGATTCCCATGAAAACACACATAAAAACTATCACTAATCACACACATACAGCACTGATATAACTATTAGCCCCCTGCCCAAACCGACAAAAAGTTTTGGGAGTCTTGACCCCTTTTCCCAAAAGGGTTCAAGCCGCCGGAGGCATAAATCACCCATTCTTATCTTAAAAAAACAGGAGAAATATAAATGACCATATCTAAACCTGAGAAATTATTTGGTATTATTGGTTT
Source organism: Maridesulfovibrio frigidus DSM 17176 (assembly GCF_000711735.1). Taxonomy (NCBI): domain Bacteria; kingdom Pseudomonadati; phylum Thermodesulfobacteriota; class Desulfovibrionia; order Desulfovibrionales; family Desulfovibrionaceae; genus Maridesulfovibrio; species Maridesulfovibrio frigidus. Next base: position 22,657 of record NZ_JONL01000004.1, read on the forward strand.
TCCTCTTGGTCATACGATGAGTCCTGTTTTGCATAACTGGGGCTTTGCTGAGCAAGATATCAAGGCTGTTTATATGGCTTGGCCTACTGAACCTGAAAAGCTTGGCGATTTTATGTCAGCGTTTAAGACTTTGCCGATTTCTGGACTGAGCGTGACTATTCCTCATAAGCTTTCTGTAATGAACCACATAGATGTGCTTACGGACCGCGCTAAGGCGGTTGGGGCTGTTAATACACTCTATTGGGACAATGATCAGTTGGTGGGTGACAACACGGACACTGCTGGTTGCTCTGAGCCGCTTAGGCCTCATTGCGGTAAAGTTAATAGGGCATTACTGCTTGGTGCTGGCGGCGCTGCTCGGGCGGCTATTGTTGGACTTAAGAGTCTTAATATAAAGGATATTTTTATTAGTAATCGGACTAAATCTAAGGCTGAGAGTCTGGCAGAAGAATTTGATATTACTTGTGTAGATTGGGATGCGCGTGGCGATGAGCATTATGATCTTGTTATCAATTCTACGCCACTAGGTATGTCCGGTGACAAGCAAAGTCTTAATCCCATGATTATGGACAAACTTGATCAGAACACAATCGTCTACGACTTGGTTTATAATCCGCTTGAAACTGTGCTGCTTAAAGAAGCGAAGTCGAAAGGATGTAAAGCTATCAGTGGAATTGAAATGTTTCTACATCAAGGACTGGCTCAGTTTAAAATATGGACAGGCAGAGATTTAGATGAGACTAAGGCGCGAGAGATGTTGCTGAAACATCTCTAGTAATAACAGCATTTTCATAAAAAAAGGCCCGTTGCAAAGATTGCAACGGGCCTTTTTTTTGATTCGGATTATCAAATTTACTGAACGTAAACTTTAATTCTGTCACCCGGTCTGATGATGCTTCTGGAATTGAGGCTGTTCCACTTCATGAGTGAAGAAACCCTAACTCCGAACCTGCGAGCGATAACGGACAGATTGTCGCCTCGTCTCACTTTGTACTTCACTAACTGCTTGTTAACAGATTCCGCTTTAGCCTTGGAAGACTTTGAACTTTTCGCTGAATTATCAGGGATGTAAAGTTTCTGACCAATTTTTAGTCTGGAAGAACGTAGTCCGTTTGAGCGTTTAAGTGTGTTCACACTAACTTTGTAACGGCTTGCAATATCCCAGAGAGTATCACCTTTGCGAACTCTGTAGTTTGCTCTGCTCTGCGCCGTACGACGCGTTTTTGTAACTTGTCTGGTATAGAGAGAAGCAGTTGAACCTTTGCCCGGAATCATAATGAACTGGCCGGGTTTGATCAGGTTCGACTTGCGATTGTTAACACTTTTCAGAACCGCGACTGGCACTCTGTTGTTATTAGCAATGCGATGCCAAGAGTCGCCTCTTTTAATTTTGTAACGCCTGTAACCAGCGAAAGGCCTGGAGCGCGGGCTAGCCAGATAACTGGAAGCGTCCGCCATAACATGCAAAGGCAAATAAGCTGTTATCGCTGAATCAGGAGGGCTTACCTGTCTGCGGAAATGAGGATTGTATGTATGAAAATCGCTCCATTTCATATTACAAGCTTTAGCTAGTGCAAGTAGATCTGTTCCACCAGGAACTTCGACTGATTCTACTTTAATGCCATTATCCCAATTAATTTTCTCAAACCCTAATGGCTCAAGATTTTTGAATATTTTGGAAATAGCGATAAATTTTGGAACGTAATTCTTAGTTTCAGCTCTGAGTCTGTATCTTCTACTGAGCTTATAATTCTTTTTGGTGAGATCAAAAAAGTCTTCAGCGCCAGTCTTTTTGAGTGCTCTACCGATTTTACCTTCGCCTGCATTGTATGCAGCGAGAGCAAGATACCAATCTCCAAACATTTCATGGAGAATCTGTAGATATTCTACAGCTGCATGTGTTGCTTTGAAAGGATCTCTACGTTGATCAACCCACCAGTCAACGCGCAAACCAAACTTCCGACCTGTAAAAGGCATGAACTGCCACATTCCGGCCGCTCCAGCTCTGGAATAAGCCATGGAGTTGTATCCGCTTTCTGCAAAAGGCAGCATAGCGAGATCCTGTGGCATGTTATTCTTAGAAAGAACTTCCCGTATGTACGGAAGGAAAGGTTCAGCCCGTTTAAGCCAGCGAGTAAAAGTCTTACGTGCTTTGTGGTTGAAGTAACCAAAATATTGCTGAACTTCTTTAGTATCATGCACATCAAGGCCAAAATCTATTCCTGAGCCACTAGAAAGCAGTGCTTTCTGTTCCTCAGGTGATAATTTTTCTGGCTCTACTGGTGTATTCTCAAGTTCCGGATCAAGCACTTCTGTATCTGAATCTGAAAATTCAGATTCTGCTACAGTACTATCAGAAATTTGAGTTGCGGAAACAGTCTCATTTTCAGGGGTAGTATTTTTTTGCGAACAACCCGCAAATAAAATAAAAACAGCCATTAACGCGACTAAACGAAATAATTTCAGGCTTTTCACAGTCTGCTCCGTTTTATCATTATATGTATTAATTTTGTCCATAAATTATCTAGAAAAACTATAGATTCAGGTTATTTAGTTAGGCTATAAAGACCGCAAAGTCTTACAAATAAAGGCTTTTTGACTCTTTTAACCAAGAATTTCAAACACTAGTAGAGCTATCCTAAAGCTGAAGCGTTTGCAATAGCAAAATAAAAGGAATAGGTTGCCAGAAGTGGCGTATCCACAGGGCTTTTCAGCTATTCTGTTTTGTTTCAAGTACATAGCTCAATGAACATTTTGAGCCTATTTTGACAGATCTGAGAAAAATAAAATAGTTACATTCGTACTTAGCAAAAAATAACATTTATTTTTTGCATCATAAAACTTGCTCAAATGCCAAAAAGTAGCGAAGACCGTTGTCAGCAAACTAAAATCCATAAAAGTTTCAATTTAAGGTAATTTCATGAAAAATAGACAGCAAGAAGATGAGAACACCATCATAGCAGGCCGAAAACCCGTCCAAGAACTGCTTTTGGAAGATCCGAAAAGCATTGACATGCTTTACGTTCAAAAAGGACGTCAGGACAAGAATTTCGAGCGGACAATAGAAAGATGCAAAAAATTCGGGATCAAATATAAAATTGCTGACAAGCCTGAACTGAGCCGTATGTTTTCAGGGAACCATCAAGGAATAATTGCAAAAGTAGCAGCCTTGTCATTCGCAGACTATGACGACCTTCTTGCAAATATATCTGAAGCCCCGCTTCCGCTGCTCGTAGTGTTTGATCAGGTCCAAGACCCCGGCAATGTCGGTGCATTGGCTAGAACTCTATACGCGCTTGGCGGAGCAGGAATAGTTGTTGCCCGTCACGGCGGTGCATTTCTAGGACCAGGCGCTGTAAAAGCAAGTGCGGGCGCCTTAACAAAACTGCCTGTTTCACGTGTATCAAACATATCTCAATCATTAGATAAAGCTTTGGATATGGGTATCACAGTATATGGCGCAGGAATCGCTGATGATTCGAACCCTGTATACGAGGCCAAACTTCAAGGACCAGCAATTTTAGTTCTAGGTAATGAAGAGAAAGGTATTAGACTTGGCGTTGAAAAACGTTGTCAGGAACTTATCCACATCCCCTTCAAGCGTGAATTCGATTCCCTGAATGTTGCTCAGGCTGGCGCAATTCTTATTAGCGAATTTGCCAGAACTTTAAGTTAACAAATATTCCTAACAAGTAAAAACCCCTTGAAGTTTATAAACTTCAAGGGGTTTTTTTGTGAAATTATATTTTGGCTATTCAATTCAATCTTGCTATTTGATTACGGCTATTAAAATCGAACATTCACTTCAATTATATATGTAATTCAAGCCTATTATCGAATATAATCAGGAAGATTCAAAAAGATGTTACGCGTAAAGTCGACCATTTTTGCCATAATCCAAGGGAACGCAATCAAAAGAGCGATGAACATGGATACAATCTTTGGAACAAAAGTCAGAGTCATTTCCTGAATCTGAGTAGCAGCCTGAATAACACTGACGAAAATACCCACTACCAGTCCGACTCCAAGCATGGGCAAAGCAAGCGTAAGAGCCAATTCAATTGATTGTCTGGCGAATCCAATAACGAATTCAGGGGTCATAATAATCTCCGTGTTTAAACAATTACCTCTATCAGTAAACTTGGTCTAACTTTCGGTCGCTTAGGGCGATCCAGTCCTCAAGTCATTGAAAAGTATTTACAATAGAACCAGTCAGTAAGGTCCAACCGTCCACCATAATGAACAAAAGAATCTTAAACGGCAATGAAACCATCGCCGGCGGCAACATCATCATACCCATAGCAAGCAAAATACTGGCGATGACCATATCGAGAATCAAAAACGGTACATAAATCAAAAATCCGATGGTAAATCCAGTCTTAAGCTCACTGATTGTATAGGCAGCAATGAGAAGCATGGTGTTAACATCTTCTTTAGTTTCAGGCCTTTTTTCACCAGTTATGGAATAGAAAATTGAAAGGTCTTTTTCGCGGGTATGCTTGAAAAGAAATTTTCGCACAGGAATCTGGGCTCGATCCAAAGCTTCTTTAAACCCTATTTCCTCGTTCAAATAAGGCTGTAATGCCGTATTGTTAACAGCTTTCCCCGTCGGCATCATGATGACTACAGTCATAAATATGGCCAAACTGGCAAGAATCTGGTTAGGAGGCATCTGCTGCGTACCCATGGCCTGACGCAGAAAATGGAAAACGATAATGATTCGTGTAAACGAAGTCATCGTCAGCAATATGGAAGGGGCCATACCTAAAATAGTCAACAGAAATAGAATCTCAAGCAGTTTCGAAACCTGCTCGGGCTCATCCTGCCCAGCAGCAAGATTCAGAGTCAAAGTCGGAATAGTCTGATCCTGAGCGAATACAACTGCTGGTAAAACCAGTAGAAATACAGCGCTAAGAGTCAGAAGAGCCGGCATCCTCTTTTTTAAGAAATCCGGCAAAATCTTTTTCATCCTTTCCATGACCTTCTTCCCTTGCGTGAAGCAGAGTAATTTTATCCTGAGTAACACCAAGCACAAGATCCTGACCGCGATACTTAATCACCGTAATATTCTGACGAGGACCAAGCGGAAGACGATCAACTATTTTAAGCTCACCTTTACGTGCACCTGTAAATCCATGCCCTAAGTTAAGGCGCTTCATCAAATAATAAATCAAAAAAAGCATCGCCAAAATCAGAAACAGAGCCCCTGACATTTTCAAAATGGAGGTAACTCCAGCGTCAGGGACAGAAACCGCAAGCGGCGTTGTGGAATTAAGCAAGATGTTTGACTCGCTCAATAGGACTGATAATATCTGTCAATCTTATACCAAATTTTTCATTAATAACAACAGCTTCGCCACGAGCAACCAGCTTTCCGTTAACATAAATTTCAAGAGGCTCACCGGCAAGCTTGGTAAGTTCTACAACAGACCCTGCGCCGAGCTGTAAAAGCTCATTGATAAGCATTTTGGTACGCCCAAGTTCAGCAGAAACATCAAGCGGAATATCGAGAATAAAATCGAGATCGCGTCTTGAACCATCATGACGAGGGTTTTTCGCTTCGCTGGTGAAATCCTTTAAATCTGCATCGCGAGTCTGAGTGCGGAGGAACTCTTGTTCCTTCTCTTTACGGAGATCATCACCGGTATCATCAGCAAGAGCGGAAGCCCACTCATCAGCAAGAGCGTCATCGCCACCACCACCGCCGCCGCCGATATCACCAATATCGTCCGTAGCATCACCGGATTCGCCCAGAGCTGCTGCCCATTCGTCAGCAAGAGCGTCATCACCACCAGCGTCATCAGTATCGCCAGATTCAGCAAGAGCAGAAGCCCATTCGTCAGCCAAAGCATCGTCATTGCCATTGCCGGGGTCTGCACCTGCTTCTGCACCACCATCGCCATCCGTTAGTGCATCCGCCCACTCTTGTGCGAGTTTATCTTGATCAAGATCATCAGACATCATTGCCGTCAACCTCCGGCTTTATCATTTATTACCAGTCAACTAACTCGCCATGAAAGCCAATTAGTCGACAAAGCAATACAGCAATTGCAAAAAGCGTGCTACTGAATAACCATATCCGTAAAATATACCTGTAGGACCTTAGAACCACCCATAATCTGATTCAATCTATCCACAATTTCTTTCTTAAGCAGGATCTTATTTTCCATACTGGATAAATCCTGAAAGGTCTTACTGGAAAGCAAAAGAATCAAGGTGTCTTTAATCATCGGCTCTTTTTTGGCAATTTCAGCCACGGCTTCTTCAGTAGTAACTTCTACATCAATTCCGAGTTTTAAATATCTTCGGCCAAGAGGGTCGGCAAGGTTAACCACAAAGATCGGCAAGGTAACCGTAAACCCGTCACCCGGTAGCGGAGCAGCATTGGGATCAACTTCAGCTTCTTCAACCTTAGCAGTCTCAGCTGCATCTTCCGGCGCACCAGCAAAAAATTTATCATAGGCGAAATACCCACCACCACCGATAATAACAAGAAGCAGGATTAAAATAATCCACTTCAGCATTCCACCCTTTTTTTTCGACCCTTCTCCAGCTTCATCAGCCATGATAATGCACCTTTTCCAATGTTTACTTTATATAATCTATGAATAACCACCCAAATGGGGTGTCGTCTTTATCAAAATTTCCACACGCCTGTTCTGGCCTCTACCTTCCGGTGTTGTATTGCTAAACATCGGATAAGTCGGCCCGTAACCAGACACTGTGAGCCGCTGATTCGAAATTCCCTGCTCAACAAAGTAAGAAAGCACAGCCATAGCCCGCTGACCGGACAATTCGAAATTAGAAGGATTCATTCCCCCGACATCGTCAGTATAACCAGAAATATTTATATCCGCCGCACCTAGGTACTCAAGTACAGGAATAAACTGATGAAGCAGAACTTTCGCATTGTCATCAAGCTCATACGCACCAAGAGGAAACAAAAGCTTGTCCGTAAGTACCAGCGCAACACCTTCCGGCTTTGCAAGCACCTTCAGATTTTCATCAAGCGTCGATCTATCCATATCCGGAGGCAAAACATCATCAGGAAAGAGTAGGTCTTTAATCCTATTCTGTTTATCCATTACTTCCCAAGGCCGCTCAAGCAGCTCGCTGACCAAGGTGACTTTCGCTGTAACCTTTCCCGATCCCCTTTTAGAAAGAAAACCAAGCTCCGCAGGAGTAATGGTAACTCGCGTCATAAAACTCTGATCCATGGAAGCCATACTGAGCAAGAGCACAAAAAAAGTCAAAAGAAGCGTAACAAGATCAGAAAAGGTGACCAGCCAAGCCCCACCCGGATCAGGAAATTTTTTCTGCTTTTTTTTACCCATAATAAAGCAACCGTTACTGCTTACCCTGATTAGGCTTTACCGAATCTTTAATCGGGAAAACAAAATCATTAAATTTAAACTTGTCATCCGCCTTATCTTTATTATCCGGCTGATACTTCCTAAGCTCGCGCTCAACCAGCGGGTTCCTGCTATCCAAAACAATATCAACTCTGCGGTTTTTTAACCGCCCTTCAGGCGTTCCATTCGGATAACGAGGATTGAACTTTCCGTAAGCCTCGATCTTGAGCATCTCGGTATTCATACCGTTTCTAACTAAGTAAGTATAAACCGACAGCACCCTATTAAGTGATAATTTCCATGAAAGATCAGGAGTTATATTCTTATCTTCCACACGGTAATCTTCACCAAACTCATCACGTAAAATCGAAGTATGTCCAGCCAATAATATAGGGCTTTTCACGCGTTTCAAAACAGGCAATATCGTATCTAAAACTTTTCTACCTTCAAGAGAAAGATCTGTACTATCAGGAGCATAAAGCACATCTGATCCAATAGAAAGAATCTGTACAAATCTATTCGATTCAAACCGCAAATCATCTTCCGCAAATTCCCAAAGAAGTGGCTTGATCAGTTCAAGATCGTCCTTAACCTCAAGCGGACCAATGGCAATGGTACGGCGCGTATCTTTCGTAGAAAGAACATCATATCCTTTATTACCAAACCCGAAGGTTCCAATAATCGAACCAAGAACAACCAGCTTTCTGCGTTCATCAACCACAGACATACTAACCAAAAGCACGAAGAAAGTGAGCATCAGTGTCATAAGGTCACTGAATGTAATAAGCCAGAGAGGCTGTCCCTCTGGCGGGATCTGTTTCTTCTCTTTAACCATTTACCCCCCGACCGAACTCAAACTCCACCTAGTCAACTGCTCTACGAATTTTAGGTGGCAAAAAGCTATTCAACTTTTCTTCAATAATCTTAGGGTTTTCACCTTTGGAAATAGAAATTATACCTTCCATGACCATTTCACGTAAAAGGACTTCTTCCTTACTTCTGGTCTTAAGCTTACCGGACATCGGCGTAAATACGAGGTTGGCTAGAATAGCACCGTATAGAGTAGTAAGCAGAGCAACAGCCATAGCAGGTCCAATCGAACTTGGATCACTCATGGTCTGAAGCATCTGTACCAGCCCAATAACTGTACCGATCATTCCCATTGCTGGTGCGAAGTCAGCAAAAACTTTCAAAATTTCCGCACCAGTTTCATGCCTATTCTCAAGGTACTGAATTTCAGTTTCCAAAATTTCCTGGATAACCTGCGGCTCCAGTCCATCAACAGTTAACTGCAAACCTTTGCGCAAAAAATCATCTTCAATACTTTTAAGCGCGGGCTCCAGAGAAAGAATACCTTCGCGGCGGGCGCGGTTTGCGAAATCCATGAATTTGTCGATGATATCGGAAGGAGATTCAAGGCTGGAAAAAAAAGTTTTCTTTATGACTCCAAAGACCCCAACAACATGACCTGCTGGATAATTAACTAAAGAAGCCCCGATAGTTCCACCGATAACAATGAATACAGATGGAACAGAAATGAAGATGCCCAAAGGACTCCCGACTAGAATAGCCGCAAGTACAAGGCCGAACGAAAGAACTATCCCTATAATGGTACCGAGATCCATTTAGCCCGCCTTTCGGTGTTTTGAGCCGGTTTAACCCGGTCTCTGTCCAAAAATTCTAGTTCCGACTCTAACCATTGTGGACCCTTCCTCAATGGCAACTCTGAAATCTCCCGTCATACCCATTGAAAGCTCAGGAAGCTTAATCCCAAACAACTTTTCCATACCTTCGGAGAGCATACGCAGTCTGGCAAAGTAAGGGCGCGCACCTTCAGCATCTCCAAAAAATGGAGGAAGAGCCATAAGTCCTGTCAACTTCAAATTCTCGTAATCAGAAATTTCTTCAATCAGCGCAGGCAGTTGCTCTTCTGAAACGCCGCTTTTCTGCTCTTCGCCAGCTGTATTTATCTGGATAAGAATATTTTGGACAACTCCAAGTGAGTTAGCCTTTTTATTCAAAAGGTTTGCCAGCTTAGCCGAATCAACACTATGTATAGCGCAAAAACGTCCAGAAACATACTTAGCTTTCTTGGACTGAAGACCGCCAATATAATGCCAGTCGATATCAAGACCAGCCAGTGCTTCCTGCTTAGCTAGGGCCTCCTGCATATAGGACTCGCCAAAGCTTCTATGACCCGCACGATACAATATTTCAACATCAGAAGCCGTGTGAAACTTAGAAACCGCCATCAGCGCAACCTCACCGGGCTTGCGCCCAGCTCTAGCAACCGCATCAGCAACGTCCGAGTTGACTGCTGAAATGTTCTCTATAAGTTCTTTTTCCCTATTTTCCATCTGCTTACTGACTTACCTTAGCGGGCATACTTATATTAAATTTCGGTTGATTCTTGAAATATCTTTAATAAAAAGAAAATAAAAGAACAAGGAAACTCGTAATTTAACTATTAGAACCCTCTGTTTGAAGGCTTGCAGGGAATACCTAAAAGTGATTATTGAACCACACTCTCAAATATCCCCGCAAAGCAAAGCCATTACTATTAATTTCTAATAATAACAGCTAATTATAGACAAACTTAATCTATTCGCCAAGACCAATGGACCTTAGGAATCCAACGTCTTCGGTCCAGTCTTCTTTGACCTTAACCCAAAGCTCTAACATAACTTTCTGTTCTAACATCTCTTCTATTTCAGTACGAGCCTTGATGCCAATTTTCTTAAGGTTTTGCCCACCCTTACCGATGATCATACCCTTGTGGTTCTTCTTTGATGTGTAGATAATCGCGCCAATATTAACGAGATTTTTATCAGGGTCCTGATTCCAGAACTCAATTTCTACTGCTGTGGAGTACGGAAGTTCCTGCTGAAGGCTCATGAAAAGCTTCTCGCGAATAACTTCTGAGGCCATAAAGCGCATAGGAACAGTGGATACCTGATCTTCAGGGAACATCGGAGGGCCTTCAGGCAATGCTTCTTTGACCTTTTCAAGAAGAATATCAATGCCTTCGCCTTTACGGGCGGATACTGGAAAGAATTCAGCTTCAGGCCACATAGCCTGCGCTTTTTCCATGACAGGAAGCAGCATCGCTTTATCTTTAACTTTATCAATTTTATTAACAGCAACAAAAATCTTACGGCCTGAACCGTTGATAGGTTTAACAAGTGGCTCAAGTTCTTTTTCCATCATGTGCGGCTTCGCTGCGAAAAATGCTGCATCAAACAGAATTACGATGACGTCAGAATTGGAAAGAGCATCCCACGCAGTATCAAGCAAGAAACGATTCATCTTGCCGCGCATTCTATGGATACCCGGAGTATCGAGGAACACAACCTGCGAATCTTCATCTGTGAGGATACCACTGATACGGTTACGAGTGGTCTGAGGCTTGGGAGAAACAATCGCGATTTTCTGCCCAAGATATTGATTCATCAATGTGCTTTTGCCAGAGTTTGGAGGCCCGAGAAGCGCTACAAATCCGAATTTAGGTTCTGACATAGAAATTATCCTTATTTATTATTTCGATCCGCATGTTCATTTGAAAATGCGGAATAAAGTTTATATTTTTCCAAAAAAGATTCTCTGCTAAAATAACTACACGAAAAAAACTATACACGCCAATTTTCATGTCGCCTGATATTTTTTCCAGCAAAGACATTCACACTTTTAACAATCAAACCCTTCCCAAGCATGCTCGGGAAGGGCTTATATATACAATTTTCAACATAGACTTTGTCTAGAGTTTTGCAAAACAAAGTCTAGTCTAGGCTTATAATCTATTAAAATCAGACCAGTAAGACTATTCCTCTTCTTCCTTAACGTAGCCACACCCTTTTTCAGGACAAGCAACGTGTGCGCCCTTCGCCTTAGTGGTCTTTTGGACCAGAACAGGGTGATTACACTTAGGACAAGGCCCGTCAATTGGCGGATACCATACTGCGTAATCGCAATCTGGGTACTGGTCACAAGAATAAAAGATCTTACCACGACGAGAACTTTTCTCTACCAAATCGCCTTTACAGCCATCCCTAGGACACTTAACGCCAGTGGTAAACGGCTTAGCAAATTTACAATCGGGGTAGTTACTACATGCGATGAAACGACTGCCTGTGCGCGCTCTCTTAATAATGAGATCGCCCTTACAATCAGGACACGTTCCGACCACCTGTGACTCTTCCGTCTCAACTACTTCAATCTTACCATCATCATCACGAGCAAAATTCTTAATACTGCGACAGTCAGGATAACCGGAACACCCGAGAAATTCACCGCGGCTTGAACGCTTGATAGCCATAGGCTTTCCGCATTTTTCACAAACTACGCCGGTATCTTCGGGGGCTTCATCCTCAAGTACAACAATCGCACCTTTTTCATCGCGGGCGAAGTTAACGATGGATTTGCAGTCAGGGTAACTAGAACAACCTAAAAATTCGCCAGTGCGACCGAACTTGATAACCATCGGTGCTTCGCATTTTTCGCAAACTACACCAGTATCTTCGCCGCCGCGCTTCATTTCTTTCTGCGCAACTGCAAGGGTCGGATAGAATCCGTCAGCGAACTTCCTCATCAGATCTGTCCACAGAACCTTGCCTTCCGCAACATCATCAAGCTGTTTTTCCATGGCGGCGGTGAATCCCACATCCATAAGCTCTTTGAAATGTTCGCTTAGCTGGTCACTGACAACAAACCCGAGTTCGGTAGGTACAAATTTCTTTTCTTCAAGGATTACGTATTCACGATCCTGAATTGTTGAAATAATCGCCGCATAAGTTGAAGGACGGCCAATGCCTTTCTCTTCAAGCTCGCGAACAAGTGATGCCTCTGAATAACGTGCAGGCGGCTGAGTGAATTTCTGCTCTTTATCAAGCTTATTCAATTTCAGAGTTTCACCGATCTCCAATTTTGGAAGCTCGATAAGTTTTTCGTCGCCAGTCTTACCGGTTACGCGCATAAACCCAGGGAAAAGCAGTCTTTCACCCTTTGAACGCCAGAGAGTTTCTCCAGCTTTAACGGTAACAACAGTATCCCAGAAACGAGCCTGAGCCATCTGCGAAGCAACGAACCTGCTCCAGATAAGCTTATAAACTTTAAACTGATCAGGAGGCAGAAATGATTTTATATCTTCAGGCTGAATCATAACGTCTACAGGTCTGATAGCTTCATGAGCATCCTGCGCGCCACCTTTAGATTTAAAGACTCTGGCCTTTGGCGGATAAAATTCTTTGCCGTACTTATCAAGAATGAGTTCTTTGGCTGCGTCGCGTGCTTCATTCGCAATGCGGAAGGAATCAGTACGCATATAGGTGATAAGCGCTGTTGTGCCCTTCTCGCCAAGCTCAACCCCTTCATAAAGCCTCTGAGCAAGAGTCATAGTACGCTTAGCGGAGTAACCTAATCTACGGTTAGCATCCTGCTGAAGAGTAGAAGTAATATATGGAGGCAGCGGATTACGCTTACGTTCTTTTTCAGTAAGATCGGTAATTTCATAAGTCGCATCCTTAATTGATGCTTCTAATGCTTCCGCTTCATCAGCAGAACCGATAGCGGCTTTTTTGCCTTTTATTTTCCAAAGATCGGCAGCAAAAGGAGGTGGGTTAATACCTTCCAGTTCCGCCTTAAAAAGCCAATATTCCTCAGGAATGAATAAGCGTCTTTCTTTTTCGCGCTCTACAACAATCTTAAGCGCAACAGACTGAACACGTCCGGCTGAAATACCGCGCTTAACTTTTTTCCATAGGATTGGAGAAATTTTATAACCAACGAGGCGGTCAAGAATACGACGTGCCTGCTGTGAATCAAAGAGCTGCTCATTAAGCGGCTTAGGGTGCTCAAGAGCTTCTTTAACTGCACGGGCGGTGATTTCATTGAACTGAATACGGCTTACGTTCTCGTTAACGTCCTTAATAATGGCCGCAACATGCCAACCAATGGCTTCACCTTCGCGGTCGGGGTCAGGTGCCAGATAGACGTGGTCAGCCTTGGCTGCCGCTTTCCTCAGTTTGCTTACCACATCCTCTTTACCGGGGATGATCTGGTAGTGGGGGGTAAAATCACCTTCTTCATCAACACCAAGCTTGTTCTTAGGCAAATCACGCACGTGACCGACTGATGCGGCCACTTGATAATTTTTACCAAGGAACTTGCTAATGGTTTTTACCTTTGCTGGGGACTCGACGACAATCAGATCTTTACTCATAGTTTGGAGCCTATAACCATCACTGAGAGACTATGCAACCCTAAAAACAGCGTGAAAACTGATTTCAGACCTGAAAAAGACATCAATAGCGAGGAACGTAATTATTTTTAAACTGTTTAACAATCAGGAAGTAATGAGATTTTTCAACGACATCAACTTGTCAGATAAATATTTTGCATCTTTTTTATCACGGGCTGACAACTCAAGCTCTTTAGCCACCACACTTACTTCAGGAAAACCAAATGTTCTAGCTGATCCAGCAAGCGCATGCGCTCCTTTATATAAATTCTCAAGGGAATCCTCACACCCTTTAGACGTGTAAGCTGCTAGAAACTCTTCCAGCAAACCGACGCGCCCTCCAAGATCTGCGGCATACCGCTTATTAAGTTCCGCTAACTTTTTTTCCAACTCATTCACTACATTACCCCTTAAACTTGAACATTCCGAACCGTTCCCTGAAAATATTTCCGTTTAAAAAATAAAGCGACACCCACAAGTGATATCAATACAGGAACCTCAACTAATGGCCCGATAACTGCGGCAAATGCTTCTCCTGAATTAATACCGAACACCGCAATAGCAACAGCTATAGCAAGCTCAAAGTTATTTGAAGCCGCTGTAAAACTAAGGGTTGCTGATTGCTCATATGTTGCACCAAACTTATGCGCCATGTAAAATGAGACTAAAAACATAATCAGGAAATATATAGAAAGAGGAATTGCAATGCGAATAACATCAAAGGGTAATTCAATAACTTTTTCACCCTTTAAAGAGAACATAACCACAATTGTAAAAAGTAAAAAGACAAGAGTTAAGGGACTGATTTTAGGGATGAATTTTTGCTCATACCATTCCAGTCCTTTAAATTTTATTCCAATAAAGCGGGAAAGCATACCAGCTATAAATGGGATGCCTAAATATATAAATACACTTTCAGCTATCTGCCCCATGGAAATGTTTACCACGACACCTTCAAAGCCGAACCAACCGGGCAAAATAGTGAGAAATATATACGCGTATGCTGAAAAGAATAGGACTTGAAAAATTGAGTTAAATGCAACCAGACCGGCACAGTACTCTGTATCGCCTTTAGCTAAATCATTCCAAACAATAACCATCGCTATACAACGAGCCAAACCTATAAGAATTAAGCCGACCATATACTCATGATAGCCAGATAAGAACGCTACCGCGAGGCCAAACATAAGCACCGGACCAATCACCCAGTTTTGAACCAAAGACAAAGCCAGAATTTTTGTATCCTTAAAGACTTTACCAAGTTGCTCATATTTCACCTTTGCAAGAGGTGGATACATCATAAGAATAAGACCGATCGCAATGGGAATATTAGTCGTCCCTACCTGAAAAGAGTTAATTACATCTTTAATACTAGGATAGAAAAATCCCCCACCTACTCCAATAAGCATCGCTAAAAAAATCCAAAGAGTTAAGTAACGATCAAGAAATGATAACCTTTGAACGGTAGAGTCAGACATACATAGCTCTCCCTTAAAAAATCTATATAAAAACTGGCCCGCTGTTTGGCGTTAAACCTCCGAACCAATATCTTTCAAACGCTTCTTATCTTCTTTACGCTTTTCTTTCCACTCCATGAATCCCATCAGCAGGTCCCACTCTACGGGAATGATAAATAATGTCAGGAATGTTGCGGTGCAAAGGCCCGTTACGAAAGTAGAAGCCATGGCGCCCCACACTAATGAATAGGACGGAAAACCTATTGCCATCGGTAGTAAACCGAGGGTTGTGGTCAGTGTGGTTAAGAGAATGGGCCGGAGCCTGATTCGAACACCTTCACGGAGGGCGTCCTTGCGGCTCATGCCTCCCTGATACAACTTATTTATAAAGTCTAATAACACTAAGGAATCATTAACGACAACCCCGGTTACACCAACCGTGGCAATAAAGCTATTTACCGTAAATACTGTTTGCGACAAAAATGTCCCGAGTATTACCCCTGTAAGAGAGAATATTACGGCTGATAAAATAATAACCGGTTGTAAATATGATTGAAACTGAGTCGCTAAAACCAGATAAATTATCAATATTGCGGTTAAAAAGGCATACAATAGGGACGTATATGACTTTCTGGTAGATTCAAATTCACCGGAGAAGTTAACCGTTGCACCGGGAAAATCTCCGCGTACTGATTCATAAAACTTCTTAACTCTGTTCACAGCAGTCGAAGAAGAAAGACGCGATCCCGGTTTAATATTGGCAGTGATTGTCACAGCTCTCTGGCTCATGAATCTGTTAAACTGCCCGGGCTCCATATATATAGACACCTTGGATATATCACCAAGCCTAACGGCACTTTCATTATGTTCGAGAATTGGAATGCTGAGCGCATCTTCTGGCGCATTCAGGTATTCTGGATCAATTTTTAAACGTAAATCAACATCTTCGTCAGCAAGTCTAAACTCACCTACGAAACGGCCATCAAGGACTGATCCGGATAATTTAGCCACCTGTATAGGGGTAAGTCCATACTCAGATATTCTTTCATTAATAGGCATGAACCTGAATATTCTGTTAGGCGTCCCATCATCTTTACCTAGATTAATTAGTTCAGGAGCTAGCTCTTGATTGTTTTTAATAAATCCTAAAACCGCTCCTGTCAGACCTTGAACAGATCCATGATCAGTTCCGAGAATCCTGATATTCAAATCTTTACCAGTAGGAGGACCGTCCTTTTCGGGGCGAACTCTAAGAGTCCATCCATTGCCCTCAAACTTCTCAACCTGCTTCCGTATATATTGCAAATGAGTTCCCGGATCATTTTCCGGAGCATCAGCGAAAACCTGTTTATTTTTGGCAGGCAACTCGACAACAATGTTCCCTAAATTACTTCCGTGAACCATTTCATAATCTTCGTTCTGATAGAAACCTGCAAAAGCTGTTGCCGACTTGGACATACCCGGACCCATTTTTTCAATAAATACCGACATCCTTTTAAGCTTATCAGATGTTACCTCAATGGGGGTTGCGATAGGCCCTTCCATTTCTATATAATAAAGGCTGTAATCATCAGGGAAGAACTTAATTTTAATGAGAGGTATGGCACCGGAAATGGATGCTCCTAAAATGAAAATAGCTAAGAAGAAGGCAGCAAACACAACTCCCAGCGAACTAAAGCGAAAACGCATTACAACTGAAAGAAGTTTATCCGTCCAGCGTCTAAGAGGGCGCATGAATACTGGCTCATGGAGAGTGTGATCACCACCCTGAGTCAATTTTTTTGCTCCCGGCCAGTCAAGAAAATGCGAAGGCAGAATGATCAAACATTCTATCAGTGAGGCGATGAGCGCAAAAGTTACTGCTTTTGGAACCTGAGCAAAAAACTCACCTGTCGAACCGGACATTATAAGCATTGGCAAGAAGGCGGCGACCGTTGTTACTGTTGCTGAAATAACCGGTAGGAAAACTTCCGAAGTCCCGTCAATTACCGCGTCTTTTAAACTTTTACCTTCCTGCACATGACGAAAAATATTCTCTACAACAACGATTGCATCATCAACAATAATACCACTCACCAGAACAAACGAGAAAAGAGTTATCTGATTGAGCGAGTTGCCTGTGAGGCGCATTATGGTCATGGTCACGAGAAATGCGAATGGCACGCCGATGGTGGTGAGCATTGCATTTCGAAAGCCCATAACCAGATAAATAACTATAAATACCAGCCCAATACCAACCAGTAAGTTAAGGCCGAGAGTTTTCATGGCCTCATCAATATGAAGCCTCTGATCATTAGTCAGAACAAGTTTAACTCCTTCACGCTCCAAAGCTTCCTTGAATGAAGCAGCAATAACTTCTACTTCTTCTGCAATACTTACGGCATTACCGTCGCGGGTTTTAACAATCTTAAGTGTTACCGCATTCTGTCCGTTGATCGAGGTAATGACCTGAGGATCGCGGTATGAAACACGTGCGTCACTCATGACATCACCGATCGTAACAAATGAACCTTCGCCATCCATACGGATAATTGTTTCAGCTATTTCTTCTCTGGTACGGAACCGTTCGTCCACAACGACAACAAACTCGCCCTCATTCGAGACAAAATCTCCGGCAGGAATGGAAATATTAGATTCAGCCAGCGCGCGCGCCGCATCATCAAAGGTAACTCTAAACCGGATTAATTTTTGCGGATCAAGGCTGACATGATATTCCCGTACGTATTCGCCTTCCACCTTAACCTGATTAACACCGGGAATTTTGCGCAAGGGGACTTTCATTTCGTCCGCCATCATAGCAAGTGCTCGGTTAGCCCTATCACCCACTAAGCACACCCTGATCACAGGTAACCACTCACTCACGTTTATTTCGGAAAAAACCGGAGGATCCATCTCTTTGGGCAGGTCATTCTGAATAGAAAGCACTCGAAAACGTAATTCGTCATAACCAGTTTTGTAATCGGTATCGTCAATAAATTTTACAAGAATACTAGACCTTTCGCGAAAAGAGCGTGATCTTATGTATTCGACGTTCTCCAGATCATCAAGGGCATCCTCAATCTTCTTCGTTACAAGAGCCTCAACGTCTGCAGGGGAAGCGCCCGGTAAGAATCCCGTGATCACAACCTTTCCCATGTGAACATTAGGATAACGTTCAACAGGAAGATCGTAGGCACAAAAAATACCGACAACCATCAGCAATATAAAGATAATATTGATGAAGACAGTCTGTTTCAGGGTAAACCGCATAAATCCCTTCATGAGAAGGCTCCTTGTTAAGTTGCAACACAGTCGCAATTAACTGAAAATATAATGATTAATCTTGAAAACAAAACAATCAGACAATATCTAGTCCATCAATTAAGGCTTAAGTAAAAATTCTTCTCCAGCTTTAACAGCACGTGAGGAAACGCGAAGATTACCATCCTTAGACTTGCCAAGTAGAAGGACTTTAACCCTTACACCATCGGGCCTGACAAGGAATTTATCATCGTAAGCTTTCACAAGTGATGACTCAGGCACAACCACAGCTCCCCCAGGATCAGGCATTTCAATTTTTAACTCGGTACGAAGCCCGCCACGGAACTTAAAATCTCCGCTGATTATCTCAAAATCAGCATCAATTTTACGTGTTTCAGGGTCAAAATCAGGTGAAATCCGCTCAAGTTTAGCTTCAACCGTTTTATCAAATCCGGGGAATTCAAGAGTGACTTTACTGCCCATTTTAATAATCTTATCAAGCTCCTTTACTGTGAGCGCATAAGGAACCAGCAAAGTTTTAAAATTACCAAGCTCTGCCACTTTTTCGCCCTTGGTCACCCATTCGCCCGGCTCAATGTAACGCTTTATTACTTTCCAGCCAGCAGGTGCGCGCAAAGTGTAACGGCGCAAATGTTCCTGATCCACGCTAAGCTTAAGCTGAGTCAGCCTAAGTAAGCTTTTTGCTCCATTCAAATTTCGCATATGCAGATCTAATTCAGACTGGGCGGCAGTATTACGCTTAACCAGCTTTGTGTAACGATCAGCTTCTTTACGAAAATAATCCAAGTCAGACTGCAACCTACTAATATCGGCCTTTAGCTGAGCTATTTCAAGCTTAATGAATTTTGGGTCAAGAGTAGCAAACCTACCCTTAGCGCCGATGGTATCGCCGATATCAGCAAAAACGGACACGCACATGGCAGACTCTTCACTTACCAAAGTCATTCCAACTCTTGGACGTGTAAAGCCAGTTAAAGTCACGACTCTAGAAGCAGGTGTTGCTTTAAAGACTTCCGCCGCAGAAGCCCTTAGCGTCGTGGGCGTTGTTAAACACACCATTGCTGCTAAAACAAAGAACTGAAGATATGATAACAAGTTGTTATTTTTAACTTTCATCTTGTTTATCCTTTCTCATTTTTTCCCGCTCAATTTGCGGAATGGTTATGAAATCAAGAACTTCTTCGAAAATATTATCCATATCGATGCCGGGAAGACTACTTTGGAGCCTGCCTGTTGCCGCCAATGAGGCCAACCCATGAACCGTAGCCCAAAGCGTAGCCACTGAAGTTTCAAGAGAAACATCACCAACATGGCCAGTTGCAATGCACTCACGGACAGTTTCTTTAAAATTAATAAAACTTTGGTGAGGTTTACCTACCCACTTTTCTGAACAGCAAAATGAAGGAACAGCTTTGGTAAAAAGAAGATCGTAATATTCTGGTTCCTTACGAGCATAATCCAGATATATTCGGCCTCCTTCTCTAAGCCGCTGAAAAGGGTCTTTGATATCACCCAGATGGCTTTGCATCTCTCCGAATCTCTGCATTCCTTCCATTTTAAGGGATAAAATTAAGTCTTCTTTGTTCTTGAAGTAACGGTAAAGGGCTGCAGGACTGTATTTTATGCGGGATGCAATCTTTCTCATAGAAACATTGTCAAACCCGTCTTTAGCAAAAAGCTCTTTTGCGGCATCTAAAATCTTACGCCGCATACGCTCATGTTCCATTTCTTTTCTTGTTGCTGTTGTCATAAACAGAAAATAACAAACAGTGTTCACGTTGTAAACAGTGTTCACATAAAGCATTGCTATAACGTACACAGATGCTCATTACTAAAAACAGCAACAGTAGGCCTTGCATTTTTGATCAAAAGTATTTGGGGATAATAATTTGGAATAGATGAAAAGAACGTAAAATAAGTGCCAAATTTTATGGATTTATAACCTTACTTCCATTGAAAATTATCTGCCATAACCTCTCGAAGGCATGGCCTGTATTCTCTGCATCATAAGGATCAGCTTCAATAAGGGACAATCCCTTTTCATAAAATTCAAGCGGGCGCGTAAGAATTCTATCTTTGCGGACCATAAATAAACCAGTTGCACCACTTGCTATAAACTGGCTGGGAGAAGGCCTATTAAACAATCTCTCGTAAACAGCGCCAACAGGTATATCTTTACCCCAGCCCAGCCACTTACCTTTACTCTCTAGGTCGCCCATTTGGTGCGGCCTGCCTAGCTGGTCACAGCGGAGCCGAAACCATGCCAATCCTTTAAAGGGAACATTGCGCGCGACAATTTCCTGAATCTGCTCAGCCAGCGTAATAGAATTCGCCCCTTCTTCCATATGAAAGAAGGGGGAACCCTGTAAAAAAACTGTGAATTCAGCAAAATCAGGATAGCTCCGCACAATATGAGTCAGATAGGTATGAGCCTCCCTGCCTATATTAGGCAGGGCAATAGCCCCGTCCACGGTAGTTTCACCTTTATTATATATGACAGAGGGATACCGGACATCCCCAAGCCATGAAAGGTCTTCACTATAGCGCGCAACTACTAGCTGAACCTTATCCTTACTTCTGCACATGACACTCACACTTTAGAGAGAGA
This sequence comes from Maridesulfovibrio frigidus DSM 17176, assembly GCF_000711735.1. Classification (NCBI taxonomy): domain Bacteria; kingdom Pseudomonadati; phylum Thermodesulfobacteriota; class Desulfovibrionia; order Desulfovibrionales; family Desulfovibrionaceae; genus Maridesulfovibrio; species Maridesulfovibrio frigidus. Next base: position 43,567 of record NZ_JONL01000004.1, read on the forward strand.
GGGCAGCTGCGTAAAACTATATAGCCGAGAATACCTGCGACCAAGGAGGCCACCAGAATACTGAACTTTGCGTCTACAATAAATGGAGAATCAGTACCCCATGCGAGGGTGGCTATGAAGATCGACATGGTAAAACCGATACCTGCAAGCAGTGCAGCCCCCAAGAAATGACCGGGTTGCATGGTCGAAGGCATCACACCAAGGCCTGTTTTAATGGCTAGCCAACTTGCCAGACATATACCTACGGTCTTACCGACAATAAGCCCCATAAAAACACCGATACTAACCGGATGGAAAATCTCAAGACCTCCACCAGCATCTCCAGAGAAGTTAATTCCTGCGTTAGCAAGAGCGAATATCGGCATAATTCCGAAAGCTACAAAGTAATGTAGATTATATTCAATCCGTTTGAGTGGGGGAGCAGCGTTCAGCACATCATTATTCATAGCTCCAAGAGAAGAAAGCATCTGCTTATTGGATAGAGTAGAAAGCCCGTCCCCACCTGCCATTTCGTAATCAATCAAGTGACTGCGCATGGAACCTAGAAATTCACCACAACAGATTCGCGTGGAAGCAGGAATAGTCATTGCAGCTAGCACACCGGCAACAGTTGCATGGACTCCGCTTTTTAAAAAAGCCAGCCACATAAAAACACCTAGAATGAGATAAGGTAGTGGCGCCCGAACACCCATTTTATTTAACAAAATCATAAACAAGAAGAAAAATAGTCCAACCCCGATTATCCAAAGTGAAATGCCGGAAGAATAAAAGATAGCAATAACCAAAATTGCGCCGATATCATCAACAATTGCGATGGCGGTAAGAAAAATTTTAAGGCTAAGAGGAACACGATCCCCGAGAAGTGCGAGAACACCTAGACTGAAAGCAATATCAGTCGCCATGGGAATACCCCAACCGTCCGCAGAAGGTGTGCCATGATTGAAATAGGCGTATACTAAGGCAGGCACGACCATTCCACCGATAGCTGCGCAAATCGGAAGTGACGCCTGCCTCATAGAGTTAAGTTCACCAACTAAAACTTCGCGCTTTATCTCAAGGCCAACCAAAAAGAAAAATACAGCCATCAGCCCGTCATTAATCCAAAGGATCGCAGGCTTTGAGAGTATAAATTCTCCTGCCCCAACGGTAAGCGGAACGTTTTTGAATGCTTCGTACAAATATGCCAAAGGAGAATTTGCCCATATCAAGGCAATAACTGTGCACAGTATAAGTACAACCCCTCCAGAAGACTCCACTTTTATAAACTGATTGAAGGGTATCAGCATTTTTTCAATAACAGGTATTTCTTTAAGATTTTGAACTTGTTGTTCGGCCATAATGACTCCGATTTTTTATAATAATAAACAAAATACTCTACTAGATACCAATAAAACCCTTGTTTATTCAATCAGAAATAAGAGCTATTCCGCCGAGAACGCAGGTACACCCTATAAAATGTGAAAACTGCAATTGTTCACCTAAAATCAATGCTGAAAGACAAACTGCAGATAGCGGCATGACTCCGGTAAAAACGGACGCTACAGAACTAGATACAGACACTATCCCAGCGAACCAAAACAAATAAGCCAGCACAGTGACAACTACACCATAATAAACAACTGCGAGCCATGGACCAATGGCGACCACGCTATAATCATGGGTAAAGAATTGGTAAAGTCCTGCTGGCAAAAACCATAAAAATCCGAATAATGATATTATTGTTGTAGCGGCTATTGGAGACAATGGTTCTGGCACCCATTTGCGAAAAAGCAAAAATAATGATTCAGAAGCGACAGCACCAACCATAAGTAAACTGCCCAAAAATGACGCTCCAAAAGCTCCACCTTCACCCAGAATATTTAAGACCATCACTCCTGCCACAGACAGAAAAATACCCGCAAGAGTCCTACCCGAAGGCCGCTCTTTCAACAGAATCCAACCGATAATACCCATACATGCTGGAGTGGTGCTAGTGATAATTCCAGCTGAAGCAGGGCTAATCATGGTAAGACCAAACAACATGAGCACCGTGAACAAAAATGAGCCACATAGCGCCTGAACACACAGTATGCACCAACTTCTGCGTGATAATTGAGGTAAGCCACCTTCACGGAAGTATAAAATTGGAACCATTAATAAGGAAGCTATCAAAAAACGTAACGCGGAAGCAAAAAAAATAGGCAACTGATCAATCATAATTTTACCGGCAACCACAGAGCTGCCGACAATAACCATTGCCATTGTCAGATTAAGATAAGCTTTAAACATGTAAATCCTCCTATTAGGAGGATTTAACTAAGCGTAATTAAGTCTAATTGTTTTGAACAATCTTGCGGTATTTACCGGGAGTGATCCCGAACTGGCGGCGAAATTGGCGGGTGAGATGACTTTGGTCAGAAAAACCGCATTCAGCGGCAATATCTGCTAACCTTTTAGAACTGGTAATCAGCTTTTTAGAATGGTTAACCCTAGCCTGCATCAAGAAAGCATGCGGGGTAATCCCAAGCTGTTTTTCAAATACGCGAACAAAATGAAAAGGACTTAGATCCACAAGCTTGGCAAGGTCATCTAGCCGCACATCCTCTGCATGCTGATCAAGCATAAATTCCCGAGCAAGACCCACAGCGCGGTGCTCGCTGCCCACATCCGGACAACGGAGTCGATCTTCTCCATGACGAATTATCCAATTAACCAGCATACGTAGCAATAGAGTTTCTTTTTCAAGATTCGAAACGTCGCTATTTCCTAAACTCATATGAGTATCATAAATCGCTTGAGCAAAAATAGAGTCGTCCAGTACACCTTTGCTAAAATGCGGCTGAACAGGATGTTTAGCACTGAGTTCACGCGCAGCAGACATAAGCAGTTCAGGCGACAGGTAGAACATGCGATAACCCCAACCTTCATCATCAGCAGAGTGGCCGTCATGAACTTCACCCGGAACCACAAGGTTAATGGAACCTTTGGGAGCAATAAGATTAGAACCGCGATATTTAAACTTCATAGCGCCGCTTTCAATAAAGCCCACAGCATAGCCTTCATGAAAATGTTTTGAAAATTTTTGAGTCACAAACCGTGCTCGCAATATTTCGACATCGCTTCCCATGAAAGGAACTATTTTGCAGGATACTGATTCTTGATTATTAGCGCGCGCCATTATCTTTCTCCGATTGAGAAAATATAAAGCGTATTAGCTCAATTGGGAAGGACATAAAATAAGCCCAAATGTATTTTATTACATTTGGGCTTATTTTTTTGTACTACTGATTAGAATGAGCTTCAGTAATTCTTGCGACAAGATAATCTTTCATTTCTGGATCATCAGCATCGAAACAATGCCCGTCTTCGCCTAAAAGGCCGCCGGGAACAAGATCGCCGAGTTCATCTGGGTCAGTAATTGTATCCCCGAAAAAGCAGACTGAAAGCCAGCGATCGGAAGGATCATCATCAATTACATCAACCATTACATATAAGGGCCATTTACTCTGTGAGTTTTTAATTCCGCGCAAAGAATAAGTTACGCCCGGTCTAGCTTTAAAATCGAGATCTGTAGAATCCAAAGATTCAAGCAAACCTTTGAGTGTGATAAAAGTTTCTTTAACGCCGGAAGGGTCTTGATCCCAATCAGCTATAAATTTCTCAAGTTCCATTTCTAAGCTCCTTATGAATTTCTTATCCGAATAGACATGCAATTGTCTTTAAGTTGCGACATTCATACCCTTATGTGTTCTTTTCGGCAATGAGGATTTGACATTGGCCTTTGTTACATTGTAGGAACTTGCTATTCGTAACGGTAACAACAAGTCAATCGAGTACAGTTAATGAAATCAGCTAAAGACATCTTTTCAGAATATCTCTCCAAACAGAGACTGAAAATGACCCCTCAGAGAAGAACCATCCTTGATGCGTTCCTAAATGAGGAAGGTCACGTTTCTTCTGAAGAACTGTACAACATAATCCGTAAAGAAGACTCTTCTATCGGACAGGCGACTGTATACCGCACCCTAAAGCTCCTTGCCGAATCCGGCATTGCCAAAGCTGTAGATTTTAATGATGGAGTGCTCCGTTACGAGCATAAGTATGGTCATGATCATCACGACCATCTCGTTTGCGAGCATTGCGGAACTACCATTGAAGCTGTTGATCCAGAGATTGAACATCTTCAGGAAGAACTCGCAAAAAAGCACGGATTTGTGCTTACCCATCATGAAATGTACCTCTTCGGCGTTTGTAAGGAGTGTCAGGATAAAAGCGAATAATACGCATTTTCCTACAAGCACACTTTAAAGCGCCGCCTGAATTCAGGTTGGCGTTTTTTTTTTCGCTTGTATGAGGATACTTATCGGTGATTACCGGGGATATTGTATTCCCATAAAATCTTTAGAAATTCACGCGGCTGTGGAGCCACCCAAAGCAGAGGATTGTATGATGAAACCTGATTTTGCCAAAATGAACGGTCTCGTTCCTGCCATTGCACAGGATGCCGAAACAGGAGAAGTCCTGATGATGGCATACATGAATGAGGAAGCATGGAATAAAACCATTGAAACCGGTGATGCTCATTATTGGAGCAGAAGCCGTAACACCCTCTGGCATAAAGGCGGGACATCAGGTCATGTACAGAAAATCAAATCTATTAGGATTGATTGTGACGATGATACTCTGGTACTGCTAATCGATCAGATCGGCGGGGCCGCGTGCCACAAAGGTTATAGAAGTTGTTTTTTCCGTGAACTGAAAGACGGCGAAGTTAAAGAATGTTCGCCTTATATTTTTGACCCTAAGGAGGTATACAAATAATGTCTAATATGCTCAAAATCGGCCTACCTAAAGGCTCCCTACAAGATGCTACTATTAAACTTTTCGAAAAATCCGGCTGGAAAATAAACCTGCACCACCGCAATTATTTCCCAGATGTTAACGATGACGAATTGACATGTGCCATGTGCCGCGCGCAGGAAATGGCTGAATATGTCGAGAATGGAACATTAGATGTAGGTCTAACAGGAAAAGACTGGGTTCTCGAAAACCAGTCTGATGTTGTAGAAGTTTCTGACCTTATCTACTCCAAAGTAAGTAATCGTCAGGCTCGCTGGGTTCTAGCTGTTGCTGGAGATTCTCCATACAAAACAGCTCAAGACCTCGCTGGTAAAAAAGTATCCACCGAGCTCATGGGCTTCACAAAAAGATACTTTGAATCAATCAACGTACCAGTTGAAGTTTCATACTCTTGGGGCGCAACAGAAGCTAAGGTTGTTGAAGGACTTTGCGACGCAATCGTTGAAGTTACCGAAACAGGTACAACTATCAAAGCAAACGGCCTGCGCATCATATCCGATTTGATGTACACAAACACAATGCTTATCGCCAACAAAGAAGCATGGGCTAACCCTTGGAAGCGTAAAAAGATTGAAAATATCAATCTACTTCTACAGGGAGCACTCAAAGCTCAGAAGATGGTCGGCCTTAAGATGAACATGCCTAAGGATGTTCTTGATGCAGCCATGAAAATCATGCCTAGCCTGAACTCCCCAACAGTATCGCACCTATCCGATCCAAAATGGGTTTCAGTTGAAATCATGATCGAAGAAGTTGCAGTACGCGAACTTATCCCAGAGCTCATCACAATGGGCGCAGAGGGAATCATCGAATATCCTCTCAATAAAGTAATCTAAGGCTCTAAATTTAAAGGGGAAGATATTCTTCCCCTTTAATCAAATCATGCTTACGATCTTATCAAATAGGCTTCCAAACCAACTCAATATACTTTCAAGCCAACCCAATATACATCTCGGCTAATCAAAAAACTCGCCAGCCAACTCAATTTACTTGCTGGATGATCAAAATTTCATCTTTTCATCACAAAACTCTAGCGGCCTACATTTAAATCATGCAAAATGCTCAAACGCGTCAGGCATAAGCTTTTAGATAAACAAAGCAGACCATTTGCTTTGATAAATCTTCAATAAAATTTCACCACGGCTCCCCCTAAAATATGTTCAAGATATCAATATTCATAGTTATCCTCTTTCTGATCTTCGGATATCGTAAAAAGCAGAAAAAAAAGGGCGGTATCAATATCAACACGATATTGATGGTGGCGCTTGTTGTCCTTTTTATTATTTCTCTACTTACACGTTTCCAAACTAATTGAAGATGAAGAAAAGATAGCAAAGAAAAAGAGAAGAATTTATGGGTGATTTCGCCTTCGACTGGACCAAAGGGGATAATCCCCTTTGGAAACCTTATCGATTAAAAAGTTAATTTTTCCCATGCCTCATCCCGATAAAAAGTTTTTGGGATTCTTAAACCCTTTTTTCCAAAAAAAGGTTTAAGTCGCCGAAGGCATAACCCAATATGGTAGGTAGTTATGGTTTTGTCAGCCTGTTCTTTGGATTGTCCTGATAGTTGTTCATTTGTTGTAAAAACTGATGGCGACGATATTAAGATTTCGGGTAATCCTGATCATCCTGTTACTCAGGGATTTATCTGCGCAAAGGGCAAAGGACTTTTGAAGCGCATTAATCATCCTGACCGCATAACTGAGCCACTTTTGAAAGTTGACGGTTCATTTGTGAAAATTTCATGGGAAGAAGCTTTTAGGGTTTGTGCTGATAAGATTGGTGCTGTGGAGCCTGAACAGATTCTGCATATTAGGGGCTTTGGTTATAGGGGCGTTTTGGCAAATGCCAGCAATGTGTTCTTTAAGACTCTTGGTGCCCTTGAGACTTATGGTTCTCTTTGTGATGAAGCTGGCTGCGAAGCTGTTGAGCAGACCTTCGGATCTATGGAACAGAACGATTTATCAGAGCTTGCTAAAGCAGATGTGGTGGTGAATTGGGGCAAAGATATTTCGAGAAGCTCGATTCATATCGCAGCTATTCTGAAAAATTTTCGCAAACAGGGCAAACGCGTTATTTCTATATCACCGGGCGGCGACGGTAACGATAAATTTAGCGATAAAACTATTTTGATAAAGCCCGGAACAGATCGCTTTCTAGCCGCTGCAATCATTAAATATTTGATAGAGTCTGATGGGATTAACCTAAAAGCTATTGAAAAGAGCGATGGTTTTGAGGGGCTGGCAGAAGTTCTTGGAGAACACTCTATTGAAGACCTTTGCGATTTGAGCGGAATAAGTCTTGAGAATGTCCGAGAACTTGCTAATACCTATTCTTCGGATAAAAAGGTATCGTCACTTATCGGTTGGGGAGTGCAAAGATATACATTTGGCGGGGAAAATATCAAGTACATATGCTCGCTTTGTGCGCTCAGCGGACAACTTGGAAGGGCAGGTTCCGGCTTTTATTACAACATTTCGTCGGGAAGAAATTTCGCGCCTTGGGCTGAAACTCCTGAAGTGCCCAATGACCGTAAAGTTCTGCTATTTAAACTAGAGAGCGAGCTGGCAAACAGAGCCAAAGAAGTTAAGTTCATTTGGATAGACGGCATAAATATAGCGAACCAGACACCCGACAGCGAATCTTCTGCCCGGGCGATTGAAAATTGCGAGTTTGTCGTAACTGTTGATGCTTTCATGAACGACACAGCCATGCGCTCAAACTTAATTCTGCCATGCGCACTAACAATGGAACGTGATGACCTTATAGGAAGCGCACTTCATAATTGCGTGAACTGGTCTGCCAAAATTAAAGAGCCACGCGGTTTAGCAAAATCAGATTTCGAAATTATAAAAAAACTTGCCGCAATGACTCTCGAGAAAAGCCCAATTTCAGATGCAGATATTTGCATCCAAAAAGCACTAGAATCATCCAGCATACCCATCTCATTTGAGGAGCTGAAAGCGCAAGGTTTTGTTGCCTGTGACTGGCCGTCAATCGGGTATGAAAATTTCACCTTTAAGCATGCAAATGGAAAGCTCAAACTTCCGCAAAATCTCAGTCTAGAAATCAACGAAAAAAAAGGCTTCAATTTACTAAGCCTACTCAGGAAAAATCACCTCCACTCGCAAATATTTCCTCATGACCAGAAAGGTATTCCTGAGCTTTTCATTTCTCCTGATTCACCATACCTAGGTGACTTAAATGAAGGAGATGAAGCAATGCTAGCGACTGACCTTGCAAAGATGAAAGTAACGCTCCGCTTCGACCAGACACTCCACACAGAAGCGGCAATCATCAGGCGCGGAGGCTGGCTAAAGCATGCTCATAATGCGAATAAAGTGATAGAACCGCTCATCACTGACATAGGGTTTGGGGCAGCATACTACAGCCAGAAAGCATGGGTCGAGAAACCTTAGTTATGGTTATCGATAAGAGATATATCAAATAGTCTTTTATTACTGGATATTATCTCAGATGGTATTCATTAAGATAGAGCAGCACAAACACACTTTATAGTCTAATAAAAATCTGGATTTTATCTAGAGTCTTTTATTCACGCAAAACAATAATAACTCTCTGCAAACTTATCTGAGAAGCTCTGAAAAACTAGAAAGCTTCAAATAGGGACAATCTAGACTTAGCATTGGCTAACTTTCTACTGACAAATATCAAGCTGAATAAAACCATCTAGTCTTCATCGCAAAAAGTGCGACCGACAATAATTTATGAGTTTGAATGCTTACAAGATACCCGAGAAATGAAATTTTAGTGCATTATGAAGTATACTTTCAAGATAAACTTACACCCAAAAATATGGGCGGAATTATGCCTAAATTGAAGCGAAAATTACGACCATAAATTTTGATAAATAATTATGCAAAACCACTTCATTTTTCTTCACCAAAAACGATATAAATTTTCAACACTCTGATACAAGTATAATGACATTTAATCACACCTAAAAAAGACACTAGGATCATACTAATTTGATTCTTATTTTAGGCAAAAAATTACAAGCAATTACGCCATTAAATTTGTAGGAAAATTTCAAGATTGAATAAACCTGCTGGAAATATAACAACTGAACCCAATTTTGTTCCCGTTAACTGCACCCGCTGTCATATATCCATTCCATATAAAATTCAGACGGTGTCAAAAAATCATCACGAAACATCTGATATCTACATAAAAACATGACACAGTTGACCTCATTTACGATTACAGTTATCGATAAGCTATAGAAACAATATTTCTATTATATAGGTAGAGTATAATGACGATAGCTAAGTAAAAATAGAATGCTCGACTTGAAAATTATACCACTATGAGAAATATGCTCATGCGAATCAAAGTTGTGCGTGTTTGCCAAAAAGGCTTAAATGAAACAACCTGAAAGTTATTTATGTGCTTTTAGTATAGATACCTAACCTCTAAAATTATTATAAAACGCGTCTTTTCGGGATATGACGGATCAACCGCAAAAAGGATAATACGAGCCAATGAGTACAGACACATTTACACATAAAGACCTCTCACAAATTTCAGGCGTGTCTGTTACGACCATTAAAAGCTACCGTAAGAAGTTTCCTGAATTTTTCATGATCTCAGGACACGGTAAACCGCTCCGCTTTAAAAAAGGATCAGACAAACTCTGCCTTCGTATTAAAGAACTTTTCGCCAAAAATTTATCGTCCAAACAGATACGCGACAAGCTACTTATCGAATTTGAATCCGTTAAAGAAAATCGTCAGCTATCGGAAAGTTCAAAACCGACTACAGCCAGTAATGAAGAGATTGAAAAGCTTACCCGTGTAACAATGCAAATGATGAATGGACTAGCAGGCCTCGCGACTGCGCAAGCGAAATCAGAGCAGCGACTTGGTAAAATTGAGAAGGGATTGCTCCAGCTAATTGAAAGGCAGGATTCTGGAAATGTTGCAGGCGAAGATTTGATTGAACAGATAAAAGATGTCCTTTTGACTGCAAACGGATTGCCTCAAAGTGAACGTGTTAAAGCAAAAAAAATTGTCACTATTAAGAAGGATCACGGTCAATCTAATTCCTATACCCTTGAATCTGACAACAGTAAAATTTTCCCTGAAATAGAATTCCTCGACCTACCAGTTGTAATTCTATCTGAAACTGGAGAATTTCTAGGCATGCCCGGAAGGCCGGGTCACCCTTTTGCTCTTAAAGAGCTAGTCCATTTGGTCACTAAAGATGAGAGTAATTATTCGAAAGTCTGGCGAAAAGACGGAAGCGAATGGATCCTATCATATAAATCACCGACAGGCCCGCTTCACGAATTATTCTTTCAACGCAAAAAAACCCCTAAGGGCAACATCGTTTCGTTCTTTAAGCGGCTCGATATTAATTCAGAATCTAAAAACCAGACTTTCATCATCACATTTTTCCGTGAAGTTCGTGATCTAATTGATGAAATATAATTTCTCTGAAAAATTTTATTAATAGTGTTTGCAAGAATACTATTGACTCGGTTAGTATTCGAAGATTAATGAATTCTTCTTACTTCTTTTACATACATGCTAGTAGGTTAAACATGCATCGGCTTTGCCGGAGCAAAATAAAATCAAAATCTTCAACCGGGAGGAAAGTCACTGTGAATGCGCCAATTTTTAACTGCAAAAATGCAGATGATGTTCTCAAGGCTGTTAGAGACTACAATATCAGCTTTGTACAATTCTGGTTTGTAGACATTCTCGGAACTCTCAAAAGCTTTCAAATCACTCCGAAAGAGCTAGAATCAGCATTTGAAGAAGGTATGGGCTTTGATGGCTCATCCATTCTTGGTTTTACCAGAATCGAAGAATCAGACATGATCGCTCTTCCTGATCCAACTACATTTCAAATGTGCTCATGGCGTCCAACCGAACGTCCCGTAGCACGCATGTTCTGTGACATCCAGAACCCTGACGGCACTCCATACGAAGGCGACAGTAGATGGGTACTCAAAAAAGCGCTCGATAAGGCAGCTGACAAGGGATACACCTTCTACGTTGGCCCTGAGCTTGAATTTTTCCTCTTCGAAAACGAGAAAGGTACTAAGATTATAGATAAGGGTGGGTACTTTGACGCTCCACCACTTGATCTTGGTAACGATATTCGCCGCGACATCATCTTTTCACTCGAAGAGATGGGCTACGATGTAGAATACAGCCATCACGAAGTTGCTCCTAGCCAGCATGAAATTGACCTACGCTTTTCTGAAGGTATGAAAATGGCGGACACAGCCATGACGTATCGCGTAATCGTTAAAGAAGTTGCCCGTAAGCACGGTATTTACGCGACTTTCATGCCTAAACCGATGGGTGGTGTTAACGGATCCGGCATGCACGTTCATCAGTCCCTTTTCAAGAACGGCAGAAACGTATTTTTCGATGCGAACGACGAATATCACCTAAGCCCTGAAGGGAAAAGCTACATCGCAGGTATTTTAAAACATGCACCAGAATTCACCTGCGTAACAAACCAGTGGGTAAATTCTTATAAACGACTTGTACCGGGCTATGAAGCTCCGGTTTACGTATCATGGGCAAGGAAAAATAGATCCACCCTAGTACGTGTACCGATGTACAAACCAGGTAAAGAAGGCGCAACCAGAATGGAACTGCGCTCCCCTGATCCAGCCGCTAATCCATACCTATGCTTTGCAGTAATGCTTGCCGCAGGACTCAAAGGTATTGATGAAGGATACAAGCTTCCTGATCCTATCGAAGAAAACGTATTCGCCATGGATGCACCTACACTTGAGGAAAATGGCATCACTGCACTTCCCGGAAATCTCTACGAAGCAGCAGTTGCAATGAAGAAAAGTGAAATGGTAAAAGACTGCCTCGGTGAGCACATCCACAGCAATCTATACAAAAATAAAATCAAAGAGTGGGACGCATACAGAACTCAGATCACTGAGTATGAAATAGCAACCTACTTACCTATTCTATAAAATGAATTATCGATAAGCGTTTCAACATTATCCCTTTCGCATAGCGCGGAAGGGATTTTTTTTGAAAGGCTCCTCTGCTCCAATATAGTTGGAATATTAACCAGAATCTCAGTTACCGGACAATTAAACTTTTAGAATTTTCAAAACAAGGTAGTCACGATGATATCATTATCAGACATTAATACAGATCAGCGTTTAGATTCAGTCACTATGATGCCTGACTACTGCGTTCAAGAAATTTTCAGTTGTGATATAAACAATGAATCCTGCGCGAAAATTCTTGTTGTTCTTTCAGAGCAATCCCGCGAAATAATCTTTTCGAATTTAAACGTTGTTCGTAAAGAGAAAATTTCTGAATTACTTGAACTATTTTTATCCGAAAAAAATAAATTAACTAAGCAAGAAGTAGAAGTATCATGTGAATCACTGCTCGACAGAATTGAGTATCTCGTAAAGGGCGGATTCATTAGAATAGCGACAAGAAATGAGGTAGATGAATCATTTTTAGATATGGGTGCGGAACTGACAAATTTCTCAGACGGGCTGCCTATATTTGATTTTAATCACAATGACTTACATGATTTGATAGTCTGGTGGAATTTAGCCGCCAAAAACAGCAAAAGCATCCTCGGTAAAAAACATGAAGTTCAAAATATCATCTTAGAACGGCTGGATGATCAATTCAGCACCGAGCTTTACTCAACATCAATAGATGATGCGACAGAACAAGAGCTGCGTGAAAAATCCAAGCTATTAATAAACGAAGCCCTCGAAGACTACAAAATAAGGGCTAACCTGATAGAATCGTTTATCATTAATACATCTCAAAAACTTTCCGTTCAGCAACTTGCAAGCGAGTTAAGCTCCTTTTTCAGCGATAAAGAAGAAATGGAAGAGCGACTTCTTAAGCACGGACCTCTCTTGCTATATCCAGCAATAAAAGAACGCTTACCAGCTCGGGACATAGCAATGTCCCTTTACAAACTAGGACTAATTATAGCGGATGAAGGGCTGGATGAGATGGATAAATACACCAAAAAATTTGATGATCAATTTTTCCGCAAAGGAGCGGCACTGCTGCTGGCCGGAATAGACGAAATCAACCTTGGAAAGATCATAACCGAGCGCAAAAAAGCATACACATGGGAACTGGAAACCAAAATGAAAATGATCACCGATGCAGTCATTTGCATCAGAAACAACGTAAGTCCCTACATAATGCTAGAACTTATGAGCAGCTACACAGTCTACGATTTAGAGGAGTAAAGGGTTCAAGCCGCCGGAGGCATCCCATCCACCTCCACCCATACTTATTTACCGCTAATGCTGTATTTTTTTAGCTTATACTGTAGCAAACTTTTAGAAATACTGAGCATTTCTGCCGCATCTACTTTCACAAAATTGCTGTGTACTAATGCTCTGCGAACCAAGGTAGCTTCGATTTTATCTAAAGCCTGCGCCAGATTTATTTTTGTGGGCAATAAATCCACCGCACTTTTAAACTGGGCTTCTTCATCTTTTATTTCAGCCGGCAGATCGTCAGTAGTAATGACAGTACCGGAAGTAAGTACTACGCACCGTTCAATCACATTTTGAAGCTGACGCACATTTCCGGGCCATTCATATGCGGACATATAGTCCATAGCAGACGGAGAAAAACCTTCAAATTTCTTATTATTTTCCGCAGAATATTTGACCAGAAAATGATCGATCATAAACGGAATATCTTCTCTGCGCTCCCGAAGCGGTGGAAGCTCAATGCTTACAACGTTGAGTCTGTAATAAAGATCCTCACGGAAAGTTCCATTCTCAACAGCTTTTTTCAAATTTTTGTTGGTCGCTGCGACAATTCGAATATCAACTTTAATAGTATCAACACCACCAACCCGCTCAATGGTCTTTTCTTGCAATACTCTTAAAAGCTTAACCTGCATGTCATGTGATAGCTCGCCGATTTCATCGAGAAATAGGGTTCCCTTATCCGCCATCTCGAAGCGACCGCGCCGAAGGGCAGTTGCTCCGGTAAATGACCCTTTTTCATGCCCGAAAAGCTCACTTTCGAGCACTCCTGCACTTAGCGCCATACAGTTAACGGAAACAAAGGGGTTATCACAGCGCGGAGAGGACTGATGCACGGCCTGCGCAACTAATTCCTTACCAGTACCAGACTCACCGGTGATAAGCACGGTAGAATTGCCCGGAGCGGCTTTCTGGATCATTTCGAAAACTTGAAGCATGGGCTTAGAGCGCCCGATAATGTTATTCGGAGAGTAGCGATCTTTAATCTGTTCGCGCAGCATTCTATTTTCCTGCTGAGTTTTCGCAAACTGAGCAGCCTTAGTAACTGACAACATCAACTCTTCATTGGCAAAGGGCTTTGTAATATAATCAAATGCCCCTACTTTCATAGCTTCAACGGCTGATTCAATTGAACCAAAAGCGGTCATGATTATCACTGGAATGTGTGAAAAGTTCTTTTTCACATGTTCAAGAACATCCTGGCCCGTAAGCTTAGGCATTTTCATATCAGTGATAACAACATCAACTTCTGATTCATCCATAAAAGCCAGACCGGTTTCAGGATCTGAAAGCGCAGTTATGTTATACCCCTCGTCCGAAAGCATTGCTTCGAGAATAAGTAGGTAGTTCTGTTCATCGTCCAGTATAAGAATATTAGTAGCCATAATTTTGCTATATCCAAAAATTTTAAGTGAGCACTAAAACCAAGTGCTAACAATCATGTTTATCTGACAAAAAGAGTTCAATGCGAGCACCGCCCTCTTCATTATTCATAACAGTAAGTCTTCCCTTATGGCTTTCCACAATGTTACTAACAATAGCAAGCCCCAAACCTGTTCCGCTATCCTTGGTCGTAAAAAATGGATCTTTAACTTTACCAATTATTTCAGGTGAAAAACCGGGTCCTGTATCTGAAAAAACAATACTTACGCCATTTTTTACTTCTTCAATAGAAACACATATCTTTCCGTCCTTATCGATAGCCTGCAAAGCGTTGCCGACAAGGTTGTAAAAAGCACGGTAAAGCAAATCTTCGTCTCCGCAAACCATAAGCCCATGAACATATTTACGTTCAAATTCAATTCCCTGTGAATGGCACTTTTGTTCCATAAACATTGAAATTTTATCAATCAAGTCAGCAGGATCAATAGGAACAAAGGTCAACTTACGAGGTCTAGCGTAATCGAGGAAATCACTGACAGTGCGGCTCAGCCTTTTACACTCTTCGTGAATAGCGGAGAGTATCCGCTCATTAAGCGGATCACTATCTTTCATGCGCTTAAGAAGCAATTCCGAACTAGAACTTATAATCCCAAGAGGATTACGAATCTCGTGCGCCACGCCTGAAACCATACGCCCAATACTAGCAAGCTTTTCGCTCTGGTTAAGCTCTTTTTCAAACCTCTGCCTATCTTTCATACGCTGCGCATTGATAATATCAGCACGCTTAACAATAGCCATAATAGTAGCAAACAAAATCAGCGCGGAAAAACATGAAGTAAAAAGAATCAACCTTTCAAAGTTAATAACAGACTGATAATCCTCAGTAATGTCTTGAGTAAGAACCAGCGCGCCCATGATAATATTTTCTTCAATGTTTAGGCTCTTCTCTGAACGCAAAGGATAAACAATCTTCAAAAGCATTGTCCCGGGCCGCATATTTAAATCAAAAATTGCCCCAATCGCGGATTTCTTGCTAATAAATTCATATTTAGGCTCGCCCGTCTCCATAACCTTTTTAATGAATTCTCCACCCAAATTATCTTTACCAATATTCGTTTTATCCAAAGAATACGAAACCATAAGGCCCGGATCATAAATCCTTACTTCATTGACCTTAAAGCTATGAATAGTAGAACGAACAACCTGATCCAAACGGTCCATCTGCTCTTCATTTTTTAAGCCGATTTTACCGTACCCAATAATAGTAGGCAAAATAAAACGACGATATATTTGGTGATTCAAATTTTCAGCCTGCAATAACGAAAACTCTTTCTGCTTTTCCAAAAGAGTCTCATCAGCATGTTTAGCCAAAAAAACAGACAGGCCCAAACTACTCGCAACAATAACCACCAACAATGTCCATGACAGCAGCTTTACCAACTGAAAAGACTGATTCTGTGGATCTTTAGGTTTAGAATCCAAGTATGCTCCGTATAAGAGAGTGCGGTGGGGTTATGCCTCCGGCGGCTTAAGAACCTTTTTGGAAAAAGGTTCTTAAGAATCTCCCAAAACTTTTTAACGGGTTAAAATAGGTAGAATTTGGAAATAACTACCGTTTAAATATTCTTTATAAGGCTTATGCAACAAAATCAAATCGGTCACTCACAAATATGAATGACCGATCTGTTACTTTTAAAAATAATACTAACTCAAAAAAGACCAATCTCTTCAAACCCCAACCCGATAAAAAGTTTTGGGATTCTTAAACCCTTTTCCCAAAAGGGTTTAAGCCGCCGGAGGCATAACCAACCTAAAATTTCTGCTCTACTCGTGTGTTACATAAAAAAGCTTCGAGGTCGGCTTTTTCTTCTTTTAGGCCGTCTGCTCCGAGACGCGCTTTGGCGAGCCGTTTACCTAGTTCTACTGCTGGTTGGTCGATTGGGTTAATTCCAATTAGCCATCCTGTGAATATTGTTGTGGCCATTAGTAATCCCATAAGGCGCCCTGCTGATTCTTCTGAATCTGCGGCCATTTTTAATTCGATTAACGGCACACTGTTGGCGGATAGGGCCATTTTGGTTCCTAATCCTTCTGCGTGAATTAGTTCACCGAAATTTTTACCTTTGATATATCCAAAATTATCGGGAATATTTTGGGGAATTTCTTCGCCATCCGGTAAGGAATCGCAGGTTAGGAACATACAAGCTTTATTCCGTGGCCCGTCTAGGAACATTTGGTTTACGGAGTGCTGATCTGTTGCACCGACTGCGGGAATGGGCTGACTGCCTTTGCCTTCTTTGCCTAAGCTTTCAGCCCAGAGCTGGGCGAACCATTGGCCGAAACAGGCCCATTGCGGAATATATGAGAAGAATATTAGTTCGTTATATCCTTTTTCCATCAAGGCTGCATTCCAGCAGGCTAATTTATATGAAGGGTGCTCTATAAGAGCTTCGGTAGTTAGGTTGGGTGAAGCTAGGGGCGATAGGATTTCTGCCGCGCCTTCTACTAATGAGCGGTAATCCATCTTCATAAACATGGCAGGGAGTAACCCTACAGCGGATAGTATGGAATATCTTCCGCCTAGGTTATCTGGAACTTCCAGAGTGCGAATGGAAAGCTCATTTGCTTGTTCGCGCAAAAATCCGTTCTCTTTGTCGGTTACGAAAAGGAAATTGTTGTTCCACTTTTCGCCGAGCTTTTCCTGCATGCGCTTACGAATCAAAAAATATTGGCTGATAGTTTCAATTGTTCCGCCAGATTTGGAAACAACTGCAACGAGTGTTTTTTCGAGAGGGAGTTTTTCGAGATATGAATCTAGTGTCTTGGCGCAGACGTTATCGCCTATCCAGAGCCAAGGGCCTTTATGGCAAGGCTGATCCTGTGCGGGAAAAAATGCTTTTTGTAATGCTCTGGCACCAAGGGCTGACCCCCCAATTCCGAGTAAGAGCATGTGATCGAACCCTTGAACATAATTTTCAAGGCCATCAAGATCGTGCAGAAGTTCCGCCATATAGGGCATGGAACAAAATGGTAATTTACCTTCAGCAACCTCTTCACAGAATCTTGCGGATATTGCATCTGCGGATTCGGTCTGTGCTTTTATATCAAGCTTATCCTGCCAACTGTCTGTCCAATCTATGATGTTCGTTGCCATACTCGATCTCCAAAATTATGGGTTCGTAATCCTCTCCCGGAAATAAAAACTTATTTCCGGGAGAGGTAAGATCCTATTACTAATCAAATATGACTATCTTTACGAACATTTTATTTTTTCATCAACACTTTCCCTATCTTTTCCAGTGAAGTTTTAAGAACTTCATCATCAAGAGCATAGGAAAAGCGGATACAGCGATCATCACCGAAAGCAGAGCCAGGCACAAGTGCTACTCCGGCTTCTTCCAATATTTTAGTACACATAGAAGCTGAATCAGGAGTTTCTTCATCAAAGAAAGTATCCAAAACAGGGAACAAGTAGAATGCCCCATCAGGCTTAGGACAAATAACGCCCGGCCATGAAGTAATTATATCGTACGCAATATCTCTGCGTCTCTCGAAAGCAACTTTCATTTCATCAACGAGATCCCAAGGACCTTCGAAAGCTGCAAGCGCAGCTTTCTGAGCCATTGAGTTAACGTTGGAAGTTGACTGCCCCTGAATTTTAATCATCGCTTTAACCAAGTCAGGGTGGGCAAGTGTTGTACCGATACGCCAACCGGTCATGCAGAAACTTTTTGAAAGCGCGCCGACGATTGCTACATCTTCAGGGTATTTTTCCCAAAAAGTAGAAAGAGTTGAATAGCTGGCCGGTGCATAAACTAGTCTGTCATACACTTCATCTGAAATGATGAAAATACCTTTACTTCTAGCCCAGTTAGCAATCTCATCAAGCTGAGCCTGAGGATAATGACAACCAGTAGGGTTAGAAGGTGTATTTAAAATGAGAACTTTAGTTTTAGAAGTGGTGGCTGCTTCAAGATCTTTAATTTGAGCAAGAAAATCATTCGCTGCTTTTGTGGATACAATTACAGGTTTTCCTTCTGCAAGTTCTACCATAGCAGGATAACTCACCCAGTATGGTGCGGGGATTAAAACTTCATCGCCTGGATCGATCAGAGCCATGAAAAGATTGTATAGTGAATGCTTTCCGCCGTTACTAACAATCACGTTGTCTTGTGTAGCTGTAACGCCGTAAAATCTATCGTAATATCCTGCAACAGCTTTACGCAATTCAGGGATACCCGGAACCGGGGTATAACGAGTGAAACCATCATCAACAGCTTTTTTCATAGCATCACATACGTGCTGTGGTGTCTGGAAATCAGGTTCGCCAACTGCAAGGCTTACAATTTCTTTACCCTGTGCGCGAAGTTCTTGTGCTTTTGCATTCACTGCCAAAGTTGCTGACGGCTTTGCTCTCATGAGTCTTTCAGAAATTTTCATATCTCTTTCCTGCTGCTTCAGTTATATGTTATTCCCCGACCAAAGACGTGCTTTTATCCCTCTGATACTGGGGACAGCTGACATATCCATGACCGAATACCGATTGCCTTTTTAAATTTGCAAACTACTGTATTACAAATTTGAGACAGACTATACGTATATCGCCCTAGGATTCTAATGTAAAAATGTTCGAACGTAAATCTCTCTATGGAAAATTTATTGCTTTCCACTGCTATTTTACATCCGTTTACCGAAACAATGCTTTTTGCAAATCATCTTCACCCCTGCTACTATCTATAAATAAGGAGATCACAATGACCTGTAGAATATTTCTTTTAATGGCTTTGCTCATGACCATCACCGCATGCTCAATTGTCCCAATGAACGGGAATGTAACTTCAAGCGGAGAAATTCTTGGAGCTGCGGAAATGTCCGCCACAAGAGATCCCGGCCTGAAGTCATATAATATTGTATCTGAACTTCCAGACGGAACCATTTACCGCGGTACTACCAAAAGCTCAGACAAATCCCTTACTTTGTTCAGCAATAGCGGAGAAAGCATGGAGTGTGTCTTCAAGGTAAATAACCTATCCAAGGGATTTGAATCCGGTGGAACAGGTTCTTGCACTACCTCTGAAGGGCAGAAATTGGACGTAAAGTTCTAGCCTTCTAAATAATAAAATAGAAATTTAATATGATTCATCTTAATCGCTTATCATACAGCTTCGGTTCTAACTGGGCACTGAAAGATATTTCCCTGCATGTAGAAAAAGGGGACTTCATATTCCTGACCGGACATTCCGGAGCAGGTAAAACTACACTTATGCGCTTATTATATGGCGCTCTTCCCGTAAAAAGAGGCCAGGCAACTGTCGCTGGATATGATTTACATAATTTGAAACGCAAACAAATTCCAGATTTACGACGCGAATTAGGCGTTGTTTTTCAGGATTTTAAAATTTTACCTAACCGTTCTGTATATGAAAATGTAGCTTTAGCTTTAACCGTGAGAAGCATGGCAAAGTCCACAATTGATAAAAGAGTACGCGCTATCATCCGCGCTCTTGGTCTCGAAAATAAGACTTACACAAAATGCCACAAACTTTCAGGCGGAGAGCAGCAAAGAGTAGCTATTGCCAGGTCAATGGTAGTGAACCCCAAGCTGATCCTTGCAGATGAACCTACTGGTAATCTTGATTTTGATCTTTCCATGCACCTGATGGATGTCTTTAAACAATTTCACACCCACGGTACGACAATCATAATGGCAACTCACAGCCGTGAAATACTCCGCACCGTACCGGACGCTAAAATAATCCACCTTGAGGGCGGACAAATTTGCGAACCACCGGAACATATACTTTCGGAGATAGCTTCATGATTTCTCTTATTTTTAGACTGATAGGCAGAGGAATACGCGATCTCGGTCTGCATCCGTGGGCAAATCTTTTCACGCTCGTTGCAGTAACCATGGTTTCGCTACTTGCCGGACTTTTCATGTTCACTCTGCATAACGTTAATCAGGAATTGCTCAAAACCAGAGGGCAAGTCCAAATGCAGATTTTCTGGCAGTCCGGTACAGCCGCTGAAGTCTACAAAAGACAATGGAAAACACTATCAAAACTTGATGGCTTAAAAGAAATCCGCACCTTCACTCCAGACGATGCACTTAAACATCTATCTGAAGCGTTAAACGGTGAAGACGATTTTGCATGGATGAAAGAACAAAACAATCCACTTCAGCCCACAGCGCTACTTGCCTTTTCCGTTGAGGCAGGAGTAGAAAACGATAGATGGGCCACGGATTTACTTAGCAGACTTAAAGAACTGCCTTACGTAGACAAGGTTCACTACAACCCTCTGCAAATAGACTTAGCCAAAGGCTGGATAGGACTCACACGATCCGTAATATGGCCTATAATTGGATTTCTAGGCTTGGTTGTTGCCCTTGTAGTTGGAAATACCATCCGTCTTTCTCTAATGACCCGCAAAGACGAAATTGAAATTCTATACTTAGTCGGCGCAAAGCAATGGTTTATCCGCCTGCCGCTCCTGACAGGAGGCGCACTCTTAGGGTTAACAGGAAGCTCCATAGCTCTGGGAACACTCTACGCTGCGCAAAGATTTTTCGAAGACGTATTGAATTTTCCGCCGCTATTCATGAAACTTACATTCCTACCGCCCGACCAATGCATGGCACTAATCGGAGCAGTAACCCTAATAGGAATGTTCAGCAGTTTCGTAGCTGTTCGTGGCTAAGAATGCCGCTGGCGGGCAGGGGCTTTGCCCCTTGCATCCCCACCAAAGGGGATAATCCCCTTTGGAAACCTTAGTTGGGGTTTATTCAGAAGATCGAATTAAATTTATTAAACCTTGCCCCCCCCCCCGATAAAAAGTTTTGGGAGCCTTGAACCCTTTTTCCAAAAGGGTTTGAGCCGCCGGAGGCATACAAATAAAAAGGAAACATAAAATGAGAAGTAAAAAAATGACAGGCGGGCTGGAAAAAGCTCCTCACCGTTCATTATTATATGCATTAGGTCTTTCAGAAGACGAAATGCACAGACCGCTTATCGGTGTATGTAACTCTGCGAATGAAATTATTCCGGGCCACGTACATCTACATACAATAGTTAAAGGCGTTAAAGACGGCGTTCGTTTAGCTGGTGGTGTTCCAATGGAATTCCCTGCAATCGGCGTATGTGACGGACTGGCGATGAACCATGCCGGAATGCGCTACTCCTTGCCGAGCAGAGAAATTATTGCTGACTCCATTGAAATCATGGCTACTGCTCATCCTTTTGATGCATTAGTGCTCGTTCCTAACTGCGACAAAGTCGTTCCGGGAATGCTCATGGCGGCTCTTAGGCTGAATATTCCGACCGTTATCGTTAGTGGCGGGGCAATGCTTGCCGGCAAAAAAGACGGCAAAAAAGTTGACCTCATCACCGTATTCGAAGGCGTAGGACAGGTTAAGTCCGGCACTATGACTGAAGGTGAGCTTACATCCCTTGAGCAAAGCGCATGTCCTACTTGCGGATCATGTTCAGGTATGTTCACAGCCAACTCCATGAACTGCCTCTCTGAAACAATCGGACTTGCATTACCTGGTAACGGAACAATTCCAGCTGTAATGGCTGACCGTATCCGTCTCGCAAAAAGAGCCGGTACACGCGTAATGGATCTGCTCGCAAAAGATATCAAACCACGCGATATTGTAACAGAAAAATCCCTTACAAACGCAGTAACAATGGACATGGCACTTGGTTGTTCAACAAACACAGTGCTCCATCTTCCAGCTATTTTTGATGAAGCAGGCTTAAAGCTTGATCTTACCATATTTGATAAAATCAGCCGCAACACACCAAATCTGTGTAAACTTTCACCAGCTGGTCCTCACCATATTCAGGATTTACATGACGCTGGCGGAATTCAGGCAGCGCTTGCAGAACTTGCAAAGTCAGGCCGCATTGAACTTGATGCCATGACTGTCACAGGTAAAACAATCGGCGAGAATCTTAAAGAATTGAATGCATCTGTAAAAGACCACGAAGTAATTCGTCCAATCGACAATCCTTATAGTAACGAAGGTGGAATCGCTATTCTTTTCGGTAACATAGCTACAGAAGGTTGTGTTGTTAAACAGTCTGCAGTTGCTCCAGAAATGATGGTAAAAACAAGCAACGCAAAGGTCTACAACTCAGAAGAAGAAGCTGTTGAAGCAATTCTTGGCGGAGAAATTGTAAAAGACGATGCAATCGTTATTCTTTATGAAGGACCAAAAGGCGGACCGGGTATGCGCGAAATGCTAACCCCAACATCCGCAATAGCTGGAATGGGACTTGGCGCAGACGTTGCTCTCATCACAGATGGTCGTTTCAGTGGCGGAACTCGCGGCGCAGCAATCGGCCACGTTTCACCCGAAGCAGCATCAGGCGGAACCATCGGAATAGTTCAGACCGGAGACGTTATCAAAATTGATATCCCGGGCCGTACAATTAACGTAGTTCTTACCGATGATGAAATTGCCGAAAGAATGAAAACATTCACCCCTATCGAAAAAGAAATGCCTTCCGCATTCCTGAAAAGATACAGCCAGAACGTAACATCAGCTTCTACTGGTGCTATATATAAAAAATAGTTTTATTAGCTTTCAGCTGGTCCAGGGGGTAACTTTTGAAGAAGTTTTCCCCTGGACCCCTTCAAAACTTTTTAGCGAGTCAGCAAGGTGAGATTATGTCAGACGTATTTTTCTGGAATTTAAGAACTACTCCCAATGCGCCGTATAGTAAAAAAATTGAGCGTTTATTGAGTAAGTCTGGTCTGGATTCTATTGTTGACGAAGGTGATCTTGTTGCTCTTAAAGTTCACTTTGGGGAAAGCGGAAATACCGGATACATAAATCCTGTTAATCTACGGCCGCTTGTAGATTTTCTTTTGAAATCTGGGACTAAACCTTTTTTCACTGACACCAATACTTTATACGTCGGCGACAGAGGAGAATCTGTTTCTCACGCTCTTGTTGCCGCACGGCACGGATATGATCCTAACAATATCGGTGCGCCAGTTATCATTGCGGATGGATTAAAAGGCGAGCACGAAGTTACCATTCCTTATGAAGGTAAATATATTTCTGAAGCATATGTCGGCGGTTCAATAATGGAATCTGACATGCTCGTTACTGTTAATCACGTTAAAGGCCATGGTCTTGCCGGATATGGTGCGGCCATAAAAAATATCGGTATGGGATGTGCTTCCAAACGTGGTAAAATGCACATTCACATCACCACCGGGCCAAAGCTGGTCGCGGAAAAATGTACGGGATGCAAGGTTTGTATTTCCGAATGCGCTGCAAATGCTCTTCAACTTGATATCAATAGCCGCATTTCAATGATTGGAAACTGCACTGGCTGCGGCCGCTGTTTCCTTTCCTGCAAACATGACGCTATCATCATTGACTGGAAGACAGATGTAGTTGAGTTCACCAACCGCCTGATTGAATATAACAAGGCAATTTTAGATAACTTTAAAAAACCTGCCATTCACATCAATTTCCTTACGAATATTTCACCAGAGTGTGATTGCCACGGATATACGGATACACCGATCTGTCCTGATCTTGGCATTATGATTTCATCAGATCCTGTCGCTATTGATCAGGCATCACTTGATATGATCAATGACGCTCCGCCTATCTACCCGAGCAAATTACCAAATGGCCTTAATTCCGGTGATGAAAAGTTCAGAGCACTCGCCCCAAGTACACCTAAATATTTCGGACTGGATTACGCAGAAGAAATTGGACTTGGTTCAAGAAAATATACGCTTATTAACATCTAGAATAATTTTGTTTCCTCGACCATTGCAGGAAAATATTTGATCATAGATCTATAATAATTTATCTTTTCGCAGAATAGTCATTAATTCAGCGCAATCTTTTGCTATGAAATCTGGATTAGACTTTTTCAGGTCCTCAAACGATATTCTACCAGTAGCTACTGCCGCCGTTCGGGTGCCTGCTCTCTCTCCTGTTTCAATATCGATAGGATGATCGCCCACCATCAGTGCATTCGCGGGAGATAGATTTATGATCCCCAGTGCTTTTTGAATATGATCTGGATGCGGCTTAACATTTTCAACATCTTCACGGGAAAGAAAGCAACCGCATAGCTTTTCAATATCCGGCAGCATGGTCTTAACTGCTGATGATGTATTACGTGTTATGATTCCTATCTTGATTCCAGACTGTCGCAATTCAATCAGCAAAGGGTGAGTAAATGGAAATAATTTACCATGTCTGGCAGCTTCCAATTCCATTGAAATAATTAGGAATCTGCACCTTGTATGGAACTCTTTTCCCAGATCAGAATCATCAATAGAAAGACAACTTGCAATATAATCCACCCATTCCAGAGCTGGTAGATTATCTGTTTCTGGTAGCGGATCTATAAAAGCCCTGCCCAAAGCTTTAAGCCTTTTTTTCATCTCATCAAAATCAATTGTCAGCTCAGCCAACGTTCCATCAAAGTCGAAAATAATACCTTCAATCTTATTCATAGTTTTCTATTTTTAAATATCTTTACAGTGTTGCTTGCGAAAGGGTCTTTCTCAGGGTTATGAAAGCTAAGCATGTTCGAACAAATTTATTCTTAATATATGTTTTTGTCAGGAGTTATAGTGTCAGGTAAATATGATGTAATTATCGCAGGAGGAGGTCCAGCCGGATCTTCAGCTGCATATATCCTCGCTAAGAAAGGCTTTAAAGTAGCTATTATCGACAAGGCGGAATTCCCTAGAAAAAAACTCTGTGGTGGACTAATTACCCACAAGACCATGAAAACTCTGGAAAAAATATATGACTGCGATGAACAATGCATAATTGATGAAGGCCTTATCGAATACGAATCCGCCGAATATTCAGTCTATTACCGCGACAAAAAAATACAAGATGGTGCATCACCAGTCCCTTTCCGTTTCGTGAACAGAGAAACCTTTGACTACTTTCTTCTTAAAAAAGCTGCAAATGCCGGGGCCGAGATTTTTACCTCTGAAGAAATAGTCCACTGTAATTACCAAGATGCAGAAATAAAGACCAAAAGTAATAAAATTTTCAAAGGTAAATACCTATTAGGGACAGATGGTGTAAATTCCACTGTCCGCAAATTTGTTCCCTACGATAAAAAAGCATGGCGGGAAAACATGGCGTCCACCATCGAAATAACTTTCGATGCAAAGGATTATCCACGCGAAGTCAAATGGCCTGAACTATACATAGGTTGCCTCAAAGCAGGTTATATCTGGGTTTTTCCGGCAAAAGACAAGGTTGTGGTAGGAATAGGCAGTCTCAATCGCTGTACTACAAATTTCAAAGAGACCTTCATGAATTTCCTGAAAAGTCAGGGCGTCGAAGATCCATACTCAATTCCACTGCAAGGATTCCCGCTTCCATACGGAAACTACATCAAAGATCCATGCTACGGCAGAACCATATTAGCAGGTGACGCCGCCGGACTTGTCGAGCCACTTTTCGGGGAAGGAATATTCTACGCGCTACAAACAGGAAGATACGCCGCAGAAGCCATCGCAAAAGGCATAGTCGAAAACAAAGATCCCGCTCAATTCTACATCCCAAGGTTACAAAAATACATTTTCCCCGAAATTATCTATTCAAACAGGCTGCGCTGGACTTTATTCTATTCACAAAAATTACTTAAACACGTTTCGTTCAAAATCGCGTTTAAATCATTACCAGCAATGCTCGCAGAAATGATTCACGGTATTCGCTCTTACAAGTTTTTATTGAAAAAGAAGTGGGATTAACTCACCCAATCCTATTTCGACTTAATCTGAGAAACAAGCATTCCGCAAAGCATCAGTCCACAACCGAATAGACCTTGAATTGTTAGCGTTTCTCCGAGCAACAGCCACCCTGCTACTGCGGCAAATACTGACTCTAAGCTTAGTATTATTGCGGCATGAGCAGGTTTTGCGTCTTGCTGAGCTATAACCTGCAAAGTATACGCAACTCCAACGGACATTAACCCTCCGTAAAGGATCGGAATAGCTCCGGCGTATATACCGCTCAGGGTCACTTCTTCGACCATAAATACGCCTATAAAACTAAATATTGAACATACTACAAATTGACCGCTTGCAAATTTTATTGGGTCAATTCTAGAAGAAATAAGCGATATTACAATTACATGTCCGGCCCAGAAAAATGCACTGATCAGAACGAGTAGATCACCGAAAGCTATATTAAATCCTTCATTCACACTCAGTAGATACATCCCGACTACCGCCAGAACGACACCTACCCATGTTGGAAGACCTGTTTTCTGCTTAAAGAAAAGCCCCATAATAGGGACAAACACAACATACATACCTGTAATAAATCCAGCATTTCCAGCAGTGGTGTAAACAAGTCCCCACTGTTGCAATGTAGACCCTAAAAATAGTGCTGATCCGGCAATAATACTGCCTTTAAAAAACTGATTCATATCCAATTTTTTGTAAGTACCGTCTTTCTTTTTTTCACTATCAAGTCTGTAGATGAGTGGAAGAAGTGCAAACGCACCGAGAGCAAAACGAACAGCATTAAAAGTAAATGGACCGACATAGTCCATACCTACTCTCTGAGCTACGAAGGCGGCTCCCCAAATCATTGCTGTTATGAGTAACAACACATCTGCTTTTATATTTTTAGACTGCATTTATTATAATTTTGGTTGTAGTTAAAAATGAAGAGCGAGAATGACTGTAATAATTTAATTCTGCAAGAAAAAAAGTACTGCCAAAATTTATATTTATGCCTCAAATATTTACTACTTAATTAATAATTATTAAAACTGATTTTCAAGATAAATAAACATCTCAACATACTGATAAGACTGAATAACTAGTAATAGTAATAAATAATAAAAATCCAGAATACTGCACGTTTATATTGTGCAATATTCTGGATTTTTTATGAAGTCAGAATAAATTGTAATTGCTTAAAACTAAGTTGTCTTATGTAGACTCAATTTCATCAACAGGCTCAGTTAAAAGGAAATCTCCTTTCTGAATCCATGATTTGAGCTTATCAGCAATTTCAAGTGACATAACATGACTTGTCATTGGAACAGTTGGAATAACCTTACCATTCACAGTTATTTCACCTGATTTAAGTTCTTCAAAAGTAACATGAGCAAGAGCACGTCCAACCCCGTTAGGATAGTCGTAACCGTAATCTTTTACCGGCATCTGAATATCTGCATCAGATACTCCGGTGAACCATGCCATTTCTTCGTTAAGAATCGGAATTGGAATTCCTATACCGACAGAAGCTGTACAGCCATATCCCTGAAAGCTTAGCCCGCGGAAATAACGTGGGTCCATGCCTTCCAAATCACCCTTAATCATAAGAGTTCCAGACCCGCCAAGAGGTATACCTCTTTCGTTACGAGCTGGGTTTTTAACATGCTGAGTTCCCGCTCCGATTACATATCCTTTAGCTCCTGCCAAAAAGATGCGTGTACCTAAACCGATAGTCTTTAAATATGGATCATTGAAAAGTGGTGAAAGCTGGCCGGCTGTAGCGTAATTTGCGTTACGCTGATTAGCTTTAAGAGGCCCCATATACGTGTGTATTGTACGACTGGTCATATTAACTGCGCAATTGTAATTTTGATAACAATTACGGGGGTTAAACATAACGGCGTTAGGTAAATCTTTCAGTGTAATGTCTTTTTCAATCTCTTTACGAGGATAACAGTCAGTCCCGTATCCCTTCGCCTTAAGACGAACAGTCTTACCTGCAATCAAATCTTCGATTACATGGCCGCCACCGTAAGCAAATCTACCTGGGTAAACTTTATTAAGCGGATCATCTTCAGCAGGCTCTGTAACACCGATATAAGAGTCTGCAGCGGCAATTCCTGCATAACATGGAACATTGTTCAACCACACCTGTGAAGTCTTCATAGTAGGCGGTTCCTGTCCAATATTGAACAATAACCCAGAAGAACACATGGGTGAGAAAGTACCCGTTGTTACAACATCTATTTCTTTAGCTGCTTCAACTTTGCCCTTAGAACGGACGATTTCGACCATTTCTTCAGCGTTGACGACTACAGCTTTACCATTTTTAATGCGCTCGTTTATTTCTTTTATAGTCTTATTGACTTCAAAGGTCTTCGCCATTGAAAAGACTCCATTTTGATTAAGATTAAGAAGAACCGAGATTGTGTCTTAAAAGCCCTCTTAATGCAATTTTAATTTTAAAATGAATTTTATACAGCCAACCCCTTTTAAAATGGTTTTAGAGCCATATCTATCTTGGCTAAAGCTTTCTTTTAATGTATAAGAACGAGTGGCTTTTGAGAGAAAAATAAATCATTATTTTTTACATAAATTTCAACTAGATATAGCACTGGTATAAAAAATAAAAATCACGTGAAAAACGAACTAAGAAATAACCTTCTGAATACTTGCTCTGATTCAGACTTAATACGCTGGTTTGACCCTATTAGCATCGAAGTTTCCGATGACACAGGATTTGTCATGGTTACTTTTCCACATGCTTTTTTCGGTCAATGGTTCAAAAGCAGCATTCAAGATAAGTTTGAAGAGCAACTTGGACTTTTTCTAGGAAGCGGTTTTTCTGTTTCGTATTTAAATAAAGGCTCTTCCGGATCCCAGCCTGCCGTAAAAATATCTGATACCAAAAAAATTGATTTCCCCTTCGGTCATAAATTTACATTTGAAAACTTCCTGACAAGTAAAAAGAATTACTTTCCTTTGGCTTCCGCAAAAGAAGTGACCAGAGTTGAAAATGTAGCTTTCAACCCTTTTATTATCTGCGGTAAAAGTGGTTCTGGTAAATCACACCTACTGAAAGCTATAGCGAATGAGATAAGCAAAAAAATTAATCGCGATAAAATTTTCCTTGGAAACATAGATGATATTCAAAATATTTACTCTGTCCGTTTCGGCGGAGATCTTATCCGAGCAAGAAATTACTTTTTTGAGTTTGACTACTTCTTCCTTGATGACCTTAAGCAAATTAGAAAATACGATAAACTCCAGCAGGAACTTATTTCTATTTTCAATAATTTTTACGAGAATGGAAAACAGATGGTTTTCAGTTGCTCTGATAAATTAGCCTCCTACGACTTTTTAGACCCTAACCTTAAGTCCAGGTTGGAATGGGGTTTAATAGTCACTCTCAAGCGCCCTGACCTTGAAATAAGAGCACACTACATCCAGAGACAGTGTAAACTTAAGAAGCTTCCGTTGACTAAGGATCAAATTTTAACTCTGTCTCAAAGATTTCAGGATTTCAGATATCTTCAAGGTATACTTATCAAGCTCACTGCATTCAGAGAACTTGTACGCAAGAATATGGATGATAGAGATTTTGAAAATATTCTGAACAACACGGAAGAAAAAACAGAGGAGAAACTCACTCCAGAGTTTATTATCAAGTCTGTTTCAACTCATTTTAACCTCAAACCTTCAGACCTGACAGGTAGCAAAAGGCACAAGATTACGGCTCATGCAAGACAGATTGCAATGTACCTTTGCAGAGACCTTTTGGGAATATCCTATCCGGCACTCGGAAGGGTCTTTGGGGGCAAAGATCACAGTACAGTCCTATATTCGGTTAAAAAAATACAAGAATTACAGAGGTATGATAAGGTTTTGAAAAGGCTGTTGATAGAATTGAAGGATATGTGTCTATTACGTGTTTCAAACTGAACAAGTTAAAAAACAGTGTCTATATGTTCAAATTGAACAACACTGAATGTCTATAAATTATTCAATGTTTCTAGAGTTTTATGCGAGTAAGAAACATACGAACGAAGCTTATTAAATTTACAAGGAGAATATAATGTATTTAAAGGTGAATAGGGACGAAGTGATCGAGGGACTCCAGAAATCCGCCAGCATCATTCCAGCCAAAACAGGAGCTGCATATTTGCGGACAATTTGGCTGAAAAGTGAGGAAGGCAGTTTACGGATTATGTCCACTGATTCTAATTTAGAATTTTGCGGAACATACCCAGCTGAAATTATCGAAGAGGGTCTTGCTGGAGTTCAGGGAAGAGCATTCTATGAACTGGTAAGAAAATTGCCTTCAGGTGAACTCGTAATCAAAACTGATCCTGATGGATCAAGTATTTTGGTTGAGCAGGGATCAAGAAAATACAAACTTCCAGTAAACGATCCAACTTGGTTTCAGAAGTTTTCTACTTTTCCAGCAGAAGGCGCTGTATTCTGGTCAGGTGATTTCTTACTTGAAATCATCGAGCGTATCGCATTCTGCATCAGCGATGAAGACAGCATGGAAGCAATCGCTTGTATGAACATTGTCCCTTCTTCTGATGAAAACGGAAAATACATTGAAGCATGTGGTCTAAACGGGCATCAGTTCGCTAGACTTAAATTTTTCAATGATGACATTCATGCGATTCTTCCTGAAGATGGCATTCTCGTTCAGAAGAAATATCTTGCTGAGCTTAAAAAATGGCTGACAGCTGATGAAATTGAAATGTCTCTAGTCGAAAAAAGACTATTTTTCAAAACAGCTGATGGTAAAGAAACTTTCAGCATGCCTCTCAGCTATTACCAGTATCCAAATTACAAAAATTTTCTGTCAAAGCTTAACGACGATGATGTCTCACGTATGAAAATAGAAAAATCAGAGCTTTCAAATGCTCTTGACCGAATTTCTATTTTCAACACTGATTCCAATCGTTGTGCTTCTTTCATGTTTAATCCTGGTGAGCTTATTCTCTTCAGTCAGGGACAGGAAGTTGGAACTGCAACAGAATCCATTGAAGTTGATTTCAGCGGTGAAATGGAACGTATTGCATTTCCCACAAAGAACCTGATCGAGATCCTCGGTCATTTTCAATCTGGGAAAATTAGCTTTACTTTGACCGGATCTGAAGCTCCTTGTGGTTTAAGCGGTGATGAGGACAACGAATATCTCGTCATTGTTATGCCTATGAAGGTTCAGGAAGAGACTTACTACAGCGAGGAAGATGTTTAATGGCTCAGAATAAAGATACTTATACAGCCGACTCGATCACGGTCCTTGAGGGACTTGCAGCTGTAAGAAAAAGACCGGCCATGTATATCGGTTCAACCGATACCAGAGGTCTGCATCACCTTGTTTACGAAGTTGTGGATAACTCCATTGACGAAGCTATGGGCGGATATTGCTCAAAGATTAAAGTCAAACTTCATATGGACAACAGCGTTACTGTTTCAGATGACGGTCGTGGTATTCCAGTCGATATGCATCCGAAAGAAAAAAAACCGGCTCTTGAGATCGTAATGACCGTTCTTCATGCCGGTGGTAAGTTCGATAACGATGCCTACAAAGTCTCAGGTGGCCTTCACGGGGTCGGAGTGTCATGTGTAAACGCTCTTTCGGAACATCTTGAGGCCACGGTAAGGCGCGACGGTAAAATGTATCGTCAGTCGTATATACGAGGAGTTCCAACTGCCGCACTTGAGTGCATAGGTGACGCAGTTACAACAGGAACAACTATCCGTTTCAGACCTGATGAGCAGATTTTTGAAACTAATCAGTATGATTTCAATACCTTAAGAAAACGTTTTCAGGAACTTGCTTACCTGAACAAAGGTTTACAAATCGATTTCCTCGATGAAAGAACCAGTGAGAAAGCAAGCTTTAAAGCTGAAGGCGGGATTATTGAGTTTGTCAAAGACCTTAACAAAGGTCAGACAGCTGTTAGTGAGATTGTTTATGCTTACTCAGAAGTTGATAATGTTGTTACTGAACTTGCCTTGCAATACAACACAGCTTTTAAAGAAAATACCAACACCTTTGCCAACAATATCCGCACTGTAGAAGGCGGAACTCATCTTGCTGGTTTTAAAGGTGGGCTGACCAGAGCTATTAATAATTATATTCAGAATTCAGATTTGCCTAAGAAGCTGAAACAGAAGCTCTCAGGTGATGATGTTCGTGAAGGTTTGATTGCGGTGCTTAGTGTTAAACTTTCCGATCCGCAGTTTGAAGGGCAGACCAAAACAAAACTTGGTAACTCTGAAATGACGGGTATTGTCGGAGCGATGGTTTACGACAAACTGTCATCATATTTTCAGGAAAATCCCAAAGATGCTAAAGCAATAGTCGAAAAAGTTGTTGATGCGGCAAGAGCCAGAGACGCAGCCAGAAAGGCTCGTGATCTTGTTCGTAGAAAGGGCGCTCTTTCTGATCATTCACTTCCCGGTAAACTTGCCGATTGTCAGAGCAAGGACCCTTCTGAAAGTGAACTTTTCATAGTTGAGGGAGATTCCGCTGGCGGTTCAGCTAAGCAGGGTCGTAACCCGAAACATCAGGCGATTCTTCCACTCAGAGGTAAAATTCTGAATGTCGAAAAAACCCGCTTTGACAAAATGCTCGGTAACAAAGAAATTCGTGCCATGATCACAGCTATGGGGATAGGGATCGGGCAGGAAGAAAACGATAAGGATTTCGATAAACTAAGGTATCATAAAGTCGTAATTATGACTGATGCTGATGTTGATGGATCTCACATTCGTACGCTTCTTTTGACTTTCTTTTTCAGACAGTATGAAGAGCTGATTAGGCGAGGCCATTTGTACATTGCACAGCCTCCTCTTTACAGAATAGCCAAAGGTAAATTTGAGAAATTTATTAAGGATGATGCTGAGCTTTACAGTTTGCTGATTGAAAGAGTTTCAAAAGATATTACCATCAAAGCAAGCAATGACAAAGAATATCATCAGGAGACTTTAACGCCTCTTCTTGACGATATTCGTTTCATCAAGCAGAAAATATTTGAAGCAATGAACATGGGTGTTGCTGATAAGCTTTTTGTCGCTTTGATAAGCTACTATTCTAAAATTACTCCAGAATTTTTCAATGATGGAGATACAGCTGAGTTCATAGAAAAAATGGCTGTAGCTGGTTTTAAAGTTGATATCGATCGTGAAGATGATGATGGCGAAGAGCGTGTTTACGTTACTTTTGAAAATGAAAATGGAAACCGCAATAAGCTTGCTGTTGAATTCTTTAATTCAAAACTCTTCAGATATTCATACGATACGCACAGCAATATCACCACAGAATGCGCAGGTAATGAATTCGCAGTGTTACGCGGCGAAAATGTTACTCAAGTTACCGGAATATTTAATTTGCTGGATGCTGTCATGGAAGAAGCCTACAAGGGCATTAATCTTCAGCGCTACAAAGGTCTGGGTGAAATGAACCCTGAGCAGTTGTGGGAAACTACAATGGATCCTGACAAAAGAACCATGCTGCAGGTAACTATCGAAGACGCAGTTGGTGCTAACGAAATATTCATGGATCTCATGGGTGATAACGTTGAACCGCGCAGAGAATTTATTGAAAGAAATGCTCTTGCCGTCCAAGAGCTTGATATTTAGTTTCTGCTAGAAATAAATATTATATATTTGATTTTACACAGGATATTTAAAACATATGGGTGTGAGTTTTCTCATAAAAACATATGTTTTAAGTCAGCCTAATTTCCGTTTTCAATCGGAGGACAACAGTGGCTCAGATTACTATCGAAGAAGAACTTAAAAAATCGTACTTAGAGTATTCTCTAAGCGTCATCATAGGGCGAGCTATCCCTGACGTAAGAGATGGTCTAAAGCCGGTTCATAGACGTATTCTTTACGCAATGCATGAACTTGGAAACCATTATAACAGATCATACAAAAAATCTGCCCGTATCGTCGGTGACGTAATTGGTAAGTATCACCCACATGGTGATTCTGCTGTTTATGATGCTTTAGTACGTATGGCGCAGGGATTTTCTATGCGCGATCCGCTTGTAGACGGTCAGGGTAACTTCGGTTCCATTGATGGTGATGCAGCGGCTGCGATGCGTTATACTGAATCCAGAATGACAAGGTTAAGTTCAGAGTTCCTGGCTGACCTTGAAAAAAATACAGTCGATTTCAGAGACAACTATGATAACTCTCTGCAAGAACCGACTGTTCTACCTACAAAAGTTCCTAACCTTCTGCTGAATGGTACAACTGGTATCGCAGTTGGTATGGCCACAAATATTCCTCCTCACAATTTACGTGAGCTTTTAAATGGAACTTTGCATCTTCTGGACGCTCCCGAGTGTACAATTGATGATCTTATGGTTCACATTAAAGGTCCTGACTTTCCTACTGCGGCTCTTTGCTTCGGTGGGAAAGGACTTGAAGAAGCGTATAAAACAGGCCGCGGAAGTATTAAGATTCGCGGTGTTGTTGCTGTTGAAGAACTTAAAAACGGTCGTCAAAGTATCGTTGTCAGCGAAATTCCTTATGCTCTTAACAAATCCAGTCTAGTTGAAAAAATTGCGCTGCTGATTGGTGAAGGCAGAATCGAAGGTGTTTCTGATCTTCGTGATGAATCTGACCGTAAAGGTATTCGCATTGTTATTGATCTAAAACGAGGCGCAATAGCTGATATCATCATAAATTCACTTTACAAATTCACACAGCTTGAAACCAGTTTCGGTATCAACATGATGGCAGTATCTGGAAACAGACCAATGCTCATGAACCTGAAACAGGTACTTAGCTTCTTCCTTGAACATCGCAGGGAAGTTATTATCAGACGCACAAGGTTTGACCTTGATAAATGCGAAAAGCGTGCTCATATCCTAGAAGGTTTGAGAATTGCTCTTGATAATATTGATGAAGTTGTAAAAATCATCAGAGCATCAAGCAATGGTGACGAAGCTAGACTCGGGCTTATGGCTCGTTTTGAGTTTTCGAAAGTACAGGCTCAAGCTATTCTCGACATGAGATTGCAGAGACTTACTAATCTTGAGCATGAAAAAATTCTTGAAGAATATGCTGAAATCCTCAAAAAGATTGAATACTTCAAATCTATTTTGGAAAATGAAGAAGTTCTTAAATCTGTAATACGTGATGAACTGACTGAGATTAAAGAAAATTACTCAACACCGCGTAAAACAGTACTTCTCGATCAGAATCCAAATGATATCGATATCGAAGATCTCATTCCTGATGATGATGCAGTAATTACCCTATCCAGACGCGGATACATTAAGCGTACACCTCTTTCTAACTATCATCAGCAGAAACGAGGCGGAAAAGGTATTGCGGGAGTTCAGACTAAGGATGGAGACTTTATCCATACTTTCCTGACCACTTCAAATCATCAGTATCTGGTACTGTTCACTTCGAAAGGAAAGATGTTTAAAATTAAAGTACATCAGGTTCCCGAAGCTAGCCGTATTGCACGTGGCGCACACATAGCTAACTTGTTGCCTTTGGAGAAAGACGAAACCATCGCAACAGCACTTACTATGCGTGAATTTGAAGAAGATCGCTTCTTCCTGTTCGTGACCAAGAAAGGAATGATTAAACGTTCCAGCATTGCTCTTTATCGTAATTGCAGACAGTCCGGTATCCGCGCTGTAGCAATGAAAGAGGATGATGTGCTCATCACTGTCAAGCAGGTCAGCGCTGATTCAGAAGCTATTCTTGTTACCAAGAACGGAACTTCAATCAGATTCAGCTGTCAGGATGCTCGCTCCATGGGCCGCGTCGCAAGCGGTGTGAAGGGTATTGCTCTTCGTCCTAAAGATGAAGTTGTTT
Organism: Maridesulfovibrio frigidus DSM 17176; assembly: GCF_000711735.1. NCBI lineage: Bacteria > Pseudomonadati > Thermodesulfobacteriota > Desulfovibrionia > Desulfovibrionales > Desulfovibrionaceae > Maridesulfovibrio > Maridesulfovibrio frigidus. The sequence continues at coordinate 79,630 of NZ_JONL01000004.1, forward strand.
CAGGTGTTGTTACTGGAGATGAAGAACGTACTCAGCTCCTTACCATATCCGAAGGCGGTTACGGTAAACGCACCAAGATTGAACAGCATCGCCTGCAGACACGAGGCGGTAAAGGTATCATCAGCATGCGTGTTACCACTAAGACCGGTAAGGTTCTTGGTTCCATCATGGTATCTGCGGATGATGAAGTTGTGCTTCTTACTTCTGGTAATAAGATTATCCGTCTTGGAGTCAAAGACGTCAGCTTAGTAGGTAGAGCTACTCAGGGCGTAAGACTTGTTAAGATGGCCGATAATGATAATGCAGTAGGATTTGATCTCGTAATGGATGATGGTATTGAAGTGCCAGAAATTGATGAGAGCGAAACCGAATCATGAGACAATGGTTGATATTAATTCTCGCATCCCTGATCCTTATGGTTCAGGGGTGTGAGAAACCTGTTGGTGATCGTTCTGAAGCTATCGAAAAAGCTAGGCAGAATTTTATCAGCGGCTTTTATGTTGATTCTGAAAAAGGTTTCGAAAGATATCTTCAGAATAATCCGCAAGGTAAAGACAGGCTTGAAGCTTGGGAATACCTAGTGAAAATTGATTCTGAGGTACGCCAAGATACTGAAAGAGGTGCTTCTCTCTTAGAAGCTATGTACCTTGAATTCGGTCATAAAAAAGAATTGGCAGCTGAACTTAAACGTAAGTTGGCTGAAATGTATGTAAGAAATGGCCAGTATAAATTAGCAGTGGAAGCACTTGAAAAAAGCTTAGAATTTCCGAATCAGCCACCTGAGCAGGTTGATTCAACCAGAACTTTGCTAGCGCAGACTTTTCGGAAATTGAGAAATTATGATTTAGCAATTTATACGTATAATGATCTTGCAGATACAACGCTAAATTCAGATACTAAGGCGAAGGCTCTTTATGAAATGGCGCATACTCTAACTCTTATTCAGGCATGGGAAAGAGCTGAATTAGAGCTGAAAAAAATGATAATAATGAAAGATATGCCGGAAAATGTGCACGCTAAAGCATCATTTATGCTGGCTGATATTTATGAACAGAAACATGAATATACGAAGGCAGTAGAGCTTTTAGAAGGCATATTATATACATATCCAAATCCACATGCTGTTCAGTATAAATTAGATTATATGAAGAAGCTTGAATCTGGTAAAAAGAGATAAGTTGTTCTGGCTAAATTAGATTAAAGTAAAAACGAACTTGTAAGTAATCCTTACAAGTTCGTTTTTTTTATTGGAGGTAGAAAATTATTATGTAGTAATTTTTTTACCAATCAATAGGCAACCGCACTATCTTCTTATCCTTATTAGTAAAAAGAACATACCCGTGCTCTTTTCCGAATAGATAAACATCTCTTGTTACAGCAACATCCTGTGTACAATATTCTGTAATAAGATCGAGCTTATCTTCTTTCCACCATTCTAGAGCTTGAAGCCCGTCAGCACTTTTTGCTGTATCTAATGTTGCCTGCGCTATGTTATCAAGTTTCAATCGATATCCAAGCTTTTCATGGACCTTAATTAGTAGATCTAAAGTGTTTAATCCTTTGTAATTAAAAGCATGCACTCCAGAGAGCACTTTATAATCAAACCTATCAATATTAAAGCCGATTATTAGGTCTAGTTTTTGAACATGGACCATCATTTCCGGTATCTGATGTTGTTCATAATTGAAAAATTTATCTTGTTCAGAATCGTATAGTACAGCGATGGAAATTCCCATGCGTTCAGCTTTATTCCAGCCTCCTACTTCTTGTGCGGATCTTCTGGTTTCCACATCGAGCACTCCAAAATTATTTGGCTCTACTACTTCTTTTTTTATTTCTTCGCCGTAAAGTCTAAGGCCCATTTTATTATCCTCAATATTTTTTGGTGTATCACCGTGAATCATATTTTGTAGAACGAAAATTGCCGCGCTTTTATCAATTGGACGATTGCCGGACCCGCATTTCGGGGAATGCACGCAGGTAGGGCAACCAAGTTCACATTCACAATCTAAAACTATCTGTAAGGTTTGCGTGAGCAGATCTTCCGCCTGTTCAAAGGCTTGCATGGTAAGTCCCGCGCCGCCGGGTATTCCATCATAAATAAATACTGCCGGTCCATCTACCTGTTCATGCATAGGTGTAGAAATACCGCCGAGATCGTTTCTATCCGTTAATACCATTAATGGAAGTATCCCGATGGCAGCGTGTTCTACAGCATGAATTCCACCCATGAAATGTATAAAATCGTCCTCAGCTTTCCGCTTGATTTCAGATGAAATTTCCATCCATAAACCTTGCGTTTCAAATATAACCGGAGGCAGATCTAGCGATACTATACCAAGTAGTTGTCCGCCGCGCACAGCCCTTTTTTCGTAGCCTGTTACTTGTTCGGTAACTTTTAGTTTACCAAAACGCATAACAATACCGAAAACTGTTTTCTGCGAATATACTTCTAAAATTTCTGTCGATTTATTCTTACGGGCGCGGGTGTAATATCCGACTCGCTGTTTCGCAGCTTTGATAATTTTTGCCGCTAAATCCAGTTCTTGAATGCAATAGGTATTTCCGCGATGAATATAAACCGCGCCTTCGTGTGCTTCCGAATGTGCTCTAACTTCGTCAATTGTTCCGATTGGTTCGGAAGTGGCAACATCTTGAATATGAACGGTACTACCTGCGCCGCGCAGGGATATTTCACGATGTGGCCGTTTGCGTTTGGAATATATTTCATCACCGCGTTTATTGCGTAGAAGTACGCCAGCTTGTTCTAGTTCAAGCACCCTATCTCTAATTTTGTCATCCTTAAGGAGATAATCATCTTCGCGCAAAGTTAGCTCTGATGCAGCGCAGATTAAATGCTTCTCCATAATGACCGGATTATATGGATTCAATACGGCATTTTCAGGTGGCCGTGAAAAAAAATTTTCTGGATGACGCATGAAATATTGATCAAGTGCATCTTCCTGTCCGACTAGGATAACAGCTGATTCCTGATTGGATCTACCAACTCTTCCGCCACGTTGAAGAGTAGCCATAACTGAGCCGGGATATCCGACCATAATGCAGAGATCGAGTCCGCCAATATCAATTCCAAGTTCAAGCGCGCTTGTGGATATTACAGCAAGCAATTCGCCAGACGACATTCTGGACTCTATTTCTCTTCTTTCTTCCGGCAGAAATCCTGCTCTATACGCGCTTATTTTCTCTTTATATTTTCCAGCCTTGTCAGTGACCCACATGGATATAAGCTCAGTCATTTTGCGGGACTGAGTATAAACAATTGTGCGTAATCCTCTAGCTAGCGCTGCTTTTAAGAGCTGAATAGTGGCGTTCGAAGGACTTATTACGGGATTGAAAAAAACAAAATTACGCTTGCCGGATGCGGCTCCGCTTTCAGTTATAGCGTGAACATCAAGACCAGTTAGAGAATTGCATAGAGCAGCAGGATTACCAACCGTTGCCGATGAAAAAACGAAGGATGGAGTAGCACCATAAAATTTGCATATTCTAAGTAATCTACGGAAAACCATAGCCATATGTGAACCCATCACACCCCGATATGTATGAACTTCATCCACTACAATATGAGTAAGTCCAGCGATAAATGGCGCCCATCTTTCGTGATATGGCAGAATTGATAAGTGGAGCATTTCAGGATTAGTGAGAATTACTGCAGGAGGATTATCGCGTATTTTTTTGCGCTTATACGGGGTGGTGTCACCATCATAAATTGCGGCTTCGGGTCTGATTTTTTCAGGCAAAAGGGCGGTCATCTCATTAAATGTCTTGAGCTGATCCTGCGCTAATGCTTTGAGCGGAAAAAGATATAAGGCATGGCTATCTGGATCTCGCAAACATTGCTCGAGAACGGGAAGATTGTAAGTAAGTGTTTTACCGCTCGCAGTAGGTGTGGCGACAACAACATTTCTTCCGGCCCTGGCGTAGTCGGTAGCTTCGGCCTGATGTGAATAAAGATTTTCAATATCGCGAAAACTCATGACAGCATCAAGTGACTTAGGCCATTTATGACGTGATTCACCATACACAGCAGTATTGCCGTCAATCACTCTATGGTGAACGACTTGATCTCCCATATTTGGAGAAGCCAAAAGTGATTTTATATATTCCTGTACTTTGTCTTGCTGGGTCAAATTGTATTCCGGTTTATGATTCAAGAAGAATTTAGAATCATACTCCAATACCTAGTTCGTCAAGGATTAAGAAAGATGCGGCATGCAAAAAATTAAGGCAGTGCCGGGGGGATGAGGGGGGTCCCGGCACTGCCAAAAGGGTTGTACAACAAAATCAATCTGAGTAAGGGCGTACAATTATTTTTATAATATAATAAATTGAATTAAAATCAAGGACAATTATTAATATTTTTATAAGGTTTTATTTTTAAAAATATAAATTAAAATTATTCTTTAAATATGGATGTTTGAAAGGTTATTGAATGTTCTAAAATTTGGGTTTATGCACTTGCGCTAACAAAATTTGAATGTATATTGAGATTTATATTTCAAATAAAGAGTATTAAAGTTTGTTTTTTTTATCGCTAAAAAGCTAAGTTCTAAGCAAAATTATTTCAAATAACTTCAAATTCGGAGCGTGATACCATGGAAGTATTGGAAGCAATTCACACCAGAAGAAGTGTCAGAAAGTACGAAGATAAGCCAGTATCTGAAGAATTGATAAAAGAGCTTTTAAGTGCGGCAATGGTTGCTCCAAGCGCGGGTAACGCTCAGCCTTGGCAGTTTATAGTTGTTGACGATCACGAGAAACTTAGCGGTGTTAAAGAGTATAGCCAATATGCCGCAATGGCAGAGCATGCGCCAGTAGCCATAATAATTTGTGGGGATTTGAGCCTTGAAAAATATCCCGGATATTGGGTTCAGGATTGTTCCGCTGCAACTCAGAATTTGTTATTGGCTGCTCATGGAAAAGGTCTAGGCGCCGTTTGGACGGGCATTTATCCCGTGGAAGAAAGAGTTAAAGGATTCTCCGACAATTTTAATTTGCCGGAAAATGTTATTCCGCTAAGTCTTATTGTAATCGGCTGGCCTGTGCATGAGCAAAAATATAAAGATCGTTACAAAGAAGATCGAGTTCACAAGAATAGTTGGTAGAAAGATCAAACATAAATTCATAAAGCCTCGCATAATGCGAGGCTTTTTTTTGCCCAAAATATGATGCCCCTTAAAAGAGCTCTTTTATCGCACCTTGTACTGTATCTTTTTGTCTAAAATTATAATTCTGAATATCTCATATTACCTACGCTGATATGTAATGTTTCAAGCTATCCATATTAACAATTGGTTTTATATTTTTATAAGTGATAAACAACTGTAAATAATAACTTTTATTGTGTTTTATTTAGCATGTAGAAAATGTCTACCAGATACGGCCATGGCATTGATTAATTTTGTATAAGCTAATTTTCTTTATTTTAAATTATCCGTGTAGTTGCTCACTTACGAGGATGAATAATTATGAACTATAATAAGTATATAGATTTTAAAGCTTACAGTGAAAAACTTAGTTGTGCACTCGGATTAAAACGGCAACTTGTGGGGGTTACTTTTTTTTACAGCCAAAGTGAATATGACTTAGCTGATGATCAGGAAATTAAGGCACCAACATCATATTGTGCCATGGTTAGAATGATGACTCTTGGACATGCTCGCAAAGCTAAATTTGAACATGTGAGTTGTCCCGGCGCTCAGCGCGCACTCGTCTTTACTCCTGTTGACGAAGAATTTAGGTCCGGAAAAAGGTACCAGTCACTGGGATTATACAGGGACGTTCAGTGCGCTAAAGAAACAGCGGCAGAAGTCTGCTTGATGAAAGATAAAATTTATGGGTTCTCACTTCGTCCGCTTTCTACCTGCACAACCCCTCCGCACGTAATTATTTCAATATGTGATCCAAATCAGGCCATGCGTCTGGTTCAGGGCTATATTTATAATTTTGGACCTGTTCAGCCTATGGGAAGCATGGGAATGCAGGGAGTCTGCGCTGAGCTGACAGTTCGGCCACATCAGACTCAGGAAATAAATGTTTCACTTCTTTGCTCAAACACTCGCTACACCTGTGCATGGGAAGATGGAGAGCTTGGTGTAAGTTTGCCTTACAGCGCATTCGTAGAGACGGTAGAAGGTGTAATCAGCACCATTAATTCCACTGAATCAGATAAAAAGAAACAAGCGCTTATGAACCGCGCTGATGAAATGAACATGAAAATGGATGTTCAGCTTGGAACAGCATATTATTCACCTCCGGTATCTAAAATATCCTCAATATCTAAACACTTAGAAGTCTCTAAAGTATCCCCAAAATCAAAAAATATAGAAAGTTCTACGAAACCATTTTGCGCGGTTGATAAACTTGAAAATTTATCTATTTCAGTTGAAAATGTGAGCAAAGCGCATTCACTGAAAAGTAACGAAAAAATTCACGTTGTTGATAACATTTCCCTTGATATTTACGATCAGGAATTCGTGACAATTGTTGGCCCGAGTGGTTGTGGGAAAAGTACACTGCTCAGCCTTATGGCAGGCCTTTCAAAACCTGACTCTGGAAATATTATATTTCATGGAAAGAGCGGAGATAAAAGTAACTTCAATCTAGGTTATATATCCCAGATTGATACTCTTTTGCCGTGGAGAACTGTTCAGGGAAATGTCGAAATAGGGCTAGAAATGCGCGGAGTTCCTAAAGCTGAACGAAAGATAATTGCTGAAAAATTGATGAAGCAGGTTGGGCTGAATGGGTTTGAAAAAAGTTATCCATTTGAGCTTTCAGGAGGCATGAAAAAAAGGGCGGCTGTAATCCGTACTCTTGCCTACGATCCAGATATTATTTTTATGGATGAGCCTTTTGTGGGGCTTGATGTCCAGACTCGCGATGAACTTGAGGAAGATATTTTAAAAATTTGGCAGGAACATAAAAAAACTATTGTTCTGGTCACTCATGATTTGACTGAAGCTATTACACTTTCCGACCGGGTTATCCTTCTTACAGCTCGCCCCGCTATAATAAAATCAGAATATGAGGTTAACATACCTCGTCCTAGGTCTGTTGTTGAAACTAAATTTACAGACCGTTTTATCGAACTTCATAAACAAATTTGGCACGACCTTAGTGCTGAAGTTCTTAAATCCTCCAAGGGGATAAATAATGAGTAACGACAGCAATTTTGAAATAATTCGAAACAGAATTCTAATTTTTGTTATTGTCGCTTCTGCACTTATTTTTTGGGAAATAGGTGCGAATATGAAGATTATTAAAACATTTTATGCCAGCCAACCTTCTGCTATTTTTATTGATTTCTATAATTTCATTATGAGCGGCGAAATTTTTATCCATTTAGGAATAACACTAAAGGAAGCTAGTTTAGGGCTTTTATTCGGTACTATAGCAGGAATTTCGTGCGGCGTTCTGCTGGGCAGAATTAAGTGGCTAGCTGATTTATTTGAACCGATTATCTCCGCGCTTTATGGAATTCCAAAACTTGCTTTAGCTCCAATATTTATTCTCTGGTTCGGGCTGGGCATCGAATCTAAAGTCTTTTTATCCGCCATTCTTGTATTTTATCTCGTATTTTTCAGCACCTTTGAAGGTATTAGATCTATCGATTCAAATATTGTGGCAGCTATTAAATTGATGGGTGCAAACCGTTTTCAAATATTTATGAAAGTAACGCTTCCGTCTTGTATCCCGTGGATAATCACAGGTGTCCGTGGAGGCATAGGAGCATCATTATTAGGTGCCATTGTAGGCGAATATATGGGGGCAAGCGCAGGGCTTGGCTGGATGGTTCAGTATGCGACCACCACTTATCAAGTCGATCGAGTTATGTCCTGTATTCTGACACTTCTGCTCATAGGTTTGCTTTTTAATAAAGGGTTAAAATATTGCGAGGCCCGCCTGCTTAGATGGCGGCCCAATAATTGTTAACGGTTGTTAGCTAGAGTTGGTCAGGGGGTGGACCACTTTACGCAAACTATAATTGAATATTGTATATTAACATTAAAAATCAGGAGAGTTAGGGATGACTAGAAGTAAAATTTCATTTGTTGTTGTGATCATGCTGACAATGTTTTTGTCGATGTCTGTGTGTGCAAAAGCCAGTAATACTGAAAAGCCAAAAGAGCTTACAAAAGTAGTATTTGCTGAAGCTGTACGTGGTGAGGGATGGTTGCCTATTTATCTGGCTCAGGAACTTGGATATTTTAAAGACGAAGGTATTGATCCAAAGTTTGTTACATTTAGGGATGGTCCTGTTGCTTTGATGAGTCTTTTGAATGGTGATGCTCAGTTTTGTATTATTGGATTTGAGCCAGTACTTATGGCCTTTGATAAAGGTGAAGAAAGTAAAGTTATCCTGACTACTCTGGATAGCCAGCCATATACTTTTGTTTCCCGCTCTGGACTTAAGGATATTAAAGATTTCAAAGGTAAAGTTGTTTTCGGAGGAATGGCGGGTTCTGCTCCTTATTATTTCGTAAAAACAGCTCTTAGAAATGCGGGCATTGATCCTGATAAGGAAGTTACTTTTGCAAATCTTAATTATGGTGCTGAGCTTGTTGCCATGAGTAAAGGTGATCTTGATGGTGGTTACGTGAGAGCCACAAGATTTGTTCAGGTTGATGAAATAGGCGGGAATGTCCTTGTTGATGCAACAGACCCAGCGCAGCATAAAAAGATTTATGGATCAGAGCTTTTTCAAGCGACTGTAGTTCAAGTAAGCGATGAGTATATTAAAGAGCATCCTGAAGTTGTTCAGGGCTTTACTAATGCTGTATACAAGGCAATCAAGTGGCAGAATGCACATAGCGATGCTGAAGTAGCTAAAGTGGTATCTCCGTTCTTCCCAGGCAGAAACATTGACGCTCCTTTGATCAAAGTTCTTAGACGCTGTCTGTCTGAGGATGGTCAATTTTCTGAGGAAGGATACCGCGCAGTTGTTGATTTCTGTATTGCGAACGGCGTGATTAAAAAAGATATTCCAATGTCCGCTTCTGTTGACCAGACTTTCATTAAGAAGGCAAAAGAGCATATTAAATAGTATTTGTCGTGATCTTTATTCTTTAAAAATATTGCTATTAAAAAAGCCCGTCATTATGACGGGCTTTTTTAATACAAAAAATATATTGATAGTAGTTTAGATATATTTGCTAAAACCACTCCTTCAAAGCCTTCAAAATTATATCCCACGCTTCCTCGGCTCTATTTGAATCAAATTCTGGATTATCAGGATTTGCAAAGCCGTGCTGGACGTTATTAAAACGAATCATCGACCATTCTACTTCAGCTTCGTCCATCTCATTGGTAAACATTTCAGCGTGTTTTTCGGGCACCACAGGATCATTTTCCACATGGATAGTGATTACTTCAGCTTTAATTCTACCGCGCTCTGCGGGATGAGTTGTGTCCAAATATCCGTAAACGCTGATTGCTCCAATTAATGCGGATTCTGAATTTATATTACCTTGATCAACGCAACGAGCCAGTTCAAGAACCGCGCCCCCTCCGAACGAAAATCCTAAACCAGCAATCCTTGTAATATCCACTTCCTGCTGTGCAATAAGGGCCTCAAAGAATGCTTTTGCGCGTTCTCGCATTAGTAAACGGTCATCACGGAAAACTCGGTGAAACTTGTTAGCCTCATCAACATTTTGGGGTCTGTTGTCTGGTCCGTAAAAATCTGCCGCGAATACTGCATAACCCGCACGGGATAGTCGTCTTGCGTGCTCTAAGGTGGGTTCATTTAAACCTGTATATTCATGAATTAGCAGAATAGTGGGGAATGGTCCGGTCCCTTGCGGCAGCACAAGAACGCTTTCAAGTTTGGTCCCAGTGTGCTCGTGATGAATAATTCTTTCGTGAATCACTTTTTGAAATTTTTCCACGTTGAGCATCTCTAAGAATTATTATTTTTAATCATAAATCCGCATAATCCGCCGACTTCATCGCAATCGTATGAAGCTTTATCCTCTTCAGGTTCAACGTGAATTGTTACGCGGCAGTTGTTGAGTTCATCTTTGATGCAGGATTCGATTTTATTGCATAAGGTGTGTGATTTATTAATGGTTACTTCACCGGGTAGAAGCAGGTGAAAGTCGATGAACCTTTGAGATCCTGCTTTGCGGGTCCTTAGTCCATGGTAGATAGTTTCTTGCCCAGCGGAATCTCTGATGGCTTTATCAATAATATTAAGTTCAGATTGTGGGAGTGCGTTGTCCATCAATCCAGAATATGATTTTTTAATTAAATAAAAACCGGTGAAAATAATATTTCCTGCCATTATGACGGCAATGATGGGGTCAAGAATCGCCCAAGATGGCGGAGTGAAGAGCATGACACCTAGGCCGAGTACAAGCCCTATTGAGGTCCAAACATCCGTTAAAAGATGCTTGGCGTCAGCTTCAAGTGTAATTGAATCGTGTTTTTTAGCTCCCTTAAGCATGATCTTGGCGGTAACAAAGTTCACCACCGAGGATAGGATAGCTATAATTAGACCGAAGCCTAAATTTGTAGGAACGGAGGGAGATATGAATCTATCGATAGAAGCATATATAATACCCACGGCGGCAATTAGAATCAGCATTCCTTCTGCCCCACTTGAAAAATATTCAGCTTTACCATGACCATAGGTGTGGTTGGGGTCGGCAGGTTTAAGGGCCATGGTCAGTGCACCCAAAGCAAGGATTCCAGCCACAAGATTAACTACTGTTTCCATGGCGTCTGAAAGCAGCCCCACGGAATCAGTGATGTGCCATGCCCAGAATTTAAGGATCAGAGTTATTATAGAAGCGGCAATGGAATAATAAATATATTTTTTAGGTGATTCTGACATAGTTTCAACTTAATTATGGTTAATAAATTTAATGATCAATTAGAGATAATTACCACTGGAATATTGCCCTTAGCAAGGTGCTTTAGGATATTTAACTTATAGGGCGATGGGTAAAGGTTAATTGTATAAATATCTTTCCATGGAGCGCACGGTTATATATGTTCTTAAAAAATATTAACAGTTCGTTAGTTTTTTTATAAGGAGAATATTATGAATTTGATTTTATCTTTTGTTTCAATATGCGCATTAGCAATAATGGGGTCTTTTATGGCCGTTTTTCCGGCACAAGCGTGTACTGGAATCACTCTCGAAGCTAAAAATAAAGATGTTGTTTATGCCAGAACTCTGGAGTGGGCAGAGTCTTTGGAATCAAAGGTTATTACCATTCCGCGCGGAATGGCTTATAAAAGTACGCCTCCGAAGAATGTAAAAGGAATAAATTGGAAAAGTAAATACGGTGTGGTCGGATCGAATGTATTTGGTCAGCCAATTGTTTTGGATGGTATGAATGAAAAAGGACTTCACGTAGGTCTGTTCTTTCTTCCTGAATACACTGAATATCAGAAATCTAAGTCTGGAGTTCCAGCACTGGCATCATGGGAAGTTCCTGTGTGGCTTCTTACCTCATTTGCAACTGTAGATGAAGCTGTGGCGGCATTAAAAACAGTGCAAGTCTGGGGAGCTCCTCTCGCTGGTACGGATGCAGACCCGACATATCATTTTTCAATTACTGATTCATCTGGCGGAAGCGTTGTTGTTGAATATGTAAAGGGTGAGCTAAATATTCATGAAAATATGCTGGGTGTTATTACCAATTCACCTACTTTTGATTGGCATCAAACGAACCTTTCAAATTACGTAAATTTATCCGCAACAAATGTTCATCCTTTAGATGTTAAAAGCAAATCCATCGCTCCATTCGGGCAGGGTTCAGGTATGCACGGGCTTCCCGGAGACATAACTCCGCCATCAAGGTTTGTTCGCGCTGCGGTGTACACTTCATCTGTTTTACCCAGTGAAAACGGAGCAGCAGCTGTTAAGCAGGCTGTGCGTATTATGAATGCATTTTATATTGTCGAAGGATTTTCGAAAGAAGTGCAAAATGGTAAAACACTTTATGATCATACTTTATGGACTACAGTTTCAGACCTTGCCAATAAAGTTTATTACTTCTGTGATTACGAAGGATTATCATGGCTTTCAGTTGATATGAAAAATGTTGATTTTACCGGTAAGAAAGTGAAGTCTATATCCATGACTGGTGAGTTTGCTAAGGATGTTAGCAAGAATTTGAAATAGGCGCAGGTTAATTTTACTGCCGTAAGTAATGATTTTGGGAGAATGATATGAAGATGGATGAGATTCCTTTTTGCACCACTGATTGGAATAATGTCGAAAAGACAGAGCATAAGGGAGAAACTGGTGTCGCTTACTGGCGAACACGTTTATTCGGTCCTTCTGATAATCAGATGAGGGTGCGCATGGTAGAGTACTCGGCTGGGTACTTAGCTGATCATTGGTGTAGTAAAGGGCATGTATTGTTTTGTATGGCAGGGCAGCTTGAAACAACACTTGAAGATGGTAGAAAGTTTACGCTGACTCCCGGAATGAGCTATCAAGTTGCGGATAACGCAGAAGCACATCAGTCATATACTGAAGGTGGAGCAACTTTATTTGTTGTGGATTAGCAAACTAATCTGAAGAATTCAGTAGTATATATTAGAAAAGGCCGTTCCATCTGGAACGGCCTTTTTGCTTGTATTTATGAATGGGTACTATTTGTTTTTAAGAGCGATTCTGAAACAAACTATTGCGCCGCCCCAAGTGATAACTAGACCGAAAACCATCATGATTATTGCGCCTGTAGTCATTGTCTATCTCCTTCTGAGGAAGCTGGTGTTTTCGGAATATTTTTGAAAGGCGTAATCTTTACGTGTAAATATCATTGAGAATATTGAACATATAAATAGAGTTGCCCAGCCAAACATCATGATGGCAGTGTTGGAGTAACCACCGTAATTTGTCTGAATATCACCAATAAAGTTGGTAATAACCATAAATCCGAGCATCGTTGGAACAATGAAGCGCAGGGAAGCTTTCCATGCTCCGCCGACTTTGAACTCGGAGGTGCTGTTAATGTGCAGTCGCAGACCTTCAAGATCGCAGAACCATGCGATAAAGATGATCTCAATAAATCCGCCGATTAGAATTCCAAAGTTGTTTACGAAATGGTCGACAATATCAAGCAACAGAAGTCCGCCACCTGTGGTGAATACTACACTGACTAAGAAACCAACTGCGCAGAATATGGTAGCGGCTTTTTCGCGACTAGTGTGCAATTTATCAATAATCGCAGAAACCACAGCTTCGGTGATGGATATCATGGAAGATAGTCCGGCTACAACAAGTGCTAAGAAGAACATAACACCGAAGAAGACCGGAGCAGGCATCAGGTTAATTGCTGTAGGCAGAGTTATGAAGGCCAAGCCAACACCTTTGCCAGCTACTTCACTAACAGGAACGCCCTGTTGCAGAGCCATGTAACCTAAAACACTGAAGATCATGATACCTGAAAGTATGCTGAATCCACAGTTGATGAATACAGTCATGCAGGCGTTGTTGGTGATATCTGATTTTTTTGGAAGATAACTAGAGTAGGCCAGCATAATTGCGAAGCCGATGGAGAGGCTGAAGAAAATCTGACCGAATGCGGCTGCCCATACTTTACCTTTCAGCAGAGCGGAAAAGTCTGGTTTAAATAACCAATTGAGGCCGTCCATGGCACCGGGAAGCATAAGCCCACGAGCGATGAATATGAAAACCAGTATGAAAAGGAGTGGCATGAATATTTTGTTAGCTCTTTCAATACCTTTTTTAACTCCGGTAAAAATAGCAAGGAAAGTACAAAACCATGCAGTAGCAGTAGCGGCCAGAATGCCCCACTGAATATTCCCGAGATTTGTCGGTGAATTTGTAAGATTTAAGAAATCTCCGTAGAAGAATTCCTTCGGTGATGCTCCCCAGCCCTGAGTAAATGCCAGTAGCAAATAGTTCATAGCCCATGCAATTACTACTACATAGTAGGTGTCGATGATGAAGGCGACCGTTACCTGCCACCATCCAAGCCATTCCCAGCGTTTGGAAATAGAAGAAAATATTTTGGGAGCTGATCCTCTAAATTTTTGCCCAAGCCCAAATTCAAGAATCATGAATGGAATACCAGCGGCAAGCATGGCGACAAAATAAGGAATAAGAAACGCTCCGCCTCCGTTTTCATAAACCATGTAAGGAAAGCGCCAAATGTTACCCAGGCCGATTGCAGATCCTACAGCGGCTAAAATAAAGCCGGACCGTGAACCCCATGTTTCTCTTTTTTCCATTTTAGTTAGAACTCCTTTCAAGAAAAGATAACTTATTTAGTATATATTCTGCGGAACACGAAAAATTATGTGTATTAAAATGTTAAACGCAAGAATACCGACCCGCATAAAATACAATTAGAGAATTGTCCATACGCTAATAACCTGAGTTTAAAATTGTAAAAACTTGTTTTTCATATGGAGAGGTGCGATTGTTGTTCTGGTAATATATTGATATTTTTAGGAGATTTATAGATGGCGAAAGAAGTAAAGAGTGGAAGTAAGGAAACCGTAGGTTTTGTATCGGCTGTTTCTATTGGAATAGGTGGTATGGTTGGCGGAGCAATTTTTGCTGTGCTCGGTCTTTCTGCGGGGCTGGCAAGAGGATCTATGCCGATTGCTTTTCTTGTTGGCGGAATTGTCGCTCTTTCAACTTCTTATTCATATGCAAAGCTTTCCGTTGCATTTCCGAGTCGCGGCGGGACTGTCTCGTTTATTAATAGAGCGTTCGGACACGGACTATTTTCCGGCAGTTTGAATAATCTTCTTTTGCTTAGTTATGTAGTGGTTCTGTCGCTCTATGCATATGCTTTTGGAGGTTATGGAGCTAGTTTCTTTCCGGTCGAGGATCAAAAGTTTGCTCAGCACATTCTGCTCTCTGGTGCACTTATTGGTCTCACTGTTTTAAATATTACCGCAGCTGAAAAAGTATTAAAAACTGAGAATCTTATTAATGCTTTGAAAATGATAATTCTTTTTATGTTTGTCGGAGCTGCATTTTATACGGGCATTAATTATGAGGCAATGTCTCCTCCCACTTGGGTTCCGCCATTAGAGATGATTGCCGGGGCAATGATAATTTTTGTGAATTACGAGGGTTTTGAACTTATTTCAAACGCAGCTCCGGATGTTCCAAATCGTGCTAAAATTTTACCAGCGGCACATTATACATCAGTAATTGTAGTAGTAGCTCTATACATTTTAATAGCTGTAGCTTGTCTTGGAGTAATGAGCCCTGAAGAGCTTCAATCTTTTTCAGATTACGCATTGGCCGCTGCAGCGCGCAAAGTTTGCGGTGCGACTGGATTTACCATGATCGCTGTTGCCGCACTTCTTGCTACCGCTTCCGCTATAAACGCTACTTTTTATTGTGCTTCCAGAATTACCTATACAATGGCTGAGGAAGATGAGGCCCCCCATTTTCTGGAAAACATGTTCATGGGGCAACCTGTACTAGGGTTAATCCTTATTTCAACATGTACATTGTTTATTGCGAATCTTGTTGATCTGCGGGCTATTTCGACCATGGCAAGTTCCGGCTTTTTGTTGGTATTTGCTGCAGTGAACGCAGCCAATATCAAGCTTGCTGAAAAAACAGGAAGCAGTAAAATAATATCTGGTATCGCCTTTTTGCTTTGCATCGGAGCGCTGGTTTCCATTTGTCTGCAAGTTTGGTCTGATCCAGTAAATAGACATCATCTTTGGGTGTTGGCAGGTATGTTCGGGATTTCATGTGGATTGGAAGTAATTTATAGATTTTTCACTTCAAGAAGGAAGGTTTGTGATGTCAGCTAAAATATTTTTCCCAATTAAGACCCGAATATTGGATGATATATTTAAGCTGATATTGGCTTCTTTTGTAATTTTATTGATATTTAATTCAAACTCATTCGCCGATGATTCCGTTTTAATTCTTGATGCTCCGGCTGTAGAAAATCTCCCTCGAAATTTTCGCACCTCAGCTTTTCCATTTAAAAATAGTACAGATTCGCCTTCGCGGACCGGGCTGGACACTCTTAAAATATCCGGTAGCGGTCAGTTTTCAGCAGATCAGTTTGATGTGATGCGCAGCAACCTTCCTGCCACTGTTACTGTGGTGGATTTGCGACAGGAATTCCATGGCAACCTTAACGGGGCAGCGGTTTGTTGGTTCAGCTATCGGGATTCCGGAAACAAGGGACTTGATTCAGCGCAAGTTACTAGCGGCGAGCAGGAAGCCTTGTCTTTACTTGGTGCGCAAAAAGAAATTCAGCTCGGCATGAATATTATTAAAAATGATGATGGCGGGTTCAAAGTTGATAAAAAATATCAGTTAAAGCCGCATACGGTCTATTCTGAACATGAATTGATGGGGGCACGCGGAGTAGGTTATATCAGGATAGCTTGTACGGACCACCTGAGACCGCCTGATGTTGCTGTAGAAAGGTTTGTAAAATTTGTACGTAATCTGAAATCTGATGTCTGGTTACATTTTCACTGCCGTGCAGGAAAAGGGCGCACAACGACCTTTATGCTTATGTATGATATGCTTAGAAATGCGAATAAGCTTGATTTAGGAACGCTGGCTGCTCGTCAAAAAATGATCGGAGGGTCAGGTTTGCTGGGAAAAGTTTCTACTGATAAAGAATGGAAAATTGAGATTGGCCATGAAAGGCAGAATTTTATCCGCAAATTTTATGATTACGCAAAGGCCAATCCAAACGGCTTACCGATGACTTGGCTAGAATGGCAGAAGTAACCGTTGGTTGTGGTAAGTTATTCACCAGATTTTTAAGGAGCAATAATCATGGCAAATATTCTGGTTCTTGATGACGTCATAGACGCTGGAATTCTTCTTAAACGAATTCTTGAGCGTAAAGGGCATGAGGTTGCGGTTTTTTCTGAGGAAGAAGAGGCAATAAGCTATGTCGCGACCAATAAAGTTGATTTGGCCATTTTAGATATTAAGCTCAAGAAGATGACCGGAGTGGAAGTTCTTGAACTTATGAAAGAAAAAGCACCGGATATTAAAGTGATTATGCTCACTGGTTACCCTACTCTTGAAACTGCGCGTGCTTCAGTCAAGCACGGTGCTAATGAGTATTGCGTTAAGCCTATCGATAAAGAAGAGCTTGAATCGAAGGTTGCGGAAGTTTTAGGTAAATAGTTTTTATAAAGTTTTTTTGTCTGCGCTATCCACTATTTTATTTTATGAAAAAACGGCCTGAAAGGTTTTCCTTTCAAGCCGTTTCATTTTGCTATTTGATAAGGTGGATTATGTCTAGAATTTGTCAGTGTGTACAAAAGATGCGAATGGCTTATGCTTAGGCATAGCTCCTTTCTGGTTGCGATACCCCATAGGGATTATGCTGACTATTTCTGTGCCTTCAGGGACATTAAGAATTTCATTGCACTTATTGTGATCGAACCAGCCTACGACAACAGTTCCAAGCCCTAGTGAATGAGCCGCTAAGCATAAATTTTGTGTCATGAGACCTAGGTCATACATGTACCAATCTGCATGGATGGTCGGCATTGAGTCCCCAATCATCCCTGATGTTCCTTTTTTGGCGCACAGAGCAAAAAGCACTGGAGCATCAACGGTGGCACGGTAGGCTGGGTTTTGCTTTGGCAAAGTTGCTTGCAACTGTTCTCTAATTTCAGGATCAACAACATTCACCACTTCCCAGCACTGAGTATTCGCCCATGACTGAGTGCTTTCCATGACCTTATATAGCTGCTCAAGAGTTTCATCGGTAACTGTTTCATCGGTATATTTTCTGATTGTGCGGCGTTCAAACATGTTATTTATTACTTCGTTCATTTTTTTCTCCGATATAAAAAAGTTGATTTATTACTAAGTCAAATGCGCGACTCGTGCAGATTACTTAGAAACTATTTAAGTCCAATTCACTCATGACGCAAATTAATAGTTGTCATCTTTAGTATGACTTATTATCATGCTGCATGACATCAATACTACTTGAAATAGATATGCTTCGTTGTTTTGTAGCTGTTGCGCAGACTGAAAGTTTTACCAAAGCTGGTGAAACAATTGGTTTAACTCAATCAGGCGTAAGCGTTAAAATAAAAAGGCTTGAGGATAAATTGGGGAGTTCTGTGTTTTACAGAACTCGCAAAAATCTTTCTCTCACATTAGAGGGCGAGGTGTTGATGAAGTATGCCCGGAGGATATTGGCAGACCATGATGAAGCGGTTTTACGTCTGTGCGAGCCAAAGGTTTCTGGTAACTTAAGGGTTGGCTTGGCAGAATATTTTATTCCTGATTTGCTCCCGACATTGCTCAGCAAGTTTAGAAAATATTATCCGGCAGTTCATCTTGAAGTTAAAACTGGATTCGGAATTAACCTTATTCCACTTTACGAGCGTGGAGAATTAGATCTGGTTGTGGCCGGAGCGGGACCTAAATCAAGTCCAAACCGTATTATAGCGCAAGAACCGTTGGTATGGGTAAGCGGGCGGGATATTGAATTACCGGAAAGAGATCCTGTGCCTCTTGCTTTGCTGCCTGCCCCGTGTGGTTTTCGTAAGGTGGCGATTGACATGTTGGAACAATCAGGCCGCGACTGGGAAGTGTTGTTTACCGGAACGTCAGTTCACAGCATTCAAGCTGCGGTTCAAGCTGGAATGGGATTTTCTGTACTTCCTTTGGGGGCTTTGGGTAGTGAAGTTCGTCAGGCTCCGCTTAGTTACGGGTTTCCAACCTTGCCTGTACATACTCTTTCACTTTTTACTGATGATGAGCAGAAAGTCCCTGCAAAAGAGTTATTTATTGAGTATTTAGAGTATGAAATAAGAAAAAAGCAACATAAATACAGCAATTATTAGCAGCCGTTTTTTTTAAATCAATACCAGTTTATAGTTTTTTTTCAAAAATAGAACTTGAGTTGACTAACTAAATTTGCTTTTTATAAGCTGCTTTAGGATATTAATTTTTAGTCAGAACAATTTTTAGTGATAAATATAATTTAGTGGCGGTGAATATACCGTGTTTTACTTATGAAAAAAAGGAGTTTAAATGTCTAATCTTTCTATACTTTTCCCCGGCCAAGGATCACAGGAACTAGAAATGGGTCGTGATCTCGCAGAGTCATGGGCGCCTGCGATGGATTTGTGGAAATTTGCTGAAGCTGAGAGCGGACAAGCTCTTAGAGAAATTTATTGGGCGGGTTCTCCAGCTGATATGGCAAAAACTGATGCTCTTCAGCCTGCGCTCACAGTAGTAAACCTATCTATCTGGCTTTACCTCAAAGATAGTATTAAACCTATCGCAACAGCAGGGCACAGCCTTGGCGAGTTTGCGTCTTTAGGTGCATCTGGAATTCTTAGCATTAAAGATACTTTAAAAGCGGTATCCCTTCGCGGTAAGCTTATGTCACAGGTTGCAAATGCAGATCACGGCATGGCTGCTGTTCTTAAACTTGCTCAGAGTGATGTTGAAGAAGCTGTAGAAGTTGCCATAAGTGAATCAGGCAAAGAGCTTCGAATTGCAAATTACAATTCCCCTGCTCAGTACGTAATCAGCGGTGAAAAAGCAGCTCTTGATGCTGCCGGAGCCGTGATTAAAGGGAAAAAAGGCCGCGCCATTCTTTTACCTGTAAGCGGAGCATTTCACAGCCCACTAATTCAGGAAGCTGCGGATGAATTCGCTGGATACTTACAGAAAATGGACTGGAACAGCCCCGCATTCCCTGTATATTTCAACGCGACTGCTGCTACTGAAAAGAATGCCGAAAAAATTAAAGAAATCATGTGTTCGCAGATGACTTCATCTGTGCGCTGGATTGAAATTATTGCTAACCAGTATGAAGCCGGAGCAACAAGCTTCTTGGAGCTAGGGCCTAAAGGTGTTCTGACTAAGCTTCTTGTCGCTAACCTTAAGGGTAAGGATTACGAAGGCAAAGGTATTGGCAACCTTGAGCAGGCTCGGGAAGTGAAATAGTTTAAAAGTTAATTAACATTAAAAAGGGGTAGATCTGGAATTCCAGTTCTACCCCTTTTTTTATAGTTCTGACGCTAATTATACCTTACAGGCCTCACTTCCTGAGCAGTATGCGTCTATGAATCCCATTAATTGGTGTCCGAAATAGACACACTTTTCACCTTCAATGCACCTTAAGGCATCCGCGTTCTCAATGTGGGTGGACAGAGTTTGCTCGCCCTTGGTCATAGTAACTAACCATTCATTCTTTTCATCACTGAATTCTGTTGAAATTTTAATCCCGAACTTGTTGATTTCAGGGTAAAGCTCAGTAATCTTTTCTTGTATTTGTGAACCTACAGTACTCATAAGCACCTCCATTATGTTTGATGTTGAACGTGGAGCATCAATCTTATTTGTAAAATGTTGTTAGTGACTGAATAATATAACAATCGTGCGTCAGGTCAAGAATAATCTAATAAAATTACTGCTTACGAACTCTTGCTGCTATATTAGATGCTTACAAAACTGTGGATAGGATGTGGTGTTTTAGAATCATATTTTTAATTTTATCAAGCTGTGTTATTAATGAAAAGTGTAAGCTGTTTACCTGTATCCGTGATTTTTAGTGTGAACAGTTGATGACAGCTTTATTCAAAAGAGATATTTAGTTTTTAAATAAATCGATTAAATTTGAACCATTTGGAGTTTATTATGAAAACCTTGACCGCTTCTCGCATGGAGCGTTGCATAGGATGCCATTCCTGTTCCTTTGCATGTGCCCGGCAAGTTCATAAGCTGTTGTCATGGAATACTGCAGGCATCAGAATATCTTCTTCCGGTGGTTTATCCACTGGATTTGTAGCAAAAGTGTGCCTCGCCTGTGACCCTGCACCCTGCGCAAAAGATTGCCCTACCGGTGCAATGAAAGCCCGTAAAAAGGGTGGCGGAGTTTTACATAAAAAAGATTTATGCATCCGCTGCGGAAAGTGTGCAGAAGCTTGTCCAGTCGATGCTATATATTTAGACCTTAAAGGTCGTCCTTTCGTCTGTATTCATTGTGGAAGATGCGTAAAATATTGCCCTCATGAGTGTCTTGAAATGATTGAATCAGAGAGCACGAAAAGAGCAAAGAAGGAGGACGCATTATGATACGCGATTATTTTAGAGTCCTTGTGGTCGATCTTGCTACCGGAAAAGGCAATGTCGCTAAAGTTGAAGGTCGTAATGAATATGCGGGCGGTAGTGGGCTTGGTGCTCTTTTGTTCAGCATTTACGGACATCCTACACGTCCGTGGGACGATCCTGATCAGCCGTTAATTTTTTCCATTGGTGCGCTTACTGGATTGTTTCCGCTCATGAGCAAAACAGTCTGTTCCTTCAAGTCGCCATATCATGATCAGTTTGCAGAAAGCCACGCAGGCGGGCGCTCAGCTCTCGCCATTCGCTTTGCCGACTATGATGCCATTGTCATTAAAGGACGCGCTCCGCGCTTGTCCTGCCTTTCCATAGGTATGCGTCATCTTGAAGTTAAAGATGTCCAATTTTTAGCTGGCAAGGATGTTTTTGCCACGGGCAAGATGCTTCGCCGCATGTTCCCCGGTTCAGGACATCGTTCCATTTTACGTATCGGGCCGGCCGGTGAAAATTTATCCGGCATGGCTTGTATTAATGCTGACACTTATCGCCATTTCGGAAGGCTCGGTTCCGGTGGCGTTATGGGGTCAAAAAATCTGAAGGGTATTGTTATTCTCGGTGATGGTTCATTTGTTATGCCAGAGGGTAATGAATACTCAAAAGTTTTTGATGAAGTCTACGATAAGATGACCGGTACCGACATGATGAGTAAGTATCATAACCTTGGTACTGCCGCTAATTTGAATGCTCTTAATGAGCTGAAGTCTTTGCCGTGGCGTAATCTGCAGGCAACTAGTGATGATGACATTGCCGGCATCACAGGCGAGAAATTTGCCGATGAAACTTTGCTCAGAAATGCCGCCTGTGCGGGATGCCCGGTCGGTTGTATCCATTTAGGTTTTGTTCGCGAAAAGTTCATGGAACAGAATCAGTATATGTATCGTCAGGTGGCTTACGATTATGAACCTATTTTTGCCACGGGTTCAATGCTTGGCGTAACGGATCCATTCCACGTTCTCACCATAATGGATGAAATTGAAAAAGCCGGACTCGACGTAATGTCGGGCGGAGTTGCTCTTGCGTGGGCGACCGAGGCTTTTGAAAAGGGTTTGATTACTGAAAAGGAAACAATTGTTCCGCTCGCTTTCGGCGATGCTGAAGGATATCAAAAAGCAGTCTATTATATGGGGGAGGCCGAGAATGATTTCTATGCCGCTCTCATCAAAGGATCATTGGTAGCTGCCAAGAAGTATGGCGGGGAAGACTTCGCATGTGTACTTGGTCAGGAAATGGCCGGATATGCCACAGGAGAGACTTTCTACGTTGCGGAAGCTTTAGGGTTCAGACATTCCCATCTCGATTCAGGAGGCTACTCCTGGGATCAGAAAAACGATTCTAAAGACGTTAACGCTATCTGTGATTTCCTAATAGGTGATGAAACAGGGCGAGCTTTCATTACTTCGATGGTCGCGTGTCTATTTGGTCGCGGCGTTTATAATGATGAACAGCTTGCTTCATGTCTTCATTCTGTCGGTTATTCCGAAATTGCAGATAATATGGATACGATTGGAGAAAGAGTTCGGGCGCTGCGGTGGAAGATGCGTTTTGATACCGGATATGATCCTGACGCAATCACTATTCCGAAAAGATATAACGAAGTGACCACTTGGAAAGGTAAAACTGATCCAATATTCCTTGCCGAACTCAAGAAAGAATATGGCAACAGAATCCGCGGTTTAGTCTCAGAAGAGGCCTTAATTAGGCTTGGATTGGAAAAAAACGATAAAAAATAGTAAAAATTGCAAAAAGTACTTGCCAAGTCTGGCTGGTTTCGATAGATATCTCTCCTCAGCGGCGCCGAGGTAGCTCAGTCGGTAGAGCAGGGGACTGAAAATCCCCGTGTCGGCGGTTCAATTCCGTCCCTCGGCACCATCTGTAAAGAATAGCCCTTATAATTTATTATAAGGGCTTTTTCTATTGTGGTCCGTTTTATATTTTAAGTTAAATTTCATAGTTGACATAAATCATCGTTATGATAGGACTTACCTATCGGCGCCGAGGTAGCTCAGTCGGTAGAGCAGGGGACTGAAAATCCCCGTGTCGGCGGTTCAATTCCGTCCCTCGGCACCACGCGAATATTAAAGGGTTAAGCTTACAAGCTTAACCCTTTTTTGTTTTGTTTTTCAGTAGTTTGGAATTGTTGTGCGAATCTTACTTGTCTGAA
The DNA here is from genome assembly GCF_000711735.1 of Maridesulfovibrio frigidus DSM 17176. NCBI lineage: Bacteria > Pseudomonadati > Thermodesulfobacteriota > Desulfovibrionia > Desulfovibrionales > Desulfovibrionaceae > Maridesulfovibrio > Maridesulfovibrio frigidus. Next base: position 102,909 of record NZ_JONL01000004.1, read on the forward strand.
TCCAGTCTCTTTCCTAAGCAGACCACGTTATCTACTTCATAGCCTAGGCTTTCATAGAAAGCTAAAACCTTAGAGTTTCTTTCACGAACTTGCAGGTTAATTTTGGGGCAGCCTTTCGCTTTAATTTTTTCTTCTACGCAATTCATTATTTTTTTTGCGAGCCCTTTCATCTGAAATTCAGGTGAAACAGCTAAGTAATTTATCCATCCTCTGTGCCCTTCGTATCCGCCCATTACCGTGGCAATTATCTTGTCATCATGAATCCCGACCAGAAATAAATCAGGATCTACTTCCATTTTTATTTTAATGTCATTTTCCGGGTGATTCCATGGCGCAACAAGATTGCACTCTTTCCATAGCTTGATGACTTCTTTTTGGTCTTCTATTTTAAATTCACGTATCTGCATGGGCTAGGTTTTACTCGATTGAATGGTTACTTTTATGTGTTTTATAAGTAAGTTCGGTTTGGAAGAACTGCTATAATCAAATATAACACACGTAATAGCAAATGCTAAAGAGTAAATATGGGAGAAGTTATGAACGAAAAAAAACATTTATATATTTTATGGACAAACGGTGACGTCGAAGCGGCAGAGAAGATGGTTTTTATGTACGGAGTAAATTCTCTACTTAAAGGGTGGTGGGAGGAAGTTACCATTATCCTTTGGGGTGGATCTGCAAAACTAGCAGCAGAAAACGAGACCATAAAAGATCTCATTTCAAAAGCTGTAGAAAGTGGTGTACATATTAGTGCATGTCGCGCCTGTGCGGATATGTATGGTGTGGCTGAGAAGCTTGAAGAGCAGGGTATAGAAGTTATTTATTGGGGAGAGCAGATGACTCACCTTCTTAAAAATAATGAAAAATTGCTGACGATATAGTTTTGTAGTTGGTTATAAGTACAAGAGCAGGGATCATAAATGAAAATTCGGATATTGATATTAATGGTATTGCTTTCGGCGATGTTTGGCCTGTCTGCCTGCGCGAGTTATGAGCGTAGTAGTGGGGTTGAGAATACTTGGCGGTCCAAAGATGTACCTACTTTTGAAAAAGGGGTAACGACTCAGGCGGATGTAATTAAAGCACTCGGCCCTCCATCGCAGATTATTACTCTTCAAGATAAGCCCGTTTTTTACTATTTGCATGAACATAGAGAAGGGGGCGGGGTTTTTCTGCTTGTATTCAACTATGCGAAAGATAAAGCCGTTTACGACCGCGCTGTTTTTTTCTTTGATGCCGATGGCGTTATAGAAGATTTTAGTCTCAGTAAAGAAGGTGTGCCTTATGAGCCTGAGAGCGAGTAGATTTTTAACAATATTTTTGCTCAGTTTAGTCTTTTTTTCAGGGTGCACTATTATCCAGAAAGAAAGTATGAACACAGTTGCGTTCAATCCAGCAGAGTATGAGCCTGGTAAATCATCCTGGAATGAGCTGCTGGCTGATTTGGGACCGCCTGACCAAATGGGTGATGCGGGAAGTGGTATGGTGTGGCTATATGAAAATATTGATGTCAGCGAATTTCAAATGGGCATCAGGATGAATTATCAGTGGATTGAACTGGTTAAGTTTGTGCACGCAACTGCTGAAGCGGATCGTATCGCTTTAATTTTAACTTTTGATAAAGATCGAAAGCTAAAAAGCGGTAATATTTTTGAATGGAAAGATGACCTCGGTCATGACAACGCGATTCAGTTTTTTCTGGTCGTATCAAGCCTTGCCGATGCAGATCATTTAGATCCTTCTCCGTATCAACTTCAATGGGGAAGATCGCTTCTTGTGGATTTACCCGAGGGACTTAATGCTCAATGGGTGCCGGAATTGAACGGAAAGGGAGTGGAGCTTAGAGGTACACCTCTTAAGGCCGGTCAGCATACTTTAGAGATGCATTAAGTCGATACGTATAAATTTTATATGCGTATAAATTTTGATGTGGAAAGCGAATAAGCTTTCTATCTTTTAAATTAGCTCCCGCAAAATATCTATCCCCCGCAGTAGCTCTTCAGCTGTACGAGGTCCGCTTAGTGATATTCTAGCCATGGCGGGAACAATGCTGTCGCCGACTGCGAATTTCTCTGCCCCGAAAAGATTTACTCCCATTTCCCGTGCTTTTGCTTCAAGCAGGTAGCCTCGCCACGGTTCAGGTAGTTTGATCCATATAAAAAATCCCGTAGGTTTGCCGTAATAAGTAAGGCCTTTTAGAGGTTCTTTTGCTAGCTGAGATCTTTTTGCTGCTTCTCCTCTTTTAAGGGCGATAATCTTATCTGCGGTCCCGTCTATTATCCATTCGGAGGCAAGTTCTGCATTTAACGGCGGTGTCATCCATACAGTGTTTAATATGGCGTGTGCTAGCTGATCCCGCAAAATTTTTGGTGCAGACATGAAGGCTACTCTCAGTCCAACAGCCAAGGATTTTGATAGTCCGGCAATATGAACACTATTATCGGGGGCTAAGGATGAAACAGGAAGCAGCGAATTTTCTACCGTGAGGCCGTAGGCATCATCTTCGATAATAGTAAGTGAATGTTTGCGGGCAATTAGGGCAATTGCTTCGCGCCGCTCGGCGGACATGCAGGCTGTGGTGGGATTTTGTACCCCGGGCATAATATACAGCCCTTTAATTTTCTCTCTGCGGCAGATTGCATTAAGCGCGTCCGGCATCATGCCTTCCCCATCCATTGCGACAGGAACCAGCCTGATTCCGAGCATAGACGCTAAGGTTTTCATGCCGGGATAAGTGAGCGCGTCTGATGCAACCCTGTCTCCTGCGCGAAATAGTGCAGTCAGGCAACAAGTAAGCGCGTGCTGTGCTCCTGAACAAACAAGTACGTCTTCAGGAGTTACATCTAGGTTATACCGTTTGCACCATTCGGCACCTGCCGCACGGTGCTCCGGCAATCCTCGTGGATCTGTATAGCGCAGGAAAACATCCGAATTGCGCCTACGGATGAGCTTTTTCATGCCCTCTTGAATATCAGGATCACAATCATAAAAAGTATTCGCCGCCCCTAATTCTATCATCCCGGGAACTTGCGGCTCGAATGAAACCATAGATGACGAAATAATCGCGTCAGAAGCCACAAATGTTCCGCGCCCGACAGTTCCAGCAATCAAACCTCGCCGTTCAGCTTCGACATAACCACGCGTAACTGTACTGACGTTTATTTCAAGATCGTCCGCAAGTTCACGGTGCGTAGGAAGTCGATCACCCGGTTTAAGCTTACCGGAAAATACATCACGTTCTATTACATCTGCCAGCGCACGGTATTTTGGGCCTGATACATCTTCAAGTGTGGGGTTCCATTTTGTCATGCACACAATAATTCCATTGACTACATACAATGTCAACAATATGTCTACAATCAGACAAATCGCAGCACACAATTTTTTGTGCGATCGCTTCTTTAAGTGAAAAAGGAATTATTATGCAGGAAAATTATTGGGCTTTTTTATTGTTTGTTATTGTTATGACTGGAACACCGGGGCCCGGTAATCTGGCAATGCTTGCGCTCGGTCAGAGTGTGGGTTTCAAAAAATCTATACCTTTTTTAATAGGCATGGTTACGGGCGGAGTATTTGTCGGGGTTCTCATATGTATGGGGCTTGGGGAATTGTATATGACGTCTCCTCGTACCGCCTCAGTTTTTAAGATCATCAGCATTATGTATATCCTCTACCTTGCGTGGAAGGTAATGATGATGAATGTAAAGCCACCTGAAGAGGTAAGGCCGTTTACTGTATACGACGGGTTGATGCTGCATCCATTAAATCCAAAAAATTGGGCTATGAATATTTCCGCATTCAGTCAGTTTGCAGATCCCACCGCACCTAGGCTTTTCGAAATTAGCATTTTTGTTCTGACATTTGGTTGCGGGGCTTTACTTTTCCACAGTCTTTGGGGGTATGCAGGTTCGTCTTTATTACGACTGTTGCGTACTCGCACTCTTAGATTGTGCATCAATTCCTCCATGGTTGTATTGATGGTCGGGGCTACTTTGTATGCCTTGTATAAGTAGAATCTAGGATGGCACCGATGTGTTATGGTTTTCGTTTCTTAAATATTAGGATATGGAATTTTTAGGGATGACTGTAAAAGCATTCAAAAAGTGCGATTTAAGGTTTAAATATATAATTTTGCATGAGGATTACAACTATGGGTAAAAAAATCGGTTGGATTGGAACAGGCGTAATGGGAAGCTCTATGTGTATGCATCTTATAAAAGCTGGACATGAAGCCTTTGTTTATAACCGCACAAAAGCTAAAGCTAAAGATTTGATCGCTGCTGGTGCAACATGGTGTGATTCTCCTTCAGCTGTTGCCAAAAGTGCTGACATCATATTTACAATCGTTGGTTATCCGACTGACGTTGAGCAGACAATTCTTGGATCAGAGGGCGTACTTGCAAACGCTGATGCCGGAAAAATTATAGTTGATATGACCACCTCTGAGCCTGCTTTAGCAGAGCTTATATACGACGCCGCAGCGGATAAAAACGTTGAATCCTTAGACGCTCCAGTTTCTGGAGGAGATTTAGGCGCACGCAACGGATCTCTAGCAATCATGGTCGGTGGTAAGCAGAAAGTCTTTGATGAAGTAAAAGAACTCTTCGATATCATGGGCCAGAATGTTCAGCTTATGGGTAAGGCAGGAACCGGACAGCACACAAAAATGTGTAATCAGGTTCTAATTGCTGGAACTATGATCGGAGTTGTTGAGTCGCTTCTATATGCTCAGAAAGCGGGCATGGATATGAATAAAGTAATCGATGTCATCGGTTCTGGAGCTGCCGGATCTTGGTCTATTAATAACCTTGGCCGCAGAATTGCCGAAGATGATTTCAACCCCGGTTTCTTTATTAAGCATTTTGTAAAAGATATGGGCATTGCTCTCGATGAAGCAAAGCGCATGAAACTTTCCTTACCGGGGCTTGCTTTAGTAAATCAGTTCTATATTTCTGCTATGGCAATGGGCTATGAAGAGCTTGGAACACAGGGACTATTTAAGGTTCTGGAGAAAATGAATCAGGTTTAATTTAGCCGGTTTCAATTTTACGTAGATTAAATAAAAAGTCCGGCTTCGTGTTTTCATGGAGCCGGACTTTTATTTTAATAAGCTATTCTAAAATTAAACCGGAACTTTAAATCCGCATAATTCGAGGATCTTTTGAGATTCAGCCGCTAGCACTGTTTGCAATAGCTCAGCTCCTTCTTTGCTCTCACCAATTACCATTGCATAATACTTTGCTCTGACCTTCAGTGGATGAGGCAAATCCATAATGTGAATATCAGTCATTTTTTGAGCAAGATCGAGCGCGGTTGTTTTATAGCCCAGAAATAGATCGATTCTACCATCATCAAACAAGTGGTACACTGGCGAATGCGGACCTTTCTCTTTTGGTGAATTTTTACCACCAACCAAAGTTAAGGCCCTTTCTCTTAGAATGAGTCTACTACCGGACTGCACTGCTTCGGTTTTATCAAATACAGCAAAAGCATAATCGCCTCCCGGATCATCGATTGGCGTAGACGTACCTATTCTGTTTTCGGTATTGAGCATATTTTTTAAAACATCATCACTTTGCATTGCTGATGATCTACCAAACAAGCACAGCTCATTTTCAGTGAACAGAACAGGATCAGAAGCAAGTCCCAAATCCGCAAGAATCTGTCCATGCTTTAAGTTTGCAGATAAAAAAAGAGCTGGGCAATCGCCACTAACAATACGCTCCTGAAGTACCCCTGAAGGCCCTAAGGTAGTTGTTACCAAAAGATCAGTATTTTCGAATATAGCTGGTAAAGCATTGCGCAGACTACCTGCTGAAAAAACTTTAACTTGGGTTATCACTTTGATCTCCTCCTATCATGCACGTGCGATACAGACTTTATCTCCGCCCTCAAGAGTGCAGACTTCTACAGGTAAACCATACAAGCGACTCAACATCTCAGGATCTAATGTTTCATTAGTAATTCCATACCCTTGTAAGAGTCCGTCTGCAATCAATGCCGTACGCTCAGAAAATCCTAGCGCATGGTCTGGAAAATGTGTTGTCATTACAACGGCTAACCCTTGATCAGCAAGTTTGCGTACAAGTACCAGTGTTCTGGCCTGATTCCCAAAATCCAGATGTGAGGTTGGTTCATCCAGCAGAAGAATACGAGATTCCTGCGCAAGTGCTCTGGCAAACAAAATCAGCTGACGTTCTCCGCCACTGGTTTCGTTATAGGATTTCTTTGCTAGGTCAAGAATTCCAAGAGTCTCCATTGCCTGTTCAGCAACCGAATAATCATTTGCTGAAGGTGAAGCGAACATACCTATATGGGCAGTGCGGCCCATAACGACGACCTCAATAGCTGTAAATGAAAAGACCGGAGTGTGCATCTGCGGAACAAAAGCAATGGCCTGTGCAATCTCTTTACGGCTCATATTTCCTATTTTGTTGCCTTCGATGGTTACCTGACCGTTTGATGGCACATGTAGCCCTGCCATACAGCGTAGCAAAGTAGATTTACCTGTGCCGTTAGGTCCAAGCACAGATAAAACTTCACCAGCATGTACTTCGAGCGTAATACCTGACCAGACAGGATTCACGCCATCATAAGCAAATGTGAGATCGGAAACGGTTAAAACTACGCCCATCCTGTTCTCCCTTTACCTAATAACCAAGCAAAAAACGGTGCACCAACTGTTGCAGTAAGAATTCCAAGTGGAATTTCAGCCGCACTGATATTTCTGGCAATGCCATCAATAACCACAAGGTAACAAGCCCCTAAAGCAAGGCTGGCGGGCATCAGCCGTCTATAATCCGGCCCGACTAACATTCTGGCAAGATGAGGAACGACAAGGCCGACCCAGCCTACGATGCCGCTGACGGAAACGGCACTTGCTGTGATAATCGTAACCGCAATAACCACCCCGAATCTTAACTTGCCTGCCTCGACCCCGAGGGTTCTGGCTTCCTCATCCCCGAAAGAAATCACATTTAGTCTCCAGCGCACCATTAAAAGGCCTACCATGCATAGTCCCATGGGAAGAAGAACAGTATATAAATCTTTCATAGCGATAGAAGATAGAGAGCCCATAAGCCAGTAGACTATCATGGGCAGCTTATCGTCAGGATCGGCAAGATATTTGACCAGAGATAATAATGATTGGAAAAAAGCGCCTACAATTACACCGGCAAGCACTATGATCATTGAACCGCTGGCTTTATAAAACTTACTCATCAGCCAAGCAGAACCAACTGCGACCATCCCGAATAAAAATGCGCAGCCTTGAATCATTACAGGTTGATTCCAGATGATTATTCCAAGGGCAGCTCCGAAACCTGCGCCTGATGCAACTCCAAGAACATATGGAGAAACTAGCGGGTTACGAAAAAGACCTTGAAATGCAGCGCCGGAAATAGATAAACCTCCACCGATAAGCATGGCAGCGAGTACTCTTGGTAAACGAACATGCAGAACCACGGTTTCTACAACACTGGACCATTCCCCTGTTACTGGTAATCCTACGTAGTTGCCGAGAACAAGCAGTACTTCAGTAAGTTTAACAGGATATCTACCCCAGACAAGGCCTAGGCATAAAGCGGCGACAGGAGCCACCCAGAGTAAAATAGACCACTTACTCCGGTTGTCCCTGCCGCTATTTATTGCAGACTTATTTGTATGAGACGCCATAGAATTCTTTGTAGTAAGATTGAACTAAAGCAGATAAATCAACATCTTTAAATTTTTCAGGATAAAGTGTTTTTGCCATCCATAGTTCACCTAGAGCCATAGACTCAGGTAGTGCGTGTCCCCAAGGTTTTACGTATTCAGGGCAAATAAAAACTTTATTGTTCTTAACTGCGTTGATCTGTTTCCATATAGGGTCAGTGGTCAAATCTTTTGCAACTTTGCGGTGACGCCACTGAACAAAAATAACTTCAGGGTTCCAGCGGAGCACATCTTCCATTGAGACTTCTTTGAATCCAACTATTTCTGCAGCAGCAACATTAACTCCGCCTGCACGTTCCATAATAACGCTGGTGTATTTACCGCGTCCGTAAGTTCTTAAGTTGGAACGAGCCATGTAACAACGTACACGTTTGGCTTCTTCAATTGTTCCCAAGTGGGATTTCAATATTTTCTGATTAGCATTGATAACTGCAATTAACTTCTCAGCTTTCTGTTGTTTGCTGAAAATGTCAGCAATGATGTTAATGCCTTCTTTCAGTCCATCGTTATAAGCTTTACTTGCGTCTTTTAATTCAGGATTAAGTACAGATGCTTGTTCGTAACCGGCATTATAAAGGGTGATAGCTACAACTGGGATACCAGCGGTTGTAATCTGCTCGATCATATCTTTAGGAGCGTAGTGAGTTACAAAAACAATGTCTGGGTTAAGCGTGAGCAGTGTTTCCATATTCACGCTTTTAAGACCACCGGGAGTGGGCATATTTTCGATATTTTTGATGCTCTTTGCTGCGCCGGGAAGATATTTTTCCCATTTCTCAAGGATACCTACGACTGAATCAGCAGCACCAAGCTGGATAGCAATGTCTAGTGTCTGATGCTGCAAAATAACTGCGCGGTTAACAACATCCGGTATAGTAACAGTTCTGCCAAGCTGATCTGTTACGCTACGCTCTGCCATTGCCGGGCCAGCAAAAAGAACAAGACAACTTAGTGCAAGAGCGCACAACAAGTTTAAAATTCTGAAATTTTTCATAGACATCCTTCTATTAGAAAATTGTTAATCCCAATCATCCCCCCAACAACATAATGACCACTGGATCTTTATATGTGTTTTTTGACATAACAGAGTGTGTAAGGCTCAGCAATGCGAATTACTCTTAGTTGTAAAATGGTACAGCATTAGTTATTATGATGCTCTATAATCATAACATCTCTCTATTTTTATGTAGTGATTGCATATATAAAAACGCAGGAAATCTATTTGCATCCCGATCACTCTCCAGCTGCATACTTACTTAAGCTTAATCGAGCATTATACAGTTATTTTATTATGAAATATCAGACATAATAAAAACAGCCCATACGTAAACGCATGAGCTGTTTTGTCTTAAAGCCATTTTTGAAAATAGTCGGTTATGCGCTATCCCTCTCAGCATTAACCTTCTTCTCAAAAGCACTACGATCCTTGCCTACATAAAAGATGAATGTGCAGAGCATAACTATCATGCAACCGATAAGCGCACTTTTTGCTGCGCCGGATAAAGCTACCAGACAGAATCCGCAGGCTATAATTGCAGAACAGATTTGCAGCCATGCTCTTTTCGCTTTGAATCCATAGCGGCGTAGAAGATTGAGAGCTGAATAGAAATAAGGCGGTAAGGTCAATAACACTGCGATGGATGCAATGTTTCCGAACAAACTTTGCGTGTTTCCGCCTTTGGACATGAACATAAGAATTACGAGAAGCACGCTCATCATTATAGATGAGAATACAAGTCCCATAACAGGAACGCCGTGGCTGTTTCTTACTCCAAAAGCTTTAGGAAGAGTTCCATCATTGGAAGCTCTGCAACCAGCCTGTGAAACAAGCATCATCCACGAACCAAGCGAGGCCAGACAGGCAAATGCTGTTACGGCTGAAACGAGCTTAGGAACATACGCTGCGAAAGGAAGACTGGCGCAGATATGGCCCATTGCCAGTGAAAAAGGTGCGCCGGATGCCGCCATTACTTTTGCGGGAAACATGCCGGAAATAGCAGTACAGGAAAGGATGTAAACTCCGCCAGCCAGCGCGGTTCCTACCATGGTTGAAATAGGAATGGTGCGTTTTGGATTCTTTACAATAGCGGTGTTAACCGAGGCACTTTCCACTCCGATAAAGGACCAGATGCAGAGAATGATCGCCGCAAGTATTGCGGAATCGGGAGTGTGTCCTTCCATAAGCCAATTGCTATTGAACTGCGCCATGTCAAAATAAGCCCAACCCGCTGTTCCCGTAATGATCACAGGAATTAAAAGCAGCACAACTCCAACTGAAACAAGTCTCCCGATCCAGTCTGCACCTAGAATATTAATTCCAGTGAAAAACCAGATAAGCGCTATGGAAGTTATACCTGAATAAATTGGATTCTGTAGGGCCGGAAAGAAAGTTGATAAGTAATCCACACCGGTAATCGCGATGGCAATGTTGCCTATCCAGTTGGCGTGGTAGTAGAGAAGGCCGGATTGGTAGCCCAAAATAGGCGCAACTTCTCCGGCATAGGCGATAGGACCACCCTCTTGCGGGTCTTCCATACCAAGTCTGGAGAAAACGTACGCAAGTGCCAGCGCTCCAACTAAGGCAATACCCCAGCCGATGACAGAAATACTGCCGATGGCAGCTAAGTTTGCCGGAAGCAGAGCTATTCCCGAACCCATCATGTTTCCGGCAACAACTGCGGTACACGCAATTACGCCCATTTTTTTGTGTTCAGCTGTGGCCATTTTGCATCTCCTTCTCGTCGTTAAATTACAAAATTTGAAATATTCTCTAGTTAATAATTTTAAGGTTCAATCGTAACAGGTGAAACAGCAGCAGCTTGTAAGCTGAGTTCTATTTGTGATTTTCTACGCATAGCGCGGTGATAGAAAACCAAAGGAACCAACGTGAAAACAATCACTCCTGTGAGTAGAAAACCTACATAGTAAATTGACGACCACATCCCTTGCGAGCGAACAGCGTGGGGCGGAATAAAGCCAAACCCGATAACGAACAAACAGGTAACCATTGCAACGGATGACACGATCCATATACCAAGTTTTCCGCCGGGAATTGTATAACCGCGCTTAACTTCGGGATGCGTGTAACGAAGCTTGATAGCTGCTGCAAACATCAGCAGATACATAATGAGGTATAGCTGAGCTGCAAGAGCACTCATAAGCATGAACGCGCTACTGACTGTCGGCATATACAAAATTACAAGTGAGAGAATTGCGGAAAGGCTCGTCTGGATAATTAAAATATTTGTAGGTATTCCGTACTTATTAACCTTCTCCCATGATTTAGGAAGATAGCCTTCTTTCGCAACGACACGGATACCTTTAGACGGGCCGACCATCCATGTAACAACCATGGTCAGTGCGCCATAAGCGAGTAGAAAACATATGATCGGAGTCATAAACGGCATGTGATGAATCTGGAATAGCTTATCAAAAGCCTGGCATACTCCAGCACTGAGACTTACGCCGCCAGCTGGAATAACCATGGCAATTGCAAGAGATCCTAAAGTGGAAAGGGCTATAATGATTGCACAAGCCGCAAAAATGGCCTTGGGGTAATTCTTAGCAGGATTTTCAACTTCATTAACATGAACCGCAGACATCTCCATACCGAGAAATGAAACAAGCATAGCTGCAAGAAGCATCAACTGTTGCAAACTGTCCATATTTGGAATCATTGCGGAAGCTGAAAAGGTTATCTCTAGAGGCTTTCCGGATATAACATGCACAATGCCTAGAATAATAATCAAAATTCCCGGGATGATGGTTCCCACTATAGCGCCGGATGAACTGAAAAAAGCCGAAAGTTTCATATCTCTAAAGTTCAAAAAGGTTGTAACCCAAAGCGCAACCTGAATAACTCCCACAATAAACCATTTGTTCTCAGCAAGAGCTGGATCAAAAGTGTAGGCAATGGCCGATGCTCCGAAAGCAAGTACTGCCGGAAACCACGGGAGATTTTCAACCCATTGCATAAAGATCGCGACAAATCCCCACTTGGGACCGAAGGCTTCCTTCACCCACAAGTATACACCACCCTCGCCCCGCCAGCCGGAAGCAAGCTCCGCTGATACCAGAGCAGAAGGAATGAAGAAGCATAGTGACGCAACGGTCAGATAGAAAATTAGCGACCAGCCATACTCAGCAAGGCCCGGCAATGCACGAAGCGACATAATAGCCGCCACGTTGATCATCATCAGGGTGAATACGCTTAATTTACTGGATTTCTTTGGTTTGATTGATTCAGCCATTATATTTTGGGGCCTGATTGCTCTTAAAAATATGAGTCCTTAAAAGCTTGTCTCTAAGGACTCATATTTAAATTATTAATTTGTTTAACAGGGACGTTCGCATATCCCTAATAAACCGCAATTATTAGCAGTTTATTTCTTTACGCACATAGTTCTGAAGTACTTTTTACCTTCACGCTCAATGCGCTCAACTCCGTGAATATCACTTTCGTATCCGGGGAATATGTTCTCGAAATCCTGACGTGCTTCAAGGTATTCATAAATAGCGTCAGCTTTCTCATTCAAGATTTCCCCGCCCATAATTACTGGGATACCGGGAGGGTAAGGGACAACCATTACAGCAGGAATGCGGCCCTTCATATTAGCAAGCTCTACATATTCAACATTCTTACGAACAACTGAATGGTAAGCTTCCGAAGGTTTCATTGCCTGATCTGGAATTACCTGAAATGCAGCTTGCATTTTGTCGATTAGCTTGTGTTCTTTGTAGTAGTTGTGGATGGCGTTACAATGATCTTTCAACCCAACTTTTGCATATGCTTCAGGGAAGCTCTGTACTAGGTCCGGCTGAACTTGGACCAGAGGAGTGTTCGCATCGTATAGCTCTTTGAACTTCAGCATTCCGGCAAGGAGTGATCCCTGCTTGGCCTTGGTTGTGCCCATGGAGTTAAGGAGCAGGAAGGAATAGTAATCTGTTTTTTCGCAAACAATACCGTGATTAATAAGGTAGTTGGTAACGATTGAAGCAGGGATTCCTTCGTCATACATCTCACCGTTTTCTTTCAAGCCCGGTGTCGTGAAGGTCAACTTGATAGGATCGAGCATAGCGTAATTGTCTTCGATATCATCGAATCCATGCCAATCATCTTTTGAACTGAAGACCCAAGGTTTCTGATTATCGCAGAGATACTGAGTAGGAACATCTTCGAAGTTTTTAATCTCTCCGTCCATATCAACCTTTGCAGGCTGCCACATTTCGAAGAACCAATCGCCTTCGTCCTTCATTTCCTTGGCAATCTTAGATACTTTTTTGCGCAAGTTAATGGCGTCGAGGATTGTGTCGTTCATTAGAACTTCACCACTGTCGTCCATCATTTTAGTTGCGACATCGAGCGAGGCAATCATGCTGTACTGCGGCGATGTAGAGCCATGCATCATATATGATTCATTCAGCTCATCAGGATCAATTTTTACATGACTTCCGTCTCTCACATGAAGCATGGATGCCTGTGAAAAGGCCATGAGAAGCTTGTGAGTGGAGTGTGAACAGAAGATTGGCGGATGGTTCTCATTAAGGTCATCATCAGCCATACCGAAATGATCTTTATACATAGGGTGAAAGCGAGCATATGCGAACCATGCTTCATCGAAATGAAGGTTATCAACGCTTTTTTGGAGCTGCTTTTTGATGTTGATAACATTGTAGCAGATGCCGTCATAGGTGGAGTTAGTAAGCGCAGACATCTTAACACTGGACGACTTAATATTGTCAGGTATCAGCTTATTTTCTTTAACTTTGGCCTGAATGGATTTTTCAGAGAATTCAGATAGTCGACAAGGTCCGATAATGCCTCGTTTATTACGGCGCGGAACCATATATATAGGATACGCATCAGTAATGACCATGGAGTAGTTGAGTGATTTATGGCAGTTGCGGTCAACAAATGCGATATCATCACGCACTAGCTGACTTCGCCAGATAATCTGGTTTACGTTGGATGTACCGTTCAAAACGTAATATGTCTGATCGGCTCCGAATACGCGGGCAGAATTCTTTTCAGCATCCCCGACAACGCCTTCATGATCGAGCAGAGAGCCAAGCTCTGGCACTGAAATGGAAAGGTCGGAACGGAATACATTTTCGCCGTAAAATTTATGCATTGCTACGCCGGCAGGGGATCGCATGAAACCTTCACCACCCATATGTCCGGGGGTATGCCAAGCGTATTTGTAAGCATCTGAATATTTGACCATTGCGCCGAAGAATACCGGATACACACCTTTAACGTATTCAAGGAGCACTGTTTCAACGCGACCTGCAAGGAATTCAGATGTATCGGCAGTTTTCCAGAGGCATTCATTGATTTTTTGTAAAACTCTGGTTGGTAAGTCTTCCATTGCAGTACGATCGGTAAGTAAAATGACAGGGATTTTTTTATTACGCTTGCGGATAGCATCAAGAAGTAGTTCGGGCCCAATTTTCTCATCTGGCCGCTCGTCTTGAATGTCCCAGTCAATGACGACAGCGCCAAGATCCGCGCGGGACATGAAAATTTCGATAGCATCTTCATAACTATAGGATGGAACTACCGAGCACTCCTGCACTTCGATGAGTTCTTCTTCTAGTTCACGGAGCCTTAGTCCTTCGTCATTCATCGCTTCAAACTGCCCTGAAACAATCAAAACAGGCCAAGAATGTTTAGTTATTTTCATCCCGCATACTCCTTTCTAACGTTTCAAAATACTTTTATAAATAAAGCACTAGCCTGACATAAATGGAATTTTTATTTAAATTACGCATATATCAAATCAAATAGAATAGCTATATTCTTTGCATAATTGTGGTGTTATTAAATTTGATAAAGGTAAAAATTTAGCCGAATAACCATAAAAAGAGTTTGGTGTGGGTGCTTGCAAAAACATGCATCAGGTATGTATGGTCTATCTATTAAATTTAAATCACTTCAACTGGCGGAGACCAAATTGAGAAAGCTGTTTTCAATTTTCATTATACTGATTCTACTATCCCTTACTGCCGGAATCAGCTTTGCTCGCAATGGGGCTTTACCCAATAAGGTAGCTATCGATGCTGATCAGGCGATTGGTCTTTTGAAAGAAGGAAATCAGCGTTTTGTAAAAGGTTCCAGCGTTTATCCGAATCAAACATCGCACCAGCGTAAAGTTTTAGCTTTGCAGGGGCAGCATCCTTTCGCCACAGTTGTTTCCGGAGCAGATTCCAGAGTGGACCCCGTGCTCATTTTTGATCGAGGACTAGGCGATTTATTTACCGTTCGTACCGCAGGAAATGTTGCTGGTACAGATACTCTTGCCTCAGTTGAATATTCAATGATTACGCTTGAAACTCCGCTATTGATTGTGATGGGACATACACGAAACAGTGTGATTAAAGCGGCTGTGGAGAAGATTCCGGTTAAAGGATATCTGGTTCAGCTGGTAGGTAAGTTAAATCCGTCCATCAAGATGACAAAGGTTTTATATCCATCACTTAAGGGTGACGAGCTTGTGGATAAAGTTACTGAAACAAATGTTCGGCAGGTAATGCGTGATATTTTGGGGAGCTGTCCGGGGGTGCTTGAAAAAGTAAGATCCGGTAAGGCACAAGTTATGGGTGCTATTTACGACACAGACACAGGAGCTATTCGCTGGCTTGGTCCGTAGCAGAATGAATTAAAGAACGATTGGTTTTTTTTAACGTAAAAGGATATTTTTTGCAGGCGCTGGGCTGTAAGAATTATCCTTTGCAGCAAGGTTTCCAGTCCAGTTCCGAAACATAGGGACGTTTTATCCAGATCATGAAACAAACCGCGAGAAGCTTATTAAGTGGGCTGATACGGCCATGTATAAAGCTAAGGAACAAACTAAGGATAGCAGTATTGCCGCCAGTGCAGAATGATCTACTTATTCAACTTGAATTTCGTAAGATTTAAGCTTGCGATATAGTGAGCTCCTTTCCAGGCCTACCGCTTCGGCAAGTTTGGAAACTGATCCACCGAACTCTTTTAATTTTATTTCGAGGAATTTAGCTTCGAAGTCTGCACGGGCTTTCTTGAAATCAAGTTGCCCTTCAGGAAGTGGCAGTGGAATTTGATCTTGATTGCACCTTTCAGCTCTAGGTCCGTCAGCTATTTCGGGGGGAAGTTTGTCAGGACCGACTTCTTTTCCTCCGAACATAATGAGCATACGTTCAACGAAATTCTTCAGTTCCCGCACATTTCCGGGCCATGAGTATTCGCTCAGGACAGTTAAGGCCGCCTCTGTAAAGTTTAGCGGTTTGAAACCATGCTGTCTGTTGAGGCGAGTTATGAATTCTTTGATAAGCAGCGGGATATCTTCTGATCTGTCACGTAGTGGAGCCACTTCAAGTGGGAATACTTTGAGTCTGTAGTATAAATCTTCTCTGAAGTTGCCTTCTTTAATTTCTTGGAAAAGATCTTTATTGGTCGCTGCTATCACGCGTACATTTACATTAATAGTTTTACGCCCGCCGACTCTTTCAAAACATTGCTCTTGGAGTATTCTAAGTATTTTAGCCTGTGTTTTAAGGCTCATATCACCAATTTCATCAAGAAATAAAGTTCCAGTGTCCGCAAGCTCAAATTTGCCTTCCTGCGCTCTTTCAGCCCCGGTAAAAGCCCCTTTTTCATGTCCGAATAGTTCGGACTCAATGAGTTCTTCCGGAATAGCTGCGCAGTTTACGGCGACCAGAGGCCTATCTTTTCTAAGGCTTAAAGAATGTATTGAACGGGCTACAATTTCTTTGCCTGTTCCGTTTTCTCCGGTGATGAGTACCCATGCATCTGTGGGTGCAACTTGCCCGATTACTTCACGCATGGACACAATAGCGTCAGAACGTCCGGTAAGTTTGGCGGGCTGCTCTGTTTCAATGCGTGTTCTCAGAGCTTTGTTTTCAGATTGCAAACGTGAAAATTCGACCGCTTTTTCCGCTGTGATAACTACTTTTTCAAGCGAAAGTGGTTTTTCTATGAAATCAAAGGCGCCTTTTTTGATAGCTGATACGGCAGTTTCAATATTGCCATGGCCGGAAATCATGACCACTGGTAGCCATTTCCATTCTTTCTTGATGCGGTCTAAAACTTCAAGACCGTCCATACCTGGCAGCCAGATATCCAGAAAGACTAGATCAGGCATGTCTTCTGACAAAGATTTTAACGCTGCTTCACCGCTACCGGCTTCAGCAACCTCAAATCCTTCGTCTTCCAGAATGCCTCTAAGTGAGTACCTGATTCCGTCTTCATCATCGACAATGAGTATGCTTTTGTTCATGAGTATTTCCGCTATTTATCGAAAGAAAAGTTTTCATTTTTTATAACAGCGATGCAGGCATCAACTATATTTGGGTCGTAATGGGTTCCGCGTCCACGAATTATTTCGTCTGCAGCTTTTTCGAATCCGAGAGCCGGACGGTATGGTCTATGGGAACTCATAGCCTCCACGACATCGGCAACAGCTATTATTCTCGCTTCAAGAATAATGTTGTTGCCGGAAAGCCCGGCCGGATAACCTGATCCGTTTATACGTTCGTGATGCTGATGTACAATCTTAGCCACTGGCCACGGGAAGGATATACCTTTAAGAATTTCATAACCGACTTCAGGGTGCGTTTTTACTAAACTCATCTCGATGTCGGTGAGTTTTGTAGGCTTTGATAATATTTCAGCTGGGATGGAAAATTTCCCCACATCGTGAAGAATGCCCGCAACCTTTATGCAATGAATCTCTTCCACGGACATTTGAAGTTTTATAGCGATTTTACAAGCAAGTTCGGCAACTCTCTGCTGATGTCCAGAAGTATACGGATCACGTTTTTCAGACATGATTGCGAGGGATGCAACAGTTTCATCAAATGTGTGCCGCAATTTCTTAAGGCTGTTTTTAAGAGCTGCTTCACTCTTCTTTATCTGAGAAATATCTCTCAAAACAATTACAGTGCCTATAGTTGTTTTGCGATCTTTGATTCCGGAAATACTTACTGAAACAGGAATATGTTTATTTTGGGTTTTTAAAATGGCGTCATCAATTTGAATTGTGTTTTCTTCACTGTTAGCGAAGTCGTCTAATATATTAAGATATTTAAGACTTATAGGGTCTGCCATGTTCACTTCTGAATTGAAATCTTTTGCAAAAATATATTCTGCTGAGCACCCAAGCATGAGTGAAGCTGTTTTGTTAATAGATTTTATTTGTCCATTTTTGTTGGTGGTAATAACTGCATCGCCAATGCTGTTAAATGTAGTTTTAAGCCAGCGTCTATTTTCTTTTAGAGCGCATTCAGCTCTATGTTTGTATAGAGCCATTTCAATGGTCAGACTTAATTCGCGGTCTTCAAATGGTTTTATAATATAACCAAAAGGTTCGGTTATTTTAGCACGGGAGAGAGTTTCTTTGTCTGCATATGCAGTGATGTAAATGACAGGAATACAATGTTCTTTGTTGATTTCTTCTGCAGTTTCTATTCCGTCCATGTCGCCTTCAAGCATAATATCCATAAGGATAAGATCCGGCAATTGCGCAATAGCTAATTCGATAGCTTTTTCCCCGGTAGATACAACTCCGATGACAGTGTAGCCTAGAGCATTAAGGCTCCCTTTGATGTTGAGAGCAACGATGGCCTCATCTTCAACAATAAGTATTCGAGATCCTTCGTTGCCGTATTCTGGCTGTGGTGAGTAAGGAATCATAATAGTGCTCGGTATTTTTAGCTAGCTATGTAAAATATATTCAACAGTGTGGGAATTGTTATAATAAAAGTACTTTAACCATGAGTTATTATTTCAGGCAAGCACAAGGAGTACCTTATTAAGTTGGCAATTCAATGACAAAAGTTGTCCCGTGCGGCTCCGAAGGTTTAACTCTAATGAATCCACGGTGATCGGTTATAATCGACTTTACAATAGTAAGCCCGAGACCGGTTCCACTTTTTTTACTTGAAAAATAGGGTTCGAACATTCTTGATCTTTCGTCAGAAGTCAGGCCCGGTCCATTGTCCTGAACCTCAATTCTCAGCCATCCCAGAGTGGAGTCATGCATCGCAGTAATATTGACTGTAGGATTTTCGCACTCTCCCAAAGCTTCGGCGGCGTTGGTGAGTAAATTGATCAACGTCCTACGCATGGCTTCAGTATCAAGCTCAAGGTCAGGTATTTTTGTGAGCAATTCCAGTTTCCATGAAATGTCAGTGTGACTGTTGTTATACATGCTGACAATTTCTTCGAGTAGCGGAGTCATATTGCCGGGATTCAGCTTAACTTCCGGTAGTTTTGCATAGGCAGAGAATTCTTGAACCATCTGTTGCAGATGTTCAACCTGAGAGACGATAAGCTCTGTGCTTTCGCGGAAAACTCCATCTTCGATCTGTGGACCGAATTTTCTCTGCAACCTTTGTGCTGAAAGCTTGATAGGGGTCAGCGGATTCTTTATTTCATGAGCGATGCGTCTTGCCACTTCTCGCCATGCCGCGATCCTCTGCATTTTTTCCAGCTCAGTAATATCTTCAAATACTGCAACAATGCCGTTGCTGCTGCTGGAAGTTTTGAGCGCGACAACATTGACCAGAAATTTACGGTGACGGCCGTCCACGGTCAGCGAGAGCTGTCTCTGCCACTGCGAATACGGGCTTGATGCCATATGAGACCGTGCGTCTGAAATGAGCGAGGCCAGGTCACCTTCAGGGAGCAGTGCGAGAGGATCTTTGCCGTGAACAAAGCGGGCATTGATACCGAGCATTTCTTCGATAGCATCATTTACCGTGCTGATTTTTCCATTTTCATCGAGTGAGATAACGCCCGCAGTAATGTTGTTCAGAACCGCTTCCATGTAGCGGCCTCTACGTTCAAGTTCCTGATTCTGTTGAGCTAATCGTTCGTTGGCCGTTTTCAGACTTTTCTGACTATCTTCGAGATCTTCCGCCATACGGTTGAATGACTGAACCATGAACCCCAGTTCATCATCAGAGTTGTCCTCGAGTCGCACGGAAAGGTCTCCGCGCGCAATTCTTTGCGAACCTGCCGCCAAAGCCTGAATAGGAGCAGACAATTCTTTTGACAGTCTGAACCCGAACCAGATGGAGCCGAGAATGATAAGTAGAGTTGTCACGCCAAGAGTGAGGTACAAGCTCATTTTCAGTGGATATTTAAGGGTCTTGAGTTGTTTGTACTCATCAAGACCTCTAACAACCCGGTCTAACTTGAAAAGCAGTCCCTGCCCGATATTATCACCGATAATAAGAAAGCCGGTGCGCGCATCATCAACAGGTAAAACCCCGATAACCATGTCGTTGCCGGGCATAGGATGTATGGTTGACCAGAAATGAGGGTTCTCTCTCATGTTATCCCAGTCTACTTTAGCCTCGATTTCCGACCATGCTTTTTCCCATGAGCCTTCGGAGTGCCAGTTTAGCTTGTCCCCGTCCGGCTGGATTACTCCGAGCAGGCCGAGGTCATATTCAACCAGTTTGGTGGCGAGGAACTGGTTCATGGTTTTCCCACCCCAAGCGTAGCGGCTTTCTTTGATAGCTCCGAGGACGTTGTTTCCTCTACGCTCAAGGCCTTCCTGCGCTGATGCGTAAAAGGCGCGGCCCAGTTCAAGGGACTGGACCATGGATTCTTCCACCTGATTCTTAAACCAATAGTCCACAGATACCTGCACGAACTGCATCGCCATGAAAAACATGAGCAATGTCGGGACAAGAGAAAGGGACATGAATGAAAGGACCATTCTCGTCCGAAGTTTGGAGCCGAGCACTTTCCTGCGTCGTTCTAAAAGAAGCTTAACTCCGTTCCGTACAACAATGAAAAGGACAACAAGAAGAAGAATGAAGTTCAGGTTGAAAAGACCGACAAATAGATATGAGTTTACACCGATATATTTAAGCTGAACAACGCTGAGCGCCACAAAAATGAGCAGACAGAGAAATGCCAGAACATATTCACGCTGTCTTTTTTTGCGCTGCTTAGTGTCAGGGACACTTACTTTAATAGATTTTTCGCTCATAAATGATTTGGAGATTTAGTAAGTAAAATCAAGTTGATATGTGGCAGAAGGGATAACATCCCATGACCAGAAGAAAAGTGTTTTTTTGAGCCATTCAGGGACGTCGATTTGATCGAGGCTTACATTAAGTTTAAGCTTGTAACGTTCTCCACGTTTCAGAGTACTCCAGGGGCCAAGATCCAGAACAATAGAATCCCATCCTTTTTGGAGCAAGTGGGTAAGATTTTTGTTTCGCAGTGGGTTTTTGTTGCCGGGTTGTTCTAAAACAAATTCTTTTGACAAAGAATTGTATGAAAGTTTGTCTGAATAGATTTTGTTTGCCACCTCAGAATCGGCCCACAGGCTTTGATGAACATACAGAGTCGCTTCACACTCAAGTTTCAGCTTAATGCCGTTTTCAAGAGCTTCCTCTGCTTTTGTGTCTCCCTTAAGATTCAGCCCGAACCGTGCTATGATTGCTCCCGCCTGATTATCGAGGACCATATTTTTTAGATCGAGAGATGCTGCGTGAACCGAGGAAGCTGAACAAAGTAAGGGCGCAAACAGACAACATACAATGACCAGTAAGTTTACTAGTATGGTATGTCGCGGTATAATGTTTCTTTTGTTCAGGTTGTAAGCCTTCATTTCGGTTCCTATAATAAGTGTTTCTAAGGAGAGACTAACAGTCACTAATCATTTGTTCAACATTATGATTGCCTAAGTCCTGATTTTACAGTTGAACTGTCTTTTCGTAAGATTATAATGTAAAAGAGTCTTATAAAGGTTAATTGGAGAGATACGGAGATTCTTATGTTTAAAAATATATATGCAAAGTGGAAAAATTTAGACCGCAGAATTCGGTGGGCATCTATCTTTTCTTCTTTAGTGGTTGTGTACGCCTTAATCGGTTTTTTCCTTGTTCCAGTTATTGTTAAGAGTGTTGTTGAAAAAAAACTGCCTGCGGTTCTGAACAGGGCGATAGACCTGCAAGGTGTTAAATTCAATCCATTTGCTCTTGATCTGGAGTTGGATGGTTTCTCTGTTGCTAAAAAGGATGGAGAAGGTAACCTTTTCTCCTTTAAATCGCTTGATCTGAATTTTGATTCACTTTCTCTTTTAACCTTTTCGGCTGAATTTGATAAACTTGAGATTGTTGATCCGCAGATAAACTTAACTATTTTTACGGACGGCTCTACCACTATTTCTGATCTTATCCCTGAAGCTGTTGATGACGATCAACCTGTAGAAAAGGATAAAAGCTTTTTTCCTTTTTCCATTCAAGATTTGATCGTTACTAACGGGACTTACGTCGTATATGATACTCCGAAAGATTTTCATCATTTGATATCAAATTTCAATCTGTTCGTTCCGTTTACTTCATCACTATCGCGGCACTCGGATGATTTCGTTCAGCCGTCGCTTGATATGACTATTAATGGAACTCCCTTTGTGCTCCAAGGGCAGAGCTTGCCATTTAAAAATACCCTACAAACTGAGTTCAATTTTTCTTTAGAGAATGCAGATCTCGGTGAATACTGGGTTTATCTGCCGATTCATAAAACTACGACTCTTAAAAGCGGTAAGCTGAGTTCTGCTTTTGATATTACTTTTGTACGTGGAGAGGAATTACTGCCTAAGATTTTGCTAGGCGGCCAATTTTACATCAGAGATTTTGATCTTGTCCGTAATAGTGGCGAACCTCTGTTGAAGTTTAAGGAGCTGGCTGTTGATATTGATGAAATGAGTCTTTTGAGAAAGATTCTAAAAATTAAATCAGCTAAACTAACTGATCCTCATCTTAAAATTGGACTTAAGGCAGATGGTTCTCTTGATCTTATAGATGTAGTTCCAATGTTACAAAGCAAGTCCGATAAGCCTGCAGCACCAACAGATGACGAACCTGGGTTTTTTGCAGAAATCCAAAACGTCACCCTTGTGGGTGGTAATGTAGACTTCACAGATAAAGCTTTTGGAAACGGCTTTACAAAGCAGATTGGGCCTCTATCTATAATTGCTAACAACATTACCACGGAAGAGAACAAGGTTGGGACATACGCTATTCAGGTAGGTTCAGCCGGTAAGGAAGTTGTAAATGTTGATGGGACTCTCGCCCTTGCCCCTCTGATTGTTAAAGGGCTTGTTTCCGTGAAGGATTTGAACATTCCAGATTATCAGAAGTATTTGGAAAAGTCAGTTCCGTTAGCTGTAACATCTGGTAAAGTAGGACTAAGTTCTAATTTTAATTTTGCTCCGCAAGATAACGGACTCATGAGGCTAGAAGGTCTCAAGATCAATGTAAAAGCATTTGAACTCAGTCCTAAGGCGGGCGGTGACCCGTTGATCGGGTTGGGCGGTTTCGCCGTTTCAAACGGAACAATAGATGTTGGTAAAAAATCGGTCTCTATCGGCTCGGTTGATTTAACAAAAGCCTTGATTAAATTGACGCGTGATAAGGATGGTATTGATCTTTTAAAGCATATCAAAGCACATGGTCAGGCAGGTGTTTCCAACCAAACTGTTGTATTTACAGGTAATGCTACTGAGTCCGTTGGAAGCGCTACTAAAGTAAAAGTAACCGTGGAAGAAGCAGTCTCAGAGTTAAAGCCCGTAGTTGAAGATATCGTAAAGAAAGCTGATGCAGGTGGATGGAAGGTTCTTGTTACTAAAGTTAATTTGGCTGACTCTGCTTTTGAATTTTTAGATAAGGCCGCACCGAAAGATACACCCCTTAGCATTAGCAAGCTTAGTGGCGGTATCAAGGGGATTAGCTACCCAGAAAATAACCCTCTTCAATTGAATTTTGATGGGGTTGTTAATAAAAGAGGCTCCCTAAATTTAACGGGAAAAGGTGTTCTGGCGCCGGTTGATATATCGGGAGCGGTAAAAGTTAGGAAGATTAGGCTGCGTGAGTTCAATGGCTATTTGCCGGCTGTAATGCAGATGAGTATTGCCAGAGGCCATATTGATGCCTCAGGAGATTGGACTTTTTCTAATGTGAATGAGCCTGTGGCTACCTATAAAGGAAAGGCGCAGATTAAAGATATGCTTTTGCGTGATGCAAAAGGAGATAAGCAGTTTTTCCACTTAAATGAGCTGGCCGTAAGGGACATAGATTTCATTTCGAATCCATTGAGGATTGATGTTAGGCTGATAGATGTTATTGAGCCAAACGTTTTTGTTGCGAGAGAGGAGGACGGCACGATGAATGTTCTCCGTATCCTCACTGGCAAGCTCGCTCCTCCTGTTGATGAAAAGGCTATTGCGGCGCAAGCTAAAAAGTCCGCATCTAAAGGTGGAGTTCTGTCGGGAGCAGCGAAAGATAAGGATGTAGGAGATCTCGTTTCTAATTCCACCACGGCTCATGGCACATCTGGAGATGATGGTAATTTTATTTTCTTCAATAAAATGGCGATGTCTAATGGTACTCTCATACTTAAAGACTACATGGTTTCTCCCGCTTTTGAGCTTGATATCACCAAAATGAGATCTGCCGTATTTGGTATAGAGTTGCCTTATGGTGACCGCACCGAGCTATCGTTTAATGCAACTTTAGATCAGCAAGCGCCGCTAGTGGCGGAAGGTTATATTCAACCCGCTGATGATGGTGCAGATACCGATTTGCATGTTACGTTGATTAATCTGGATATGACTCAGCTTTCACCTTACACAAGGAAATATATCGCTTATCCTGTAAGTACTGGTATGCTTAGCGCTGATGTCGCTTTGGCGCTCAGGGGAACGCTTCTCTCTACTGAAAATGTGTTTGATATTTACCAGTTTGAAGTTGGCAAGAAGATCGATAATCCCGATGCGGCGAATATTCCAATCGGGCTTGGGCTAGCACTGCTTCGGGATAGCAATGGCAACATTCAGCTCGATATTCCTGTGGAAGGACGTGTTGATGATCCGCAGTTTAGGCTTGGCCGAGTTATCGGAGCGGCAATATTAAATATTTTGGTTAAAGCTGTAACCTCCCCGTTTGCCCTTATCGGCGCGTTGATTGGCGGCAGTGATGATATGGATGTTCTGGTGTTTGAGCCGGGGCTTGCTGTTCCAAAAGAAGAAGCGGATGAAAAATTGGCGTCTGTTGCCAAGGCAATGGAGTCCCGTCCGGGCATTACCCTGAAAATTAGTGGCTTCACTTCGCCGGAAGATATCCCTGCGCTTGAGGGGCATAAGTTTAATAGAATGGTAGCCATGCCTAAGTTCTTGGACTTAGAGTCTGATGGTAAAGCTCCGAAGTCGATTGATGACGTAGTTATCAGCGAAGAGGAGTATCCTGAGTACCTAGAAGAAGCGTACAAGGAAGCTCCATTTGAAAAGCCAACAAATTTCTTAGGAATAGTTGAAAGTCGCCCAGTTCCCGAAATGGAACAGGCTCTGAGGGATCACGTCAAAGTTACCGATACGGATTTAGCTGAACTTGTCAGAGACAGAGCAGAGAGAATCCGCATTATATTAACGACTGAAAAGGGCGTAGCGAGTGAGAGAGTTTTTCTCAAGCGCGCGGCAACTGGTAAGGGAAACGGGCCGCGAGTTGAGCTTGGGTTAGGTAATTAACAAATAAATATTAGGAGTGGTAATATTATGAAAGTTATGAAAAAATTAGTGTTGGTTTTGTGTTTGGTTGCGTTCATGTCCGTAGCAGTTGGTTGTGAGAACGAAGGATCTGCTGAGAAAGCGGGTAAGAAAATTGATCAGGCTATGGAAGACGCTGGGGATTCTATGAAGGATATGGCTGATAAGCTTAAAGAATAGTTTTTTGTTGGGATTTTAGGATTGTAGTTGGTGAATTTGGAAGGCCGCTGGAACGTAGTTCCGGCGGCCTTTTTTTGTTTTTATGTGTCTTTGCTGGCTATATAAGTCATTTTTATATATTATTTAAATAATACGTGTGTAGGTGTAGTGAGTCGGTTTTAAGGTTTTAAATTAACTAGTTTGCTTGAGGGAAAGATGTCTTTTTATCTTAGAAAATCTGTCACGATTGGACCTGTTAGGTTTAATCTTTCAAAAAGCGGTATCGGTTTATCTTCAGGAATAAAAGGATTTCGAATTGGGGTTAGGCCTAATGGGAAAAGCTATGTCCACGCAGGGCGGAATGGTATATATTATCGCCAAGAATTAGGAAAAAGTGACAAGGAAAATAGCAAGATTGAGATTACAAAAAAACAACAAGATATTAATCCGAACACAACTTTTTATAAGTCGGCAAGTTCAATCGATATTGCTTCTGAGTCACGAAGAGAATTACTTGAAAAGCTTAACTCTTCTCATAAATCATTGAGAAGGGATTATATTATAGGAGTGTTGCTTCTGCTTGTTATTGGGTTCAGTTTTCGTGTAAATTCACAATACGGTCTGGTTGCTATACTAGTAGGCTGGGTTTTGTTCATCATTTCTTATTATGCTGAAAAGAAGCGTAGAACTGTCGAAATTGAATATAATTTTGAGAATGGAGATGCAGACTATTATAGAGATGTTCTTTTAGCATTTAATAATTTAGAATCATGCAAAAAAGTCTGGGCTCTCTTGGATTCAACTGCAATTTATGGCGCACATGAGCAAAAAAGAAATTCTGGGGCTAGCGAACTAGTTAGCAGGTCATTAGTTAAGCTTGGTGAAGGAAAGCCCCCTTGGGTGCGAACAAACATAGATGTTCCCGCATTAATATTAAAAGACCAAAGTTTATACCTGATGCCAGATGGCATTTTTATATATGATAATGTTGGCGTAGGTTTTGTTGAATATTCCGAGTTATCATTAGAAGATGGAACAACGGAATTTATTGAAGAAGTTTACCCTAACGATGCTACTGTTCTAGGAACTAGTTGGAAATATTCCAACAAAAGTGGAGGCCCAGATAAACGTTTTAAAAATAATTATGAAGTTTACATATGCCTTTACGGTAATCTCATGGTTAAATCTGCTTCAGGACTTTTTTGGTATTTGATGACATCGAAAGAAAACGCTGCTTTAGAATTTTGCAATGCTTTATCAAGAGCTGTTTCTCATAGGCAAGATTAAAGCGTGACTTGCTAATACTTATCTTTAAACAAAGAAAAGCCGCTGAAACAAAAGTTACAGCGGCTTTCCTAATTCTTAATCCAAATCTAATTCGTAAATCGAATTAAACCCTATCTAATAATCAGTCCTAGAACTGATCCTTCATAATATTAGAAAGGTTACCAGCAGTGAACCCGTACTTTTCAGCAAGCTCGCCAGCAGGTGCGGATGCTCCGAAGTGATCTATTCCTAGAACTGCTCCGTCTAGGCCAACGTATTTGTACCAGATTTCAGGGCGGCCAGCTTCAGCGGCAACACGTACTCTGACTTTCGGATCTAGAACGGAATCTTTGTATGCCTGATCCTGCTCTTCGAACAGTTCCATGGATGGCATGCTGACTACGCGGATTTTCTTATCCTTGATAAGGTCAGCCGCATCGATTGCTAGGGATACTTCTGATCCGGCCGCAATAGCGATCATGTCTGGAGTTCCTTCGCAATCCTTAACGATGTACCCGCCGCGCTTAACGCCTTCTTCTACCATCGGGAATTCGCCCTTATCCATTACAGGCAGACCCTGACGAGTTAGCATGAGGCTGGAAGGACGGTCAGTCTGGCTGATAGCAATCTGCAAACATGCAGCGGTTTCTCTTGCGTCAGCAGGTCTTAGAATCAACATATTCGGGATGAGTCTAAGTGATGCTACATGCTCGATTGGCTGATGAGTCGGTCCGTCTTCACCTACGTAGAATGAATCATGTGTGTAGATGTAGAGAACTGGAAGTTTCTGTAGCGCGGACATTCTCATACCGTTTCTGCAGTAATCAGAGAAGGTAAGGAAAGTTGCACCGAAAGGAATTACGCCGCCGTGAAGAGCCATACCGTTCATGATAACGGACATTGGGAACTCACGAACACCGAAAGCTAAGTTTCTTGCGCTGTAACCGTCTAGGCCGAAATCACCCATCTTCTTACGGAAATTCGCAGTCTGGTTGGATGGATCTAGATCGGCGGAACCACCTATTAAGGTAGGAAGTTCGTCGGTGATAGCATCGAGACATGCGCCCCATGCTTTTCTTGTTGCCATGGACTGACCTGATTCGAACTCAGGAAGGTCTAGCTTAATTTCGCTGCGTGGCTTGAAAGCTTCTGCCCAGAAAGCAGCAATTTCTTTGTTTCCGGCTAGGACGGATTCAAGTTTAGTCTGCCAGTCAGCGGACATTTTCTGCATTTCAGGGAAGCGGGAGCGGAAATGCGCAACAACATCTTCAGGAACGTAGAAAAGTTCGTTTTCAGGAAGGCCGAAACATTTTTTGGTAGCGGCAATTTCTTCATTTGAAAGCGGGCTTCCGTGCGTGCAGTGGTCGCCTTCGCAAGTTGCAGCTCCGGCAGCCATTTTAGTCTTACCGATGATGAGCGTAGGTTTGCCAGTTTCAGCCTGACCAGCTTTAATCGCTGCACGAATTTCATCGTGATTGTGGCCGTCTACTTCTAGAACCTGCCAGCACATGCCTTCGTATACTGCTTTGAAATCTGTGCAGTCACAACGGCTTGTTGGTCCAGCTAGCTGAATGTCGTTGCTGTCATAGAAAACTATAAGCTTGCCGAGTTTCCAGAGTCCAGCGAGAGCGGCTGCTCCAGAGGATACAGGCTCCTGAAAATCGCCGTCAGATGAAAGAACGTATGTGTAATGATCTACTACGTCGTCGTTAGTTTTAGCGTTCAGGAACGCTTCGGCAGTTGCCATACCAACACCGACACAGAAACCCTGTCCGAGAGGTCCGCTTGTTGCTTCAACTCCGGGGGTTACATCATGTTCCGGATGACCGGGAGTGATGGAGCCAAGCTGACGGAACTGCTGAAGATCTTCAACTGTAATCAGACCGGCTAAGTGCAGAAGACCGTAAAGAAGTGGGGATTCGTGCCCCGCAGCTAGTACGAAGCGGTCTCTGTTTTCCCAGTCTGTATTGGTTGCATCGTAGCGCAGGAAATCTTTATAGAGGATGTATGCAAAATCCGCAGAAGACATGGAGCCGCCGGGATGACCCGAGTTGGCCTTGCGGATAGAATCCATGATAAGGCCTTTAATTACGTTAACTGCTTTCTGGTCCATCTGACTATTAGTACTCATTGTGAGTGTTCCTCGTAAAACTATTGGGTATTTCTATATAAAAAATCCCGAAAACCGCATGGTTTTCGGGATTAAAGGCTATAAACCGTCGATCTGATTGATTCTACGCATATGACGTTCACCTTCAAATTCGGTGGTCATAAATGTACGGATAATTTCTTCCGCTAGTCCAATTCCGATGACTCTAGCGCCCAAACAAAGGATGTTAGCATCATTATGTGCTTTCGCCATTTTCGCCATGTACTCGTTTGTGCACATTGCGGCGCGGATTCCTTTCTGTCTGTTGGCTGCCATGGACATACCTAGGCCTGTTCCGCAGATGAGAATGCCCAGCACATCTTTTTTAATCTTTGAAGCTACCTTCGTAGCATATATAGGGTAGTCGCAGCTGACTGCAGATTCAGGACCTGCATCTTCAACTTCGTATCCCATTTCAAGGAGTACTTCTTTAGCATGTTCCTTGAGTTCAAAGCCGCCGTGGTCAGAACCGATTACTACTTTAGGCATCTCTGTCTCCGTGGTCTTTCATTAAAGTTAAGAAACCAAAAACCCTTATAAACAAAGGTCTATAATTCCATGTCACGCTGATTATCTCTGCGCTTTACATCTCGCTTTGCAGCTTGCTCTGTTTTCAGCTTGCTGATCTCTTCTTTGAAGAAATCTATCTGCTTCTTGCAAAGTTCAATGTCGCCTTGAGCATCATCGCAACTAAGCTTTCCGAGAAGGGCGTATTCTCTTTCGAGACGTTTTTCAAGCTGGCAAACTTCGAAATTTCCGAGTAATTTGCTGAAAATTGTCTTAAGTTCTTGCATCCAGACAGCAAGTCCATTCTTAAAATTATCAATAAGTCCTTTACCTTTGTCGACACACGCGCATTTCTGATCGCTCATTTTATAGTCTCCATAACAAAGCAAATTTTTTTTTAAGAAATATTGTTATTTCTGTTTCGGTCAAGTTTTATGGTCGGAATTCCGTCAGGAATGGCCATTTCGAGAGATTTATCATCCCAGATAGTATTCGTGAACAATCTGGATTTTATTCTAAGTATGGCTTTACCCTTATTTTCTGTGAAAACGGTAATCTTATCGGGCAGCTCTTTGCCGGACTCATCTAATTCATATGATGACATTTCCATCCGCCATGGAAGCTCTCCGCGTCCTGTTAATTCAACGGGAAGTCCTTCGCTTGTGAGAGTTACCGAGCTGATCGGGCCCTCATCAAATATAAACAGCAAATTGTTACCATTTGCTGTCAATGTCATCGTATCAAACGATTTTGGGATGAGGCTTGGATAACAGCCTGCAATTAGTCCCGCAAGGTCTTTTAATGCGAATGGAAACGGAAGACCCAGTAATTTGACCGCCCTAGTGGGTGAAGAGTGCGAGTAAGCTGTCTTTTGTTCAGGGTAAAAAGCCGTCAATCCTTTGCTGTCTTCGCGGATATGGGCAACGTAAGCACCTATTCCGGCTCTGACGTCAAGTCGCAAAGGTTCGGCAAGATTTCCCCATAGGTTTATTACTGTACGATGTCCCTGCTCATCCGAACTATAGTATAGGCTTGCCTTGGCTTTCATCCCGGTACTGTTACAATTTCCGTATTCATTTTTGAATTGGGCATAAACTTTGTCGGGGTCATAACTCTGTATTTTACGAGAAGCACACCCTGAAACCATAAATATTATGCTTAGCAGCAAAACGGTCGAAGCCGGGAATCTGGAAATCATAATGAATCGAGTTTCCTCTGAGCTTCACTGTTTTTAGGATCGAGCTTAAGAGCTCTTTTGTAACCCTTGGCAGCACTCTTAAAATATTTCATGGAAACAGCAATGTCTCCGTAATGTATCCATAAATCCGGCTGTTTATCTCTTAGAGATACAGCTCTTTTAATCTGTACCCATGCTTCTTTATATCTTCCAAGGCGGTAAAGAACCCATGCAAGTGAATCCGTAATATATCCATTGTCCGGCTCAAGCTTGTTTGCTCTGGAGATTAATACCAGTGCGCGGTCAAGCTGTTCATTCCGGTCAGCAAGAATATATCCTACGAAGTTAAGAGCGTCCGCATGATCCGGCTGCATAGAAACGATTCTTTCCATGTACGCAAGGGTTTGATCCAGATCTCCCTTCCCTTCAGCCATGATACCGAGCTGAAAAAGAATTTCCAATGAATTAGGAATGTTCTGGTCTCCTCTCAAAAGAGCTTCTTCTGCTTTTTTGAGATCGCCCATTTCGTTGTGAATCATCCCTTCAGTCATGTAAAAATTAGGGTCTTCTGGAAATTCCTTTTGGCCCTCTTTTGCAATTGTAAGCGCTTCGTCATACTTTTTAAGAACAATCAATAGATGCGATTTAAATTGCAGACTACGATCATAATGATCGCTGCCCGGCTGTACCTTGTTAAGGAAATTAAGAGCCTTCTGCGGATCTTCTTCTCCTTCATAAGCAATGGAAGCTTTGAAGAAGTAGTAGGAGTCGGGAATATCTTTTTTCTGTGCAAAAATATCAAGTATTGTTGATGCCTGTCCGTAAAACTTCCCATTCAAGAAAAGTTGTGCGGCTTCAAGAAGAAAAGGAGTGGATCTCGGTCCTTCAAGAACAAGAGACAGTCCTTTGTCAGGATTGTTAAGCTTTAGACTAAGTTCGATAAGGCGCAATCTGATATGGCTGGAAACTTCAGGAAATTCGAGCATTCTGGTGTAAATTTTTTCAGCTGCATCATAGTCTTTGCCCATTTCATACAAGTAAGCCAGTTCTCCCCATGCTTCAATGTAGTTGGGGTCAACTTTAACAGCTGTTTGAAGCGATCTTATTGCTTGCTTGGTCAGACCGAGGCCTGCGCTTGCTTTAGCGTACGAATAGAGAATGTCTGGCGTACGCTTCTTAGCCGGAATTGTTTTCAGCGTATCGAGAGCCTTGGCAAATTTTTTCTGTTCAAGGTAAATGTGTCCAAGCTGGCTGGTAACAATGATGTCGTCAGGATGTCTGTGAAGGTAGTCTAGCAGCACTCCTTCTGCGTCAGCATTTCTATTTTCAATGAGATAGGTGCTGGAAAGACTAAGGATTAGCTTTTGATCATCAGGATATTTCAGCAGCCCCTCTTTCAAAGCTTCGCGGGCTTGATCTACTTGCTGTGAAGCCCAGTAAAGCGAGGCTTTTTCAGAATAAAGTTGTGCGCTTGGCTCGGCTAGTAATATCCGGTCCAGAACGGTGATTGCTTCATGCTGGATGCGTGCGGCTTCAGTCACGCTTTCCAGCGATCTGTTGCTCAGGCGCATAAGCTGACTCAGCCTCGACAGATAATCTTGATAGACAAGATAGTCGTATGTCAACTGAGTTTCTGGGCTTAGTTGAATGGATTCATTTGCAGGGATGGGCACATTTTTATGTGCACAACCTTGTAATAGAATAACAAACAGCAGTGCGGCAACTGCAATAGGAGAAATAGTTTTGCGGGTCATGGATGCTTGCTTAATCATACAGTCGGCTTGTCTTTATTATAGGGGGAATATTCAGGAGAAGCGGCCATTTCAACTAGGCGCTTGTAAATGTCAGCTCCGATGGTCATGCCTTGTTCTATCATTTCAGGACCGTATTTCTTACCGGTATCTGTCCGAAATGTTGATTCGATGGATTTTATCATATCAAGTCCATTTGGAAACTTTTCTATAATTTCATTTACAGACCAGTCTTCGTAATCACAAATTTCCCAGAGCGTTGTGGAAAAGTTGTCAGGACCCCAGCGGAATTTGTCGGCATCGTAGAGCGCGCCACTAAGAAGTTCCAGCTCAGGATCATCGACGATAGGAGTAAGCGGTTTGAACGCCTCATGTCTGGCAATCGACTTGGCAATAAGATCTTTATTGCGTTCTGAAAGTGGATACTTGTTCAGAATTACGCGTGAAGTTTCTGCTCCGCGTATAGCGTGATCGTCATCAAGTCTGCAACTGTCATGGAGCAGCCCGCAGAATTGCGCGAGCAGAACAAGCTCTCTGACCGTTTCAGGAGGAAGATGATCGCCGTCTTTCAGAACGATTGCACCGGCTTCTATTGACACTTTTTTGGAGTGGTAAATGCCGTGAGCATATTCATCATAAAGAAAGGGCAGCACATCTTCCTGCAATCTAATGACAAGGGGATGATCGAAAAACATGCCATGCGAAAATTCAAGCTGCGTCTCAGCATCCCTGTAAAATTGGGGAGTGGGCTGAGATCTAGCTAATTTTCCTGCTTCTATTTTCAGTTCAGTCAGCAATTTATTCATTGTCAGGTATCCAATCTTCAGAAAAATCTTTTACAGTTTCGGCCAGATGTTCCTTGAGCTTTGATAACAGCCGGGCTTCAATCTGGCGGACTCTTTCTCTAGTAACCCCGAATTCTTCACCAATTTCTCTAAGAGTTCTTGGTGAGTCAGAGAGCAACCTGTCATCTAAAATAACTTGTTCCTTCTCATTCAACTTCGGAGCAACAGCTCTAAGCTGATCAAGAAGTAATGTAGAAATCTCTTTATTGGCAAGAGTTTCTTCAATACCCGGACCTAGATCGGGTAAAAAGTCCATGCGTGTGGCTTCTGATTCTTCTCCGAATTTAAGATTCAGAGAAAGGTCATTTTTTGCGAGCCTTTGGTCCATTTCCGAAATCTCTTCAACACTGACATTGAGATTTTTGGAAAGCACGGACGGCGTCGGATCAAAGCCTAAAGTCTGCAGTCTTTGACGCTCTTTGTTCAGATTATAAAAAAGTTTGCGCTGGGTTTGCGTGGTTCCTATTTTAACCATGCGCCAGTTATCCATTATATATTTCAGGATATAAGCCTTAACCCAGAATGCTGCATAGTAAGAAAATTTGATGCCTTTATCAGGATCAAATTTGTTTACAGCTTTCATAAGGCCGACATTTCCTTCCTGAATAAGGTCCAGAACATTTTGCATCCAGCGACGCTGGAAATCCATTGCTATTTTTACCACCAGACGCAGGTGAGATGAGACAAGACGGAATGCCGCCTCCTGATCTCCGTTTTCCTGCACTCTTTTGGCTAATCGAAATTCTTCATCAGGCTCAAGCAAAGGAAATCGGCTAATCTCTTGAAGGTAGAGATGCAGAGGATCTTTAGTGGCTACTTCGCCTTTTGGTCTCGGAGTAGGAAGAAAATCTGGCTTTGGAGTCAGCTTATCTTCTGTAATATCCGCTACTTCTGGAATAATCGGTTCTTTTTTTGATTTCATTGTCCGGGTAGTTTTCCTATGCGCCTGACATTATTAAAGCTTTCGTATCCAATGTAGATCATACTAGTAACTTATAAGGATATAGTTTTTATTTGTCCTTTTCAATGTTTTTAAGTAGAAGCTATTTGAAACAATTATGACCTTTCTTTTTGGGGTTTATTCATAACTTTTGGAGTATTTTATGCCGGATTTTCGCAAAGCACTCAGTGATGACAAGGTTTACTTTTTTGATGGTGGATATGGAACTCTCTTACAGGGACGAGGTCTTCCTGCTGGAATGTCACCTGAAATCTTCGGCCTTCAGAGTCCTGATGTCATTAAATCCGTTCATAAAGACTACGTTGCTGCCGGAGCAAATGTTCTTACCACAAATACTTTTGGGGGCAGCAGACCTAAACTCGGAGCAGACGTCGATGTTATAGGTCTTAACAGAGAAATGGCACTAATAGCCAGATCTGTTGCTGGGGATAATGTTTTTGTCGGTGGTAGCGTTGGCCCAACCGGGTATTTTGTACAGCCTCTCGGTGAAATGACCTTCAAAGAGATGGTCGAAATATATAAAGAGCAGATTCAAGGGCTTGTTGAAGGTGGAATCGACCTGATTTTGGGCGAAACTCACTTTGACCTTGCCGAAGCGCGCGCTGTCGTTATTGCCGCTCGCGAAGTGTGTGATCTACCTGTCGCACTTTCTATGACTTTCGAATCACCTGCAGCTTGTTTGACAGGAACTTCACCACAGACCTTTATTGATACCATGCAGAACATGGGTGTCGAGCTCATGGGAACCAACTGTAGTGCCGGTCCTGAGCAGATGTATGATGTTCTGAAATCCATGCAGACCAGGCTCACCAGCCCTTTGCTGGCAGAAGCGAATGCCGGACTTCCTGAGCTTGATGAGAATCGCAATACTGTTTTTAGACTTCAGCCTGAGCCTTTTGCTAAGCAGTCCGCTCGTTTCGTTGAAGTTGGTGCGAAGTTCATCGGTGGTTGTTGCGGTACAACTCCTGATCATATTAAGGCACTTAGAAATGCTGTCGGTAATGCCACATGGATGCGTCCTGTCCCGCAGGAAGATTGCCAGATGGTGCTTACTTCACGCGCACAGACCGTTAAAATCGGTTTTGAGCAGCGCGGAGTAATCATTGGTGAGCGCATCAATCCTACAGGTAAAAAAGTTCTAAGCGCAGAACTTCAGAACGGTCAGTTCACCGAAGCTATGAAGTTTGCCGCTGAGCAGCTTTTAGCCGGAGCACCTGTTCTTGATGTGAATGTCGGCGCACCGATGGTTGATGAAGTTAAAATTTTGCCTGCTCTCGCTAAAGAGATCATGGCGCAGCACCCAGCACCACTTAGTATCGATTCTACCAATCCTGACGCTGTTGAAGCCGCATTATGGACATATGCAGGATCTCCACTGGTCAACTCCATCAGCGGTGAAGCCGGACGTATGGAACGGCTCGGACCTTTGTGTAAAAAATTCGGTGCACCATTTATTCTACTGCCAATTATCGGAACCAAGCTTCCGTTCACTTGTGCTGAAAGAATTGAAGTTGTTTCCAAGCTTCTCAAGCAAGCTGATTCTTACGGAATTCCACGCAGACTGATTATGGTTGATGCGCTCGCGCTGACTGTTTCATCCAAGCCGGAAGCCGCAAGACATTGCTTAGATTTCATCCGTCACTGTAAAGAAGAGTGGAACCTGCCGACAGTACTCGGCCTTTCCAACGTATCTTTCGGACTACCGGCTCGTGAGCTATTAAATTCAAGCTTCCTAACCTTATGTCAGGGGCAGGGTCTTAGCGCATTTATTGCTAACCCGAATTCCTCCAGACTTAGAGAGAGCTTGTATTCCGCAGAAGTTCTGCTCGCCAGAGATCCACAGGCTGAGCAGTTCATTGCTCAGTATTCCGGCTGGACTCCGGCTGGTGAGGGCGGTCAGGCTACTGGCCAAAATTCTGGTCCTAAAAAAGTTGGAGCCGATAATCTCTTCGACGCAGTAGTTACGGGCGATCGAGGTGGAATTCTTGATCTCGTGAATAGAGAACTTGATGCCGGGCGCGATCCTTTCGTTCTTGTAAACGATGAGCTTATCCCTGCGATCATGGAAGTTGGCGAAAAGTACGAGCGCAAGGAATATTTCCTTCCACAGCTTTTGCAGTCCGCTGAAACTCTCCAGAAAGCTTTTGAAAAACTCAAGCCGCTTCTTGAGGCCGCAGGCGGCCAGAAGGTGCAGGACGTAGTAGTCATGGCAACTGTTGAAGGCGATATTCATGATATCGGTAAAAATATTGTTTGCCTCATGCTCCGCAATCACGGTTTTGATGTTGTTGATCTGGGTAAGGATGTTACGGCAGAGAAGATTGTTGATGCAGCTCAGGAAAAAGGCGCTAAAATAATCGGCCTTTCTGCTTTGATGACAACAACAATGGTCAGAATGGAAGATACCATCAAGCTTCTTAAAGAACGCGAACTAGATATTAAGGTTATGATTGGTGGAGCAGTGATTACCGGCGGATTCTGCGATTCTATCGGAGCTGACGGCTGGTCTACTGACGCAGTTGCTGCCGTTAAATTAGCTAAAAGGTTGGTTCAGTAATTTAATAATTGAAATATATAACCGCCGCATGGAATCTATTCATTGCGGCGGTTTTATTTTATTCGATAAAAACAGATCTGTTTTTACGTATTTTTTGACTAGCATGATCTTTTTGAGTTCTTTGCGGGAATCTGCTACTGCTGACGTAGGTTAATTGTGACGCAACAATTTTATACTGGAGATAAGTATGAGATTATCAAATAAAGCTTTTATTTTGCTGGCAATGCTTGTGATGCTTGCTGTCGGATGTAACAAAGCGGAAACTTCCACTGATGTTGAAACCGTGAATGCTAAAGCTATCCAAGATGTGATTGCTAAAGCAAAGGGTAAGGTTGTAGTTTTAAATTTCTGGGCAACATGGTGCCCGCCTTGCCGCGCTGAGATTCCTGAATTGATCGAAATTCGTAAAAAATTCAGTGATAGTGATCTACTGCTGATAGGTGTTTCAGTTGATCCAGGCGTTGATGCTGTTACGGAATTCATGAGCAAAGACGTAGAGTTTAACTACCCTATTTATTTTGCAGGTAGTGACGTCGCAAGCTTTTTTTCAATTGAATCTATTCCCAGGACGCTTGTATTTAACGCCGAGGGAAAGAAAGTTTTTGACAAGTCTGGCAGCTTTCCCGGTGCAATGTTTGAAAATTTCATAAAAAAATTGCTTCAAGACAAGTAGATACAAATGCCGTTTATTAGAAAAGCAATGATGAAGGATGCTAAAGATATCCATTCGATCATCAAAGAGAGTACAAAGGATGCGATGGTTCTGCCTCGCCCTTTGTCTTCTGTTTATAGTCATCTTCGAGATTTTTTTGTTGCAGAAGCGGATGATGGTAGCGTCGTTGGTTGCTGTGCTTTAAGCATAACTTGGGATTGTCTTGCAGAAGTTAGGTCTTTGGTCGTTATTCCTGGGCAGCGCGGAACTAATCTGGGGGGCCAGATGGTTGAAGCGTGTGTTGCAGAGGCTCGTAAGCTGGGTGTTTGCGAGGTGTTTGTTCTTACAAATATTGAGGACTTT
Source organism: Maridesulfovibrio frigidus DSM 17176 (assembly GCF_000711735.1). Classification (NCBI taxonomy): domain Bacteria; kingdom Pseudomonadati; phylum Thermodesulfobacteriota; class Desulfovibrionia; order Desulfovibrionales; family Desulfovibrionaceae; genus Maridesulfovibrio; species Maridesulfovibrio frigidus. The sequence continues at coordinate 140,570 of NZ_JONL01000004.1, forward strand.
TTCTCAAAGCAGGGTTTTGTTGCGACAGATAAAAACATTCTTCCCCAGAAGGTCTGGGCTGATTGTATCAACTGTCCTCTTTTCCCCGACTGTGATGAAATTCCGATGGTTATGAAACTATAATATACTAAATTAACAAGGTAATTTTAAATGAGCCATAGCCTGAAAGAAGTCTTTTCTTCAAAAGAAATTGAAGCTAGAATTAAAGAGATTGTTAAAGATATTTCCAAAACGTATGGAGATCAGCCTTTAGTATGCGTGTGTGTGTTAAAGGGAGCGTATCTTTTCTTTGCCGATCTGACACGGAACCTTGAAGTTGAGGCGGAAATAGATTTTGTCCGTCTTTCCAGCTACGGGTCAGGTACCAGCACAACAGGGAAAATGGTTTTTTCTAAGGATCTTGAGGGTTCTATAGATAATAAGCATGTTCTTATCGTTGAGGATATTGTAGATACTGGTAACTCAATTGATTTCCTTAAGAATGTTTTTTCCATGCGTGGCGCACTCAGCATTAAAACCTGTGCGCTAATTGATAAGCAAGAGCGTAGAGAAATCGATTTAGATGTTGATTTCCCCGGTTTTGTTGTTGAGAGTGGCTTTCTTGTAGGATACGGAATGGACTACGCTGAAAAATACAGGTATCTAAATGCTGTGTATGAATTAGAGAATGTCTAATTGCGTTGTTTTGTTTATATGATTTTTCAATGATTTGCATTGATTTAAACCTCTTGAAGAGCAGGTAGAGCGGTCCATGATTATTACGTGTTCCAACTGTGAGACCAAGTTCAATTTACCGGACAGTAAAATTCCCGCAGGTGGAGCTAAAGTTAAATGCTCCAAATGTGCGAATGTTTTTAAGGTAAACCCTCCTGCTCTTGAGCCGGAAGACGAAGTTGCGTCTATGCTCGAAGAAGAGACCCAGCCGGAGCCTAAACCAGCTCCGAAGCCTAAACCAAAGCCAAAACCTGAGCCGGAACCTGAGCCAGAACCTGAGCCGGAACCTGAGCCAGAACCTGAACCTGAACCTGAGCCAGAACCTGAGCCAGAGCCGGAAGAAGATCCTCTCGGTGATCTTGCTGATGATGAAGATCTGTTTGGCGAAGAGCCAGCCGCAGAAACTGAAGCTGATCTTGATGAAGATCTTTTCGGTGACTTAGGTGATGATGTTGCAGATGCTGGTTCAGATGATTTGGAAGATGACCTCTTCGGCTCGGATAATACCGACGATGATGCTGATTTGGGTGCTGATTTATTTGATGATGATGAACCGGCAGCACCTGCGGCAGCCAGTGCCGATGCTGACGATGCTTTCGATATAGATGATGAGCTTTTCGGCAGTGATGATGATGAAGTTGCTGATATTCCTGATGATATTACAAGTGATTCTGCCACTGAAGATCCTGCTGAGGAATCTCCAGCCGAAGACGAAGACCTCTTTGATGAAGATGAACTTTTCGGTAATGACGATGATTCTGAACCTTTTTCCGAGGATGAACTTTTCGGAGATGATGAGGGCGTTGAAGACGAAGTGGCGGATAATTTTCAGGCAGAAGAAGATTTCGTTGAAGAAGACGATGATGACGATGATGACTCAGACTTTCCTTTAGATGATGGTGAAATGGGCGATTTTGATCTTGATGATGGAGTCACCTTATCCGCTGCTGCTAAGAAAAAAAGCGGCAAGAAAAAAGGAAAAGGGATGATCATTATATTGGTCGTCGTACTCCTTTTTGCCAGTGGCGCAGGAGCGGCCTGGTATCTGAAGCTCTGGGAAAAGATTCCTTTCATTTCTTCAACTGATAGTGGTGAAATGGATGCTTCTGAACCTGCAGCCAAGCGGTTCAGCAAATTCTCATTCAAGGATTTGCGTCAGTTCTATGTGAACAATGACAAAGCGGGACAGCTTTTCATCATTGAAGGAAAAGTTGTTAATAATTTCGATACCGCTAAAGAGCTAATTCAAGTGGAAGCTCAGCTATTTGATGATAAAGGCCAAGTGCTCGATTCTCAGAAGCTGCTTTGCGGAAATACTCTCTCGCTGTTCCAGCTTGAGGTTCAAAGCAAAGAGGAGATTGACGCAGGGCTGACCTCCAAAGTCGGAGTCATATCTAATAATACTTTGCTTAAGCCGGGTATGGATACTCCGTTCATGGTGGTTTTCTTCAAGCCGTCACCAGCTGTTAAAGAATACGTAATTAATGTGGTGGATGCTAAGAATCCGCCGAAGAAATAAAGAATTATCAGAGGTAAGCTTTTTTATAAACTGAAAGGTCTTACCTTACGATCTGAATTAATAGATTTAAATATGAAAAGCCGGACGTATTGTCCGGCTTTTTGTTTATGTTTTACTACTGCGGAGAGATGATGAAGACTAAAGATGTTTTTGTTTGTTCCAGTTGCGGAGCGCAGGCTCTTAAATGGCAGGGACAATGCCCGCGTTGCGGTGAGTGGAATACTCTTCAAGAGAAAGTAGTTGTCCGCAAAAAGGGCGGAATAAGTCACGTTCACGCAGGGATAAAAGGTATACCTCTATCCGAAATACCCATTGAAAATACTGAAGCCCGTTCGACAGGTTTTGTCTCTTTAGACGCAGTTTTGGGTAAAGGTTTTGTTCCCGGTGGTGCCGTCTTAGTTGGCGGAGAGCCAGGTATCGGTAAATCCACCTTACTCTTACAGCTTGCCGCCGCGCAGGCGCAGATGGGAAACAAGGCCGTATATTTTTCTGGAGAAGAATCTCTAGCCCAGATTAGAAGTCGCGCTGAAAGGCTCGGCCTTCTTGATACTGGAATGCTGGCCATTGCATCCACCAGCTCAGATGAAGCACTCTCCATTCTAGAGTCTCCAGACAAGCCTGATCTTATAATAATCGATTCCGTGCAAACTCTAAATTCCTCACATGCTGATGGGATACCCGGATCCGTAAGTCAGGTTCGAGCTGTATCTTCTGAGCTAGTCGATGCAGTAAAAAAGACTTCTGCAACATTAGTTCTAGTAGGACACGTCACTAAAGACGGCCAAATTGCCGGACCAAAGCTCTTAGAGCATATGGTCGATACAGTTTTATATCTTGAAGGTGATCGCAAGCACATGATGCGCATAATGCGAGTGCTCAAAAACAGGTTCGGGCCAAGTGACGAACTCGTAGTATTTTCCATGCGCGAGGAAGGCATGGAGATAGTAGAAGATCCATCAACGCTATTCCTTGGCGACAGAGACGATTCTTTTTCCGGCGCAGCGGTAGTAATGGCAATGGATGGGCACAAGCCTTTCGCAGTAGAAGTACAAGCCTTAGCAAGCCGCTCAGTATTATCCATACCGCGCAGAACCGCATTAGGTTTTGACACCAACAGGCTTAACCTAATTCTCGCTGTAATAGAAAAACGACTTAACCTAAATCTAGGTGAACTGGACATCTACGCCAAAATTGGCGGAGGTCTAGCTATGCGCGACCCGGGACTCGATCTCGGCGTAGCCGCCGCAGTGCTCTCCTCTTTCTATGATCGTCCATTACCAGCTGGTTCAGTCTTCTGGGGTGAAGTCGATCTAAACGGAAGAATAAGACCAGCCTCAGGTGGAGAAACACGCTTAAAGCAAGCCGACAGGCTAGGCTACAAACCCGTTTTCCAGTCCGAAACATGCAAAACTTTAGATGACTTACAAGCTAAACTTTTTGGACCTGCTGAATAGTTGATATTACTATAGTTCTGTTATGTCTGCGACGCTTTTTTGAAGGCGGGGAAAGAATGGGTAATTTCGCCTTCGGCTGGTCCAGAAGGCCCGAGGCCCTCTGGACTTCCATTTAGGGGGAGGGGGGAGTATTTTTTTAATGCTATACCCGTTAAAAGTTTTTGGGATTCTTAAACCCTTTTTTCAAAAAGGGTTTAAGCCGCCGGAGGCATTCCCGGTTTTTCCCTATAATTTAAATTGAGAGAATATAAATGAAAAAAGTATTTTTGGTAGCTGGAGCGCGTCCTAATTTGATGAAAGTGGCCCCTATTTTTCGGGCCGCCCGCAATCTAGAATCCATTGAATGCGACATTGTTTATACTGGTCAGCATTACGACAGACAGATGTCTCAGGTCTTTTTTGAGGACCTTGATATTGATGAGCCAAAATTTAATATGGGCAAATCTACTGGCACTCACGCTGAGCAGACTGGCGCGATTATGATTTCATTTGAGCAGATGTGTATCGAACATAAGCCTGACCTTGTGGTGGTTGTGGGTGATGTTAATTCTACTCTTGCTTGCTCGATTACTGCGCGCAAACTTCATATTCCGGTTGCTCATGTTGAGGCTGGCCTTAGAAGTGGCGATCTGGATATGCCGGAAGAGATCAACCGCATGGTTACTGATTCGATTAGTAATTTGTTCTTTACTACTGAAGAACATGGTTATGAGAATTTACTGCGCGAAGGTAAGGATGAGGCGGCGGTCTTTCAGGTCGGTAATGTGATGATTGATAATTTGTTTTATAATGTTGGTCGCTTGGGCGATGAAGTTACAGCTGACTATCAATCTCGACCGCTTAAAGAAAAGCTTGGTAAGTATGTATTTTTGACCATGCACCGTCCTTCCAATGTGGATTGTAAGGATGTTTTGCAGCCTATTGTTTCTGCGCTTAATAAGATTTCAGAAAAGCTTCCAATTGTGTTCCCGATTCATCCTCGTACGGCTAAGATGATGGAAAAGTTCTCAATATCATTCTCGGAAAATGTGTATACTTTCCCGCCACTTTCATTTCGCGAATCTCTTTATTTGTGGAAAGATGCTCAGGTTGTAGTGACTGATAGCGGTGGCTTGCAGGAAGAGACTACTGCTCTTGGGGTGCCTTGCGTTACTATTCGCAAAAATACGGAGCGCCCTGTTACAGTTGAAAAGGGTACAAATGTTCTTGCTGGTGTTGCGGAAGATAATATTTTGCGCGAAGTGGATAAAGCGCTTGAAAAGACAGGTAATCCTGCTCCAAAAATACCCGGCTGGGATGGCCATGCGGCTGAACGTATTTGGAACATACTGATTGATTATATGAACGCGAAATAAAATTTAGGCTAAGCTAATTTTTTGTTGTTTCCCTTTAGACTCTGACATAGAACGGCGTACTTTTTATGTGCAGCCGCGATTCTTTGATTCGGTATGTTTTTGGTTTCCCTTCCATCTGCGGGAAGACAACTATACTCGAACTTTTTGGCGTATTTGAGACGCCTAATGCCGGAACTGTCAGCCTTGGCGGCGTAGTTATTAATGACCTGCCCCCTGAAAAACGCGCTGTTTATACAGTTTTCCAGAGCTACGCCCTTTATCCACATATGACCGTTTTCGACAACGTTGCCTTTGGCCTTAAGATTAAGAAGTAATCTGCGTCTGATATTAAGCAGGCCATTGGGGATATTTTTTTGCGTGGTTTCTGGCTCATGTCCATGGGGTTAATCTCCATGCCCGCGCAGATGCTCTATACTCGCGGAGCGGTGCTTTTGGGTCTTTGTTATACCTTGCTCCCATTTATGGTGCTGCCACTTTATTCATCCATTATAAAACTCGACAAAAGGCTGCTCGAGGCTGGGCGCGATCTTGGCGCAGGGCCGGTGCGAACCTTTTTAAGATCGCCTTGCCGCTTACTTTGCCCGGCATAGTGTCAGGTTCTATATTGGTTTTCAGTCCTGCTTTAGGTATGTTTTATATACCTTATATTCTTGGATGATCTAAACAGACACTTATCGGTAACTTTGTCAAATATAAATTTTTAGTGACCCGTGAATGGCCAGCCAGAGCTGCCGCAAGCGTGTTTTTAACTGCGCTTATGGCGTGCATGTTTTTCGTGAATATTCTAAGTCTGCGCAAGACGCGTAAGAGGACTTAATCATGAAAATTTTGCGCAATTTATGTGCATTTATGGTCTATCTTTTCCTTTATCTGCTATTGGCAGTGATGGTGGGATATTCGTTTAATTCTTCGAAAAATTCCATGAACTGGAAAGGTTTTACTACCAGTTGGCTGCTAATTTACGGCTGATGGAAACGGCGATGAATTCACTTTTGCTCGCCACGGTTGCCGCTACGATTGCAACTGTTTTAGGAACTGTCGCGGCCGTAATTATCACAAAAATGTTGCGGAGGCGCATAGGTTTATTTACTTCATTCTGCGCCCTGATGTGGCGGCTAAGATAGCCCTACAGCTTGGATATTCATCACCGAATGGTGAAGCCGTTAAATTGTTACCCGAAGCAATGCGCAAGAGTCAGATTTCATACCCCGATGATGAAACCCTTAAGCGCGGCGAGTTTGAAGTTGGACTTGGTGATGCTACACCATTATATGAAAAATACTGGGTAAAGCTCAAGACTGCCGAATAAATAATTATGGATTAGTTCTTTAACCATTATTGGGCGGTATAGTTGGCTTATGTGCGCAATAATGGTATATTCCTTGGTAACAAAACAATTGAAGGAGGAGCTATGCCCGCCCCTATACATACTGTTTGTTCCAAATGCCAAGCCATCAACAGGATTCAGTCTGCACGTCTTGGAGATAAGCCTACCTGTGGCAAGTGTGGTGGACTAGTGCTTAGTTCATCTCCCTTAGTCTTTACTGGTTCAAATTTTGATCGCTTCATTTCAAAAACAGAACTACCAATATTGGTCGATTTCTGGGCGCCTTGGTGCGGTCATTGTCGAACTATGGCACCCGCCTTTGAGCAGGCAGCGTTAGCGTTGTACCCTCATATATTGACCGCAAAAGTTAATACTGAAGAATTTAAATCACTGTCTGCCCGTTTTAGCGTTAGCTCATTACCTACTCTGGTTTTATTTAAGGGCGGCCGCGAAGTTAAGCGCGTGTCAGGCGGTATGTCTGCGCAGCAGATTACAAGCTGGGCAAAGCAGTTCGCGTAACTCTGTTGTTGAGCTTTCTCACCGTTGTATTATGTAGCTTTATGGAGAAAATATGATTCGTCCGGTTAAATATGTAGTTTTGTCCTTCCTGCTCATGATGATGGCTTTTTCAACTGTTTTTGCTTCTACCATGTTTCCTCTTGAGCCACCGGACACATCAAGTCCGCGCGCTACTCTAAATAGTTTTATCCATTATACTGATGAGTTATATAAGGCTGCAAATGAGCCTGATGAAGATTTCGCGCTTGAAGTAGAATATATGCAGAGAGCTGCACGTTGTTTTGATTTTAGCCTAGTTCCGCCTACTTTGCTTGATGATATCCGTGTCGAGTCTGTCTTGATGCTTCGCGAGGTGCTGGACAGGATTGATCTGCCGGATATGGATGATGTTCCGGATAAAAGAGATGTAAAAAGTTCAGGCGCGGTTTCGTGGCGCATGCCACATACAGAAATAAATATTAGCCAAGTTGCAAAAGGACCTAGAGTTGGTTCTTTCTTATTTAATTCTGAGACTGTGAATAGGCTGAACGAGTATTATAATGAAGTACGAGATTTGCCTTACAAAAACAGTGATCATGGTAAGGATTATTACGGTTTGTATGAGCAATATATTTATTCTTCAGGTTGGATGATACCGGATGGCTTTTTAAGCAAGCTGCCTGAGTGGTCAAAGCAAGGATATTTGGGACAGGCTATATGGCAGTGGATTGGTCTTATTTTGGTTCTTTTTTTTGGATCCCTCTGTTTATGGTTGATGTGGTTGATTAATGAGAGAGTAAAATGCTGGACTGCTGGTTGTTCGTGGGAAACCGGGCGTTTATTATTTCCGTTAGCAGGTATGTTTGTCTGTGCTTTTGTAGAGTATCTTATGAGTCGCCAGATCAATATTACTGGGCGGGTGCTGGCAGTTATGACCATGGGTTTTGAGCTATTCTTTTTTATGTTTTCCGGTATTGCCATAATTGTTGCTGGAAACGTTGTAATGCATGGTATTATAGCCACGGCAAAAATTAAGGAAGAGGCTCTTGATGCTGATGTGATTAAGCTTGTTGTAAGGCTTGTTTCATTTAGTCTTGTTTTCGTATTATGCTATAAAGCTGGAAGTTATTTCGGGATTCCAGTTACAGCTGTTTTCGCTTCTGCTGGTATCGCAGGTGTGGCTGTGGCCCTTGCTGCACGTGAAACTTTAGCCAATTTTTTTGGTGGAGTTTCTATCTTTCTCGACAGGCCGTTCAGAGCAGGTGACTATATTGTCCTTGATTCAGGTGAGCGGGGTGAGGTGAAGGCTGTAGGGATGAGATCCACCCGCATGCTGACCAGAGACAATATTTTAATCACAATTCCAAACTCGGTAATTACCAATGTTAAAATCACCAACCAGAGCATGCCGGAGCCGCACTTTCGGGTGCGTATTAAGGTTGGCGTTGCCTACGGCTCAGATGTTGATAAAGTAGAAGACATTCTTTTGGAAGTTGCCCGTTCTAATTCACTTGCTATCAGTAATCCCCCGCCGAAAGTGCGTTTTCGTTTATTTGGGGATTCTGCGCTGGAATACGAGTTGCGATGCTGGGCTGCAGAGCCGAAGGACAGAGGCAGGCTTACTCATGAGCTTAGTCGTGATATTTATAAGAAGTTTAATGAAGAAGGGATCAGCATACCTTTTCCACAGCGCGATGTGCATTTGCATAAGGTTGATGAATAGATGGATAGAGGAATCTGCTTACAAACAAAAAAAGTCCGGCATAAGCCGGACTTTTTTTGTTTAACATATGGAAAATAAATAAATTAGTATTCGATGATAGCGCCAGACCAGCTAAGTCCGATTCCGAAACCGAAGAGCATGATTTTGTCTCCGCGTTTAAGCTGTCCTCTTGCTTCTGCCCTTTTCATGGCAATGGGAATGGTTGAAGAGGTTGTGTTGCCTGTCTCTTCTAGATCAATGATCAGTTTGTCTTTGGGGATGGAAAGTTTTTTGCCGATCTCTTCAAGCACTTTGCGGCTTGCCTGATGGAAGACGAACAAATCAATGTCATCAAGAGTTATTCCCGCAGATTCAGTCAGCTTTATCATTTCGGGCGGTATTGTTTTTACTGTGAATTGGAGCACGTTGTAGCCGTCCATTATGAAATTTGGATTTGCAATGGGGGCGTCGGGGTCCTTTCCGGTCATTACGCTGATGCCGGTATTTTCACAGATAATGGATTTATTGCGGCTGCCGTCTGTACCGAATTGGAAAAACGGGGCGATCTCTGGTTTGTCTAGAATGGTTGCGCAAGCTCCGTCAGAAAAGAGCAAGTAAGCTTTGTTTGTTTCAGGGTCGATCACTTTTGAATAATTGTCGACAGTAACAAAGAGTACTCTTTTTGAAATATTTGCGGCCAGGTAGCCGTATGCAATGGAAAGACCGTAGCAATATCCACTACAGCCGAGACTCAAGTCAAAACACTTGGTACTAGAAGGCAGTCCCAGTTCGTGCTGAAGGCATGCAGATACGTGAGGCAGAAGGTTGTCCGGGGTCTGCGTGCAGACTATAAGCGTATCTGGAAGTTCTGATTCCGGAAGTGAAGCTATTGCCTTTTTCGCCGCAGTAAAAGCCAGCTGGAGCGTTGTTTCATCACTATCTGCATGATGAAGGAAGCGGACACCTGTTTTAGGCAGTGAATTGCGTACATGCCATTCAGGTTTGCTTTTATCTAACTCTAGGCAATCTACTGTGTTCTCTGGGATATAATATTCTATTGCATTGATAAGGGCAGTCATGATCTTTCCGTCGTTATTTATGTGTACCGCGATTAGGTGGTAGAACGACTGTTTTAGTCAGTTTTCAAAAGTGCATTGTATTTGGAGAGAAAATGGAAGATACATTCATATGCGTATTTAAACTCTCGTGTCACTAGTCACGGGTCTAATAACGATTATTCATGTGTGGCGCAAGTTAATAAAGGCTTGCTTATTTATTTTAATAAAAAAAATAAAAAGCTCGCTGAAGTTTTTTACAGCGAGCTTTTTATGAATATTTTATCTAGGAAAGTGTTCAGCTAGTTGTTGTCATTAATGATTTTAACTGCTTGTGGAAGAAACATGCTGAAAGTGTCATGAAGGCCAGCCATCAACTTGCCTGCATTATCACCTGTGTTTGCAAATCCTTTTTCCTGCTTGGAAGTGTAATTTTGGGAAAAAAGTAATTTGTTATCTTTAGTGACCATGCCGTCCAATTGAACTTTGTAATACATTTCCATCTGGCCCGGACGGTTGATGAGTACTTTATTGGCTATTCCGGTGACAATGAAGTTATCGCCTGCATCATCCATTGTTTCGAAGTACTCTGCATCGTACCCTTGGGACGTAAGCTGGCTGAGAACGGATTTAGCCATCCATGTACCTACATCTATTGAAGGTATATAATTGAATAATTTGCTTTGACCGAGCTGTGTGATGGGGTTGGTTTCTGTAAATTTTACCACTGCAATTTTTACTGTGCATGGAGGTATGTCCATTTTGATAGGAGTATAATCGAGCTGTAGAATAGTGTCCTTCATTTTCTTCTCAGCGGCAAAGCCTGAGGAAGGCATCATAAGCACTGCTACTGCAATAAGTAGAATGAATATTGATAGGGACTGTTTTTTCATGATTTCTCCTGTTTGTGTTCAATGTACATGCGATGATATTATATCGTTTTTCAAGATACTGGAACTTAGCTATTTTTGTCAAAGTTCTTTTCAATAAGGTGAAAAAATAATAGCGGCTTGAAATTGTGGTTTTAATTTTCATGATGGGCATGTAAATAACTCGGGTTGACCGAGGGCTGAGGGTAGACTATTTGCAGTAGCATCTCGATTCAGAGCAGCTATATAAAATTATGAATATGGCTAAAGGCAATATGGCTGCCTATTTTGAGGATGAAAAATTTTCAAATTGTTATGCTACTTCACCGTTGGTTAGTATTTCATAGTTCAGCCGCAAAAGTTATAGTTCGCTAATAGTTCCAAGAGAAATATTACCGCAGAATATATTTAAAGAAGGATCAGCAAAATGAAGACAGCAGTTTTAATTCCGTGCTTGAATGAAGAAGAAGCAATTACAAGCGTTGTCCGCGATTTTGCAAAGCAACTCCCGGGCTGTGAAATATACGTTTATGATAATGGTTCCACTGATAATACCATCGCAGTTGCAAAGGCTGCCGGAGCAATCGTTGCTTCTGAGAACCGACGCGGAAAGGGCAACGTAGTCAGCCGCATGTTTGCAGATATTGATGCAGATGTTTATGTTTTGGTTGATGGGGATGATACTTACGATGCTACCGCGGCTCCGGCTATGGTAGACAGGCTCCTAAGTAATAATCTTGATATGGTTGTCGGTATTCGTGATCATAAAGATGAAGACGAAGCATACCGTTCCGGTCATCAAGCAGGTAATGCCGTTTTTAATAAATTTCTGGGTGTAATCTTTGAAAAAACTTTCACAGATATCTTTTCGGGTTACCGCATATTTTCAAGGAGATTTGTAAAGTCCTTTCCTTGCCTCAGTCGCGGATTTGAGATTGAGATGGAAATGAGCATCCATTCCATTACCGCACGTCTGCCGGTGGAAGAAATGGTTACAACCTATGGCAAGCGTCCTGAGGGGAGCCATAGTAAGCTCAATACATATAGAGATGGTATGCGTATCTTTTTGACAATGTTGCGCTTATTTCGTCATATTTTCCCGCTAAAATTTTATGCAGGGATCGGCGGCGCATTTGCTTTACTTTCTCTTATTCTTGGACTTCCGATCGTAGGGGAGTGGATGTTGACGGGGCTTGTTCCCAAACTTCCTACAGCAGTGCTTGCAGCTTCTGTGGGTATAATTGCCTGTTTGTCGGTTGCAATAGGTATCATATTGGATTGTGTCAGCCGCGGACATATGGAGATGAGAAGGCTGGAATATTTGAATTTTACATCTCCGGCAGTAATATGCCGCGATTACTGTGCAAAAGAGAATGTTGATGGCGGATCAGTTGATAAGTAATCGATTTTTAAGATTTTGCTGTATCGGCGGGCTTGGTTTTGTCGTTGATGCGGGGATTACGTATGGGCTTGTTGCTCTCGGGGCACCGTCCCTTTGGGCAAGAATACCGGCAATATTGGTAGCGCTCACCGTATGTTACAGATTTCATCATGGTTTTACCTTCCGAAAAGAAGGGAAGGCTCCATGGCGTGGGTGGTATAAGTTTTTGATATCAAACGGAATTGGTAGTATCATTAACTATGGGAGTTATGCAGGAGTCTTACTCATTTGGCCTGGCTCACCCTTAATTATTCCACTGGCTGTAGGATCTTGTGTCGCTTTGGCGGCAAACTATGTGTTATCAGCTTGTTACGTTTTCAAGTGATAGCAATGAGTAGTGTAAGTCGTAGGATTTATGGAAAGGTCCGTCTGGACTTTGTTTAAACGGTGTGCTTATTTCGACGCTTTCAAAAAATAAACGGATCAGCCCGTTTTATGTTCGGTATTGAAGAGTGAAGATAAATTTTTTTTGATTTTATATAATTTCGAAAAGTGAGTTTTTGCGTAGTGAAAGATATAAGCACGATTAATCCTAAGCGAATTTTAGTATGCCAGTTACGTCAGATTGGTGACGTGGTATTGGCTACGCCTTCCGTGTCTTTGTTGCACAAAAAATATCCACATGCAGAAATTCATGTTTTTACTGAGGGAAAGTGTGCTGAGGTCTTTGAGAATAATCCAGCAGTACAGCATGTTTGGGTAATAGATAAAAAAAAACTAGCTAATCCATTAAAAGCCTTAGCTTTTTATAGAAAGGTAGGAAGGTCCGGCTACGATTTAGTCGTTGATTTTCAGCAACTGCCACGTTGCCGATGGATGCTTTTATTTAGCAATGCTTCTGTAAAACTTTCCTTTAAACCACCATGGTATAATCGTTTTTTGTATACCAATTGGCCCGACTTTATACCTGGCGGCTACGCTGCAAAATATAAAGCAGGAGTATTAAAGCCTCTTGGCATTGATTGGGATAATGAGAAGCCACAAATTTTTGTAAGTGATGAGGAACGCGCAGAGGGGCGTGATTGCCTGTCCTCACTAGGTGTTAGCGAGAGCGATACACTGGTTACAGTCGATCCTTCTCACAGAAGGGAGACAAGACGCTGGTCAGCCGAATCCTATGGCAAGCTTATCGCTCTGATTGCACAGGAAAGGGAAGGAGTTAAGTTCTTCCTGCTCTATGGTCCTGGCGAAAAGGATGTAGTGGAGAAGGTTAAATCTGTAGCAGATCTTGGCGAGCAGTGTGTCATGCTTGAAAAGCCAGGTTCACTCAGGCTAATGGCGGCTCTCATCGAAAGAGCTGTTTTACATATAGGAAACTGTTCCGCTCCGAGGCATTTTGCTGTAGGAGTCGGAACTCCAAGTATAACTCCCCCAGGATCATCAAGTAGTGCGTGGACTTTTCCTTCACCGGAACATGAAGAGGTTGTGCCTGAAGGTTTGGAGTGCCAGCCCTGCGGAAACGAAAAATGTGCCAGTGGCTTGATGAAATGTTTGAATGAGTTGAAGCCGGAAGTTGTGCTTGAACGTGTTCTGGAAAAGATTTAGAAGTTGTAGTTGTAGTTAATGGGGTGTCAGAGTCCGTTTTAATGGCAACAAATTTTTATTTGAGGAAATGAATGCCAGTATATAAAAAACAGGGCTCATATGGTTTATGAGTTTATCGTTAACCGAATTCTTAAGGGAGTTTGGCATCAATTTAAATGGGGCGTGTACAGTTTTACTGACCCTATTTTTTACCTGTTTTTATCTTTCGGGTTTGTTGGTCTGTATGTACCAAGCCCAGATTTAAAGCTTTCCCTTATGTGGCTTTTGGGTAAGGCTTTTATTGAAGAACTGTTTTTTAGGTTTCTCCTTCAAGAAGGCATAGATAGATATTTCCGGTATGGTTATAGAGTAGGCCCTTTGAGTCTGGCAAATGTTCTGGCCTCGTTAACATTTTCATGTATGCATCTCATCAACCAGCCGGCTAACTGGGCATTTCTTACTTTTATTCCTTCGCTTGCTTTTGGTTTTATATGGCAACGGTATCGTAGTGTTGTGCCAGGAACTATCATTCATTTTGCTTATAACGCGTTTTTATTTTATCAATTTATGTAGGAATTGTACTGGTAGAAATGACTGCTCTTGACTGAATTTTGCAAGTGTAGGATGATCGTAAAGTTATTTATGATTAAGGTCGATTGGATTCTAAGCTTACTCAGAAGCCAAATGGTCGTCTGAAATCCTTTTTTTTATAAAATATTCTTTCCGAATTTTATTTCGGTGGAGATTGTGACGCTGAATATGTTTAAAATTTTGAATAAAATATTTATTGCGCTGGTTATATCTTTCACTCTTCTTTCATCCGGAGCTTTTGCTCAGCCTGAAGGCGGAGAAGACGTGCATGCAAATTTAGAAAGCATCTCGCTCGTAGAGTTCATTAAGTTTGTCGGTCGTTATACCGGACGTAATATTGTATTCAACAAAGGTGCTTTACCTGCAACTCATGTGTCCATTTATGCTGGACAGTCTCTGACTGAACCAGAGCTTATGGCTGTTTTTCAGCAGGTTTTGTCAGGAGCCGGATTTTACGCAGTAACTAGAGATAATGTCACATATATTTTGCCTTTAAGGGATGCTAAACTTATTTCCCCGGACATTAAATCAAACCCTCAAGGTGGTTCCGGTGAAGAAATAGTCACATCTGTTTTTCAGCTTGCGGGGAAAATGTCCCCTGAGAAAGTCACTGAGCTTCTGAGGCCTTTTGTTTCGCAAATCGGGCAGGTTACAGCCGTTCCTATGGCTGATGCTGTGCTTGTTCGTGATCTCCAGTCAAATATTACTAAAATGCGGAAGCTTTTAGGGATTGTTCGCAAGGTCGGTGCGGGGCACTCAACGTCTATAATTGATTTGAAAAGAACAAATTCAAAATCAGTTTCCTCGAAATTAAATTCATTTTACAAGAAACTTTCTACTTCAGGAAAATCCGGAAATCCGCCGGTGATTGAGCCGATTGAATGGGCGAATAGTCTTCTGGTTTCAGGTAGCAGTGAACAATTAGCAACCATAAAAAGTCTCGTTTCGAAGCTTGATAAAGTTACTGAGTCATATTCGAAGTTAAAAGTTTACAAGTTATATAATATTGAGGCTGTTGTTGCCGGAGATGTGCTGAAAAGTCTCGTAGGCGGCGGTATTTCTGTAGGATCAGCGGATGGAAAAAGTAAAGGCACAGCTAAAGCCACAACAACTTCTTCAGGTAGTTCAGGTAGTTCAGGCAGTATTCAGGTGTCTGCTGATGCATCGACAAATACGTTGATAGTTATGGCTGATGCTGATCAAATGCCTCAAATTAATAGATTTGTTGAGCAATTGGATCAAGCACAAGACCAGGTTTATATTGAGGCTCTCGTTCTTGAGACCTCCTTAAATAATGCGAAAGAGTTTGGAGTAGAGTGGCAGGGAGCTGTTGAGACTGGTAGTGGAGTTTCAACCTTTGGCTATACCGCCTCTGATAGTAATTTGGCCTCTTATGCCGCTAGTCCAAGTACTGTTCCGGGTGGGTTTTCCATGGGGGTCCTAGGTGACCTCATTTCCTATGGAGGAAACAGTTACCCTTCTATTGCGGCTTTAGTAAACTTTACTAAATCAGCAGGTGATTTCAATCTTATTTCTGCACCTCAAATTATGACAATTGATAATTCTGAGGCTGAAATTTTTATTGGTGAAAACAGGCCATATAAAACTGGTGAAAGTACTTCCAGTAGCGGAGATTCTGTTGTGGCCACCTATGAGTATAAAGATGTTGGTATTAAGCTAAATATTACGCCGCATATCAATCGGGAAGAGGGCTTGGTAAAGCTCGAGGTTTATCAGACATATAATACGGTATCTACAGAAAGTACTTTGGAACTTCCTGTAACGAATGACCGTACAACGAGGACGACAGTCCTTTTGGCTGACGGATCTACTATGGTTATCGGCGGTTTGATTCAATCTGACAATACTAGAACCCAATCCGGTGTACCTTATCTTTCCGATCTGCCTTTGCTCGGGTGGCTGTTTAAAACTCAGTCAACGAGCGGAACCAAGAATACCCTTATGGTTTTTCTTTCCGCTCGTATTATAAAAACTACGGAGCAGCTTGAAGCCCTTAGCCAGGCAAAAATGGATAAGTATCGCAATCAGAGAACTAGATTTAATAGCTTCATAGAAAAAGAATTTAATACTTATAAAAAAGATGATGATAAGAATACCACCGACGAGGCATCCTCAACTCAGCCTGAAGGCTTATAGGTCATCAAATTGAGTAATTCTTACGATCTTAGCAAGGTTCCACGCGAAATTGTGGACCTTTTTCTGACTTTTCCGCAACGCAGTGAGTTTATTCCCGTGGAAGTCGGGGAGAATGAAATTAAAGTGTTGCTGCAAAATGAAGCATCTTTATCGATGGCGGATTTTATAGCATGGAAGGTTGGTAAAAGGGTTGTCACTGAAGTTGTGGATGAAGACGAGTTCTTTCCAATATTAGAACAGGCTTTGACTATCTGGGAAGAAGAAAGCTCGATTGAGTCGGATTCTGATGAAGAGAATGCTGGGGAGGATGGAGAAGATCTTTTAGGTTGGTCGCACGATGATGCTCCTATCGTTCGCCTTGTGAATAAGACAATGCATCAGGCAATTACCTCTGGTGCAAGTGATATTCATTTTGAAGGGCAAGGGACTGGTTTCGTGGTTCGTTACCGCCAAGATGGAGTTCTTAAGGCAGTTAAACGTCTTGATCGCGGGCTACAGGCTACTATTATTGCCCGTATTAAAGTCATGGGTGAGATGGATGTTGCTGAAAGCCGTATGCCACAAGATGGTAGAATTTTCATTAAGCTCGGTCAGAAAGAAGTCGATGTCCGTGTTTCTACAATTCCTACGATGAGCGGTGAAAAGGCTGTTCTTCGTATTCTTGATCGCTCTAAAAATATTTTGAATCTCGAAGATCTTGGTCTTAAAGGTAAAGATCTTGAGATTTTCAGAGGTGCTTTAGCCCAGCCTCACGGGATTGTTCTCGTAACAGGGCCAACCGGGTCTGGTAAAACAACCAGTCTCTATGCTGGACTTAGTGAGCTTCCGCGCGAAGACAAAAATATAGTCACGATTGAAGATCCTGTTGAATATCAACTTTCCGGCATAAATCAGGTTCAGGTCAATAAGGCTGCAGGGATGACCTTCGCTACTACGATTCGTTCTTTCCTCAGGCAGGACCCTGATATTATTCTGGTTGGTGAAATTCGAGATCAAGAAACCGCAAGTACTGCTGTTCAAGCCGCGCTAACCGGCCATCTTGTCCTTTCTACTTTGCATACAAATGATGCCGCAACAGCTGTAACCAGAATGCTTGATATGGGTATTGAACCCTTTTTGCTGGCTTCTTCTCTCTCGCTTGTTCTTGGGCAGAGACTTGTTAGGGTTAATTGTTCTCATTGCTCTAAAACTATTTCGGTTTCTGATCATACCGCGAAGCTCTTTGATGAATTTAATGGCCTGCCTACAACTCAGACTGCAGGTGAAGGCTGTGAGCATTGCAACTATACAGGTTTTAGCGGACGAAAAGGCGTATATGAAATGTTACCTGTAACAGAAGATATGCGCGGATTGATTATGGACGTTGTTTCTGCTGATAGAATCAAAGCCTATGCTAAGACGCAGGGTCTTGAGACAATGGTTGATCACGGCGTCCGTCTTGTTCGTGAAGGAGTGACTACTCTTGAAGAAGTTGCCCGAGTTACGAAGCAGTAATTTTTATTTGCTCTCACACATCTGACTTTTATCTAAGAAATATTTATATTGGAGTTGAACGCATCATGAGGCAGGAATTCAGAAAACCCGCGTGGTTGAACGATTGGAAAGTTTTTTTATTATTTTCTTTGATATCATTTGCTTTTGCATTTGGCCTCAGGTGCCTTGATTTGCCTAAGTGGGATAATCCCGAGTTTATGCTCAATGGCGAGTATATAATGGGAACTCATGATGCTTACTATTGGTTGGCTGGAGCAAAGGGGGTAGGGAGTGCTGTAGGTAACCCTATGTCCACTCTGGTCCATTTTCTCGGCAGCGTGACTGGCGCACAGTATGGCAATATTGCTTTCTGGCTGCCTGCTGTTTTTGCTGGTTTTTGCGCAATATCCGCTTTTGCATGGGGTATGCTCGTTGCCGGGCCTTGGGTTGGTCTGGTTAGTGCCATTTATGCTACTTCAATTCCTGCTTATTATTTCAGAACACGTCTTTCTTATTATGATACCGATGTAGTGACGCTTTTTTTCCCTCTAGTAATTTCTGTTTTACTTGCTAGGTGGGTAAGTCTGGGGATTCGAAAGTCATGGCTTCCTCAAAAGTCTGATGTGGCGCCGATCTCTGCTACAGTTTGGGATTATCTTGTCCCGATTGTCGCGGGAATGTTCACTTTTTATGGTAAGTTTTGGCATGCAGATGTTTTAACGTTCGGTTTGCTAGCTTCTCTCAGTGCATTTGGTTTAATTATTGTTTGCGGCTCAAAGCAAACTCGCTCTGAATTAATTAGAGGGATGATTTTATATGCATTGGTTGCTTTCATGGGTTTGATTGGTTTTGCGCTTGCTTTGGGATTGATATACTTTTATATTTGTACCTCTCTGAAAAAAAACCTTTTATATAATAATATTTTTTTTCTCACAGCAGTTTTTGTATCAGTTTTCATCTTGAGCGGTATGGGACAAAATTTGTTGTGGGAACTGTCAATCAAGTTCGCATCATATTTAAAACCTGTCGCAGGTAATGTTACCGGATTGTCTGGGCCACTATACCCGGGTATTGCTCAAAGTATTATTGAGGCTCAGAATATCAGTTTTGACGCACTCTTTGCAAATTTGACTGGTAGCCAAGCGTTAGGGTGGTTAGGTTTTGCGGGTTTCGGATTTGCTACGCTTCTTTCCCCTAGACTAATTTTCTTGATGCCATTTGCTATAATTACTTTTGCTGCTGTTACTATGGGCGGGCGGTTTTCAATGTTCGGTGGAGTGGCGCTTGGCATTGGGCTGAGTTTTGTGGCGCATTGGCTGATATGTAAATGGGTTAAAGCTACAAAGAATATATATTATTTGAGTGTTGCTCAAGCTGTTGTAATTATTTTTCTTTTATTTGTTAATGTCGGCGGGATGTACAAGAACGCCCCGGCCACACCTATTATGGGACCTGCTCATGCTGAAGCGTTGCTTAAAGCTGGCAAGTTTATAGAAAAAGGCAGTACGGTCTGGACATGGTGGGATTGGGGTTATGCGACTATGTATTATACAGGCGCCGAATCCTTTGCCAACGGTGGCCATCATGGTGGTCCGGTGCTCTTTCCTTTAGGATTATCTTATGCAGCTTCATCTTTTATGCATTCTAATCAACTTATCAATTTTAGTGCAGTAAATGGCAATAGCCCTTCTGCCGCATGGGATAAAATGAGCCCCGTTGAAGTTGAAAAGTTGATTCGTTCTTTCGGAACGATTAAATATAAATTTTCTAAGGCCCCGAAGCAGTACATGGTCGTGAGCTGGGCTAATCTTAGATTAGCATATTGGATTCTTTATTATGGTTCTTGGAATGTTCAAACTGGTAGCGGAGTCCATCCAAATGTGCGCCCTATCATGAAACAGTTTGATCTTGATTTTGAGAAGGGAGTGTTGACAATTCAGGGCGAGCGTCCTCTCCAGCTTAGCTCGTATGATATGTTAGAGCCGACTCAGAGAGTGACTAAGCGGATTTCTACTTCAGCTGGGCCTCATTTGTTGTATAACCAAGCTGTGGGACAGGGTTTTATTGTTGATGAGTTTGCTTATTCCAGTATGCTGGTAAGGCTGTTAATTGATAATCCTCAGGAATCGAGTTTATCTGCAAATTTTAAACTTGTTTACGAAGGGTTTCCCCTAGTTAGAATTTACGAAGTTTTGTGAATTATTTAATGCATAAACAAGTTGAACAGTAATGGATTTAAGTGTATAGTGTTTTCGTATTGATTGATAATACCTTGAAAACATTGGGTTTTCAGGGGTTATCCTTTTTTTAACTCAACTCAAGGAGATCTTTTCATTATGAAAAAGATTACAGTTCTCTTTACAGTATTGCTGATGCTGGCAGCTTCCAGCGCATTTGCTATTACAGTAGAAGCTCCTGCTGGTTTGGTGAATTCTACCAAATTTTTCGCAGGTTTCTATTCCAACACCACTGCTAATAAATACGTAGCTAAAGATCAGGCTACTAACGCAACAATGATGGTGTTTAACTCTTCTGCCAATGGATTCTACTCCAACGGAACACAGACATCTGCTAACACTTACAGCATTGCAAGTGATGATCAGAACGCACTTTACGGTAACTGTACTATCCAGATCTGGAACGGTACTGCTTGGAAAAGCACTGTTACTAACGGAACAATGAGAAGCCAAGATATTGGTGGTGGTTTAAACGCTACTCACTCTTGGCAGACTGCTCAGACTTTCGGTAACATTAAAGGCGTTCTAACCATGGGTCCTCAGGGTAACGCAACTAACGCTACTACTTTCTTTGCACACACTGCAGGTCACTCCTTCTTGGTTGGTATTGCTAACCAGACTGCAAACGCAACAAACACCGGCGCAAGCCCAGTTGTTGACATGTACGGTAACATGAATGGTACAACCATGTCTGTTCTTTACAATAACGGAACAATTGGCGGAACAGTATGGAGTAACACTTGGGACTACTATGCTTACGGCATGGACGGAACCTCCGCACAGCCTGTAGTTATGATTGGTGAAGTTGTACTTGGTACTGCTGGAACTAATGATAACGCTCAGGTTAAGTACTCTATTGTTGAAGCAGGTGCTAGATCTCACGTAACTACTGCAGTTACTTACAACGCTACATCCGCTAGCAATGGCAACACTTTCCAGCTTCTACGTACAGCTGGTGAGCCTCTCATGACTAACGGTACTGTAAATGCAGACCGTAACCTCATTTGTGGTTATGTTATCACTGAAGACAGCGACGGCGACAAGCTTTTCGTAGTTATGGTTAAATCCGGTACTACTCTTGCTACTGCTGACCTGACAAACCGTGCTTTCAAAATGGTTTACTCTGGTGCTTACGATGCAACTAAAGCTCTTGGTAACGCAACCGCTGGTATGATGGCTTACTCTGTTGATGGTAATAGAAACATCGACGGTGATATGACTTACTTCAACGGTACTGTTGATACTCAGGCAGTTTCACTTTCAGGATTCAGCCTTGCTCTTGCTAATACTAACGTATTCGCAACAACTCAGTCTAACATGACTATCTACGGAACTGACGGTTCTACTGTAGCTGGTAGCTTCTACGGTAAGCAGGCTGCTGACAAGACAATGTCTGTTGGTATCTACGAAGGCGAAAACACTGGCGAAACTGGGTACAACCTTGCTTTCATCATTCCTAACCCAGCATCTACTGCTGCAATCACAGCAGCTGGCGCAAATTACCAGAACAACAGCACATTGACTCTCAAGGGCCTTATCTTGAACTCAACTGCTTACTCTCAGGTTGCTCTCCGCACACAGTGGACAGGCATTCCTTCTAACTTCACTCCTCTGACTGACGTAAAGGGCTTCAACGCAACTTACACAGCTTCTCAGAAAGGTGATGTATACTACACATTCCAGTACCAGTTCACTGGTGTTGGTGACAAAGTTGAGAACCTTCGTCTCTACAAGGTATTCCCAACTTCCGCTAAGACTGTTCGTTCTTACAACTACGCATCTGCTCCTTCCACAAGCTCTGATGGCGCATGGTGGATTTCCACAGCAACTGCTGATGGTTACTTGAACAACAATTCTGTTCTTGCTCCAGGCGTAGAATACTACGTAAACTACGTAGTAAAAGACAACGGTAACTACGACTACAAGACCACTTCTAAAGAAATTGGTGATCCTGTAGTTCTCGGTAGCGTACCAACAACTAGCTCTTCTAGCTCATCCGGTTGTGTATTCAACCCAGCAGCTAGCTTCGGTCTAGAATGGTTGTTACTGATGCTTGCTCCAATGGTTGCTATCGTTCGTAGCCGCTTCAAGAAGTAATTTGAAGTAGCTTTGAATTGCTAGCAGATCATCAGGATCTATAGCTAATATTGAGGAGTTAACCGAAAGGTTAGCTCCTCTTTTTTTATGGTTTATTTCAAAGGTGAATTTACTTCTAGGAAGTTAAAAAGCGCAGATAAAAAACGTAAGAAATATATTTTTTTTGAAAAATAAAAAACAACATGATTTTAGCTTGTTATAGAAAATTAGCATTTTTTTGAGATCGAATAAATGGTTGCTCTGAACCTATGAACGTTTTAGGTTGGATTCTTGTGTTGCTATGAAGCCGTATGTTAATTTGGAATTATTTAATTGAAATTAGATTTTAATTTAGGAATAAGGATAAAGTTATGAAAACCATTAAAGTCGGTGTTGTCGGTTTAGGATGGATGGGAAAAGTTCATCTCCGCAACTATTTTGAAATGCCTTTTGTTGAAGTTGTTGGGGTTGTTGACCTCGATCAGAGTTTACTGGATGAAGTTAATGAGCTTTATGGTGTAGCAGGATATACTGATCTTGAGCAGTTGCTTGAAAACGATCTTGATGCTGTTAGTATCTGTGTGCCAACAACTTTACACCATGCTGTCGGCAAAAAAGTAATTGAAAATAATGTTGCTCTTATTATTGAGAAACCTTTGGCTGCAACAGCTGCTGAAGGGCAGGAATTAGTTGATATGGCTGCCGAGAAGGGACTTCACCTCATGGTCGGTCACGTTGAGCGTTTTAATCCTGCTGTTCAGAGAGTTAAAAGCCTTATGTCTGATGGTGTTGAACCAATTTCTATTCAGATTGAGCGTGTGGGGCCATACCCTCCACGTATTCAGGATGTGGGTGTTATTAAAGATCTCGCGTCACATGATATTGATCTGTTAAGGTTTTTGTCTGATTCCGATTTAAAAGATGTGTTCTCAGTAACATCGTCTACTCGCGGCGGTCACGAAGACAATGCCCTCATCACAGCTGAAACTGAGAGTGGAATTCTGTGTAATATTAACACAAACTGGGTTACTCCTTATAAGTCACGCAAGATTCGTGTCGCTGCCAAAACCAAATTTATAGAAGCGAACTTGATTACTCAGGAAGTAAAAGAATACAGTGAATTTTCTACTTATGATCAAAGCTTCAGTGTTAGAGAATGGCCTCTTATTTTCCGTGAACCTGTGAAAGAAGAGCTTAAGCAGTTCATTGATGCTATCCGTACCGGCGGTAAGGTAGCAATCAGCGGTGAAGATGGTTTAGAAGTTTTGAAAACAATTGAGAAGATTTTAGAAAAATAATTCGTGATGAGTCTCTATGAATCAGGTCTCCAGTTAGAAACTGGGGACCTGATTTCTTTTTTAATTAGAACCATCAAGCATCTTACGGAGAACTGATGGATTATATTGAAGATTACGATTATTTACAGAACTGGGTTTGCAAAATAAGGTTTATGCTCGAAAAGATGAAAAGCATTGCATCTGAAAGTAGTGGTAAATGTTTTTTCACCATAGGTAATACGACCAAGCAGACTGACGGATTACGCCCTTATACTACACCTATTAGAAAAGTTTCTAATGGAGTGGTATGCGGTGTTGTCGTTTTTACACAAACACAAGGTATCCTAGCTGCATCTATCGTAGATAAATTTGTGGATAGCGTAATTGTTGACGCTGAAAAGAAGTTACCTTTGTTACTAGGTCTTGATCCCAAGCCTTTTATAAATGCCGGCTTGCCGGTCCCCGATCTTGCGAATAAAAATAATGACGAGCTTTGTCCTGAGACTTGGAATTTGAGTTCAGCATGTTTCGGAGCGGTTAATAATGCTGATTGTTTCGAATATAAATCAAATGATATGACTGTTGAAGGGCTGTGGTATTATTTGGCTTCAAGCATGAAAGGTCTAAGTGGTCGCAATGTAGCCATTATTGGTGGTGGTAATATAGGCTTTAAATTAGCTATCAAGCTCGTTGAAAGCGGCTGTAATGTTCAATTTGTACGCAGAGACAAAAGTAAAGGCCAAGCCTTGGTAGAAGCTATAAATATTATTAAACCTCCTGCTACAAAGGCTACAGTCCTTTACAATGACGATCCTGTAGCCGCTTCAACAGACAGTGATGCCATTATCGGGTGCACCAACGGAAAGATAGCAATCACATCAGATATGGTTCGTAGGATGATGCCAGGAGGGCTTCTTGTGGATGTTGGTAAAGGCAGCATTTCTTCGGAAGGAGTAAATATTGCTCTTGAAATGGGCGTAAACGTGCTGCGTTATGATGTCACATCTGCAATAGATGGCATGATTGCTACTGTTGAAAGCAACTGCGAGACATCAGTGAAGATGGGGCGTAAGGCTTTAGCAGATGGTATCGTACTGGTTTCTGGCGGTTATTTGGGTGCTGAAGGAGATATGGTTGTGGACGATTTCCGCAAACCTGAGCAGATTTTCGGTATTTGCGATGGGCATGGCGATTTTAAGCAAACAATAAGTTCTTCTGAGGAGCTGGCTTTATCTAAAGTTAGACAGCAATTTGGGATAGAAGGAGCTTAGTTGCTGATCATCTCAGATGACCAGCAGTTGGCATTTACCTTTCTAACGTACTTGATAACTAATTTCGTTAGAAAGGTCGTATTAATTTGATGTAATAAGATTTTTATTTTTTATGAACTGGATACAGGATACCATTTTTTTTTTGAAAAAAAGCGGTAAGCATAAGCGGTTTTACAATCTTGCTCAGTACAAAGTGTTTAAGTTTGCAATCGTCGCGATACCAGAATTTACCCTTCTTAGCTAAATCTAACATTGCCTGCAGGTGGTTATCCAGAGTGGATACGTAAAGAAGAAGCTCACTGCCATCAAATTTATAAATGGATGGACTAGCTGCCGTTCCGCTAAGCATTTCTTTTGAATATTTACCTTCATAGGCTGCGAAAGTATCAGTTACAGTGAACGGTAGTAGTTTTACTTCATCTTCCAGCTTAACTCTGCACATGACGGGGTTTTCGAGGTCATTGAACCCTGGGTCAGATGGTTTCATAAACTGTTCTACATAATGAAAGCTGATTGACGTAGGGGCCGTACCTATAGAAATTTCCTTTGTTTTAAGCTCATAGAGTCGTGCGAACGGCGATTGAGGACCATAACACTCCGCAGATTTATGATGATCTTTTACTATCCACTCTGCTTTCTTCCCGTATGCTACAATTGAATGGGTAGGGTGAATACTGCGTTTTACACCAGGAGTCCTTCTAAACATTTCACTTACTAAATTTAACTGGTCAGTTGACATCTTAGGATCAAAGATTTGATTTTCAGCTAAAAATAAGATTGGACTTTTATTGAATGTGTAAGAAGACATTACAATATTACCGTCCGGGCTGAAGTAATCGAACAAGAAATCGAAGTATGCTTTAACACCACCCTCAAAAGCCTGAGCTGCACTAAGAGAAATTCGTATAAAGATAGTCTCGTCCGGTTTAATACCAGCGTTTACGAATTGATTTCTTAATTCAGAAATAGGAATAGTATTAGGGGTATATTCTAAGTTGTAACCCATGCTTCTTTTCCAGCGAAGTCTTCTTTGAGCTCTTTTTTTGCGATAGGGTGCATACTTTTCATATGCCATTGCAACCAGCTTTCTATAAATAGTAAGGATCATTTAGTTATTATTCCAAAATCTTGTATGTTGATGTTAAAACGTAGACTGAACAACTTGATACGTAAGTCATTTCTTTTACTGAATCTTAAGAAATGACTGCTGTCCCTATTTATCGAAGTTTGACTGTATTGTTGCGTTAGGGGATGAGGTGGTAGGATTCATCGGTGTAAAGAATCGTCTGTCAAAAAGGACGTTAAAAGGGCGTATCACACGTTTAATATAAGGTTTCCAGTGCTGAGGTATCTGCATTTTGAGCCAAGTGATAATTTTTCTCTTCAAGGATGGAACTGGGGCGTAGTCTTCGCCTGTTTCGGCACAGTCCCAAATGTGAGCGTAGTCACTTTGCTGAGGTGAAGTTTCAAAAATATTTTTCTTGGAAATTCTCTTAGCTTTGATCATTAAGTAAACAGGGTTGCTGTTATCTAAGTATACTCTTCCTTGAACAGATTTAGGACTGGCAACAGAAAACCAAGCTTTTTGACCAGGAATATATGCAATCATACTTTCAAGTTCAAAGCCGTTTTCTTTAGTAAAAATACTGTAATAAAGTTCCGGGCTGAACTGATAAAACCCGTGCCCCAGATAATTGTTAGCCGGTGTTGAACCAAGAAAATATCCTCCTACTTCAACCATCTCCATGCAGTTTTTAATGCCTACTGGAAAGTTGAAAACGTGCTCGAGGGAGCCACCATCAAATACCATAGAATACTTTTCTTTGAGATGTTCAGGGAGCGGTTCGTTCATATCGTGGATATGAGTAGCATTTTCATAAGAAGAGTTATCATATGACTCAACGCTGTCTGCACCAATTGATTTAAAGAAAGAATCCGCAAATCCATCTTCGGATTTGAATATATGATCGGTTGCAAAGTCGCTACTGGAGTATCCAAATTCTTCGAGGCTTTTTTTGAAAATATAAGGTGATAAAGCTAAATTCTGTCTGCCAATTGTAGCTGATCTCGTAAAATCTACACCATTGTTAAAAGCGTGAAGCATGAAGCGCACGCCGTTCATATCTAGTCCCATTTTATCTCTCCTGCATATTTTGTAAAAAAATTAAAAGCCGCTTAAGGTTTTATTACTTTCGTCGATTAGATCGGCTTGTCTTCGTCATTTATAAGTTACTGTTCAATGTAATCTTACTGAGGAAGGATAGAGTCTTGCGGTTTTGCAAAACTATCCTTTTTATAAAAGTCTAGCTTGCCTATTTTATCTAACAGCGTTTCTGTATATAATTTCCTGCCATTACTGTTCAAATGTCCGGTGTCGCCCCAGAAATAGGAACTTTCAGGGATTATATGGACAGTGTCAATTACCGGCGCTTTAAGCTTTGAACGAAGCTCATCAAGATCAAATTGGGTGGGACTTCCTGTGTTTGCGCATAAATAAACAAACACGTTTGTTCCATTTTTTTGGGCTAAGGAAATCAAGTAATTCATGAATTCAACATTCTTTTTACGAATTGTCTTATTTTGACTCTTTTTATCAAATGCAGTGGCATTGCCAGTTAATAAGGACCCGAAAAGAATTCCATCCCCATTTTCACATTTAACTGAGTAGTATTTATCTTTCAACTTTTGAACTTGAAATATTTTATTATCAGTGTCGAAGGTTGGCTCATCGTGTTCTTGGGTTGAGATTAAGCCGGAGTTAGATGGTGCTGTAAAGTAAGTAGACGTTACTCTATCGAAAATGGATTGAATTTTAGTCGCAATTGTAGTGGAATACCTAGATAGTGGTGGTATTTTTTCGATGTAGTCAAAGACAGTACGCGCGAAAAGTTCTGTGCCTACTTTTGTGGAAAATTGGGCTTGAATATCTTCTATACCCGGAGTTGGGATGCGTGTTTCAAAATCGTTGAAAAAGTAATCAACATCAACACCGAGTCCGATAGTTTTAGGTGAAACTTTTTTTGCGTTTTCGATCATACTCGGGAAGCTTAATGGAAAACAAGCGAGCATAGATAGGTTGTAACTGGGTAGCCCTTTTTTAGTTAAAGAAGCTGTATCTATGTGGAAATAGCTCCGTGAACTGCCGATGAACACTATTTCCAACGTGTTCTTTGGGTGATTCATCTGCAGATGTTTATATTTGGACGTGATAATATCTACGTAGCTTGTCGGCGTCGTTTTTCTTTCTTCATATGCGGCAATCATAAAATTAACTGCTAAATAGCACACAAGTAGTGATGCAAAGAAAAGAAGGAAACACTTTTTATTGCGGTTCTTCTTAAAATTGAAAATATAAAAATTCATTTGCATTCCAAATCTTAATAGTTACGAGTCCTGCAAACGCGGCTAAGCTTGCAATAGTTATTGCGATTGGCCGTGTGTTTGCAGATTTTTCAATGAAGTAGTCAGAATTTTTCCCAAATACGCATAAAAGTAGTCCTAAAAGAACTGTACTCAGAGGTACGATATAGCCCTTATTGAAAATTATATCTGGTGTGAGCATTGCTTTTGTAACACTGATTGCATCAGCTAGCGTTTCAGCCCTGAAAAGCACCCATGCAAAGTTGACGAACATGAAAGTGATTGTCCATGCTACAAAATTGGGCATTGTAATATTTCGTGCGACCCATATTCTGTGAACTACCAATGCGACTCCATGAAGCCCGCCCCAGATAACAAAAGTCCAACCAGCTCCGTGCCATAGCCCTGCAACAAGAAAGACAAAGATTAGATTGAGGCATGTGCGAATATGTCCGTCTCTGTTTCCGCCAAGGGGAATATACATGTAGTCGCGTAAAAAGCGGCCTAGTGTTATATGCCAGCGTCTCCAGAAGGCCTGAATGGAAAGTGATTTGTATGGTGAATTGAAGTTTTGAGGCAATGTTATCCCGAAGAGAAGTGCCGCCCCGAGCGCCATATCTGTGTATCCGCTAAAGTCGAAATAGAGCTGTAAGCTGTAGCTTAAACTTGTGATCCATGCCTTCAAAAAGGTTAAAGATTGAACTTCTCCATAACCGTAGTTTGCCCATATTGAAAAATAGTCAGCGAGCAAGACTTTTTTAGCTAATCCAAACCCAATCAGCATTAGGCCGGCGGACATGTTTTCCCAGTTGAGAAAATGGAAAGTTTTGGAATGAAATTGAGGAACTATTTCTTTGAACTGAACAATAGGTCCGGCAATAAGCTGGGGGAAAAAAGATATAAATAGAAGATAGTCAACAAATCCTGTCCCTTCAACTTTGCCTTTATCACAATCTTGAAGGTAAGCGATTTGTTGAAAAGTAAAAAAGCTGATTGCAAGCGGAAGAATGGTATTCAAAGTAGAAATATTAGAATCAAGTACTTGATTAGTAGTTTGAATCATAAAGTCCGCATACTTGTAATATGAGATAAAAAGAACGTTAAAAATTATTCCCGAATAAAATACGGGTTTTTTATATGGACTGGTTTTATCGAGCAAAAATAGTGAGCAGGTATAGTTTGTTATTATGGATATTAGAAAAAGAAAGAGATATGGAGGGTTCCACCAAGTGTAGAAAAACAAGGAGCATGCGATCAGCCAGCATTTGGACCCAAGGGTAGTTCGACTTCTCAGAATAGAGAAGACAATGACCACAATAGGTAGAAAAAGTAGTAAATATACCAGGGAATTAAATAACATTTCAGTTAAGAAGCTCCAAATATTGTAACTAATATATCCATTAATTACTTGTTATAAATCATTTTTTAGTGCGCTCAAAGATTCATGAGTTGCATTAATTAGGATGCATGAAAAATATTATAAAGGTATCCACGGCACACATGGTTTGTGGTGCCGTGAATACCTTGTAGTTAATCTTAGTTCTAAAGGAATGTACTACATTCTGCTGTTCGGGCAGTTTTTGCAAAGGGCGTAATCGCCTTTTGTCTTTTTGAAATTAGTTCTGAATGTTCTAGCCTTTTTCCCGTTCCAAACTGCATCAAACCCCTCTTCAAAAACATTTCCATAATAAAGTTTCTCAGGAACAAAAGTATATGCTTCACAGCAGGGAGTCATAGCCCCTTCACTGTTTACGAAGGCTCCGGAATAGACGCCGGGACATTTTCCTGTGAATTCTTTAAAAATGGCTTCATTTTTCATTAAGCCGCTAACAGGATCAAGTTTGTAGGTATCGTATTCAGTATTGATAACGGGTTTCCATTCGTCGTAATTTTCAACAGTAGTTGTATAGGGCAATGTGCTGAGCATTTTGAAATCTTTGGGTGGAATGGTAAAGCAATCCTGATATATATTCACGAAATCGTATTTAGAGAATAATGATTTGGCGTGCGCGAAGTCACCTTCAGTGAACTTGTTAACAAGTACTCTGATGTGTAATTTAATAGGATTATCTTTCTTGGTGTTAAGCTCACAGAATTTCAACATCCTCTCTAATACGTTTTCGATGTTTCCACCGATTCGGTATATTGCATAGGCTTCTTGGGTTGTGCAGTCTAAAGCAAAATGTATATGAGAAATATTGGAGTCAGCAAGTTTTTGCGGGTCTAAAACACTACCGTTTGTTTCAAGAGTAACAAACATGCCTTTGTCTGCAGCGTAGTCGATTATATCAAAGATTTGAGGATGGAAGAAGTCTTCTCCGCAGCCTGTTAAGGACAAGTACCAAGTTTTCTTGTGTATATCGTCAATCAATTTTTTGTACTTTACAAGGTCTACATGTTTATCGCGCTTGCCGATATGGGCTTTTCCTTCAGGAGTTCCGTGGCAGCAGGAAGGGCATTTGTAGTTGCATGCTGTTGTCGGTTCTATTGATATCTGAGTAGGATAGTAGGGTAAGTACCCTGTGTATTGTATTTTTGTATTAAGCTTTGCAAGCGCGATGTTTAGAATTTTGGAAAAGGCATGTTTAGATTTCAAAATATATGAAATTTTTTCAAAAGCCGAATGCCTTACTATAAAAGTGTAAAAGTCTTTCTTAAATATAGTTTTCATTATCTATTCCTAAAGTTTAAATTATGCTGCCAAAGTCAAAAAAGTGTGATCAAATATTTAATAATTAAAAACCGCTCCG
The DNA here is from genome assembly GCF_000711735.1 of Maridesulfovibrio frigidus DSM 17176. Classification (NCBI taxonomy): domain Bacteria; kingdom Pseudomonadati; phylum Thermodesulfobacteriota; class Desulfovibrionia; order Desulfovibrionales; family Desulfovibrionaceae; genus Maridesulfovibrio; species Maridesulfovibrio frigidus. The sequence continues at coordinate 171,220 of NZ_JONL01000004.1, forward strand.
CTCCAGCTTAATCCAATGCCGAAGCCGAAGGTTAAGACCTTGTTTCCCCGTTTAAGCCTGCCAGATTCTTCTGCTCTTTTCAGAGCTATAGGGATTGATGAAGAAGTGGTGTTGCCTACTTCTTCCAGATCGAGAATAAATTTTTCTTCGGGGATATTAAGTTTTTTAGCTATGGACTCAAGCACATATCTGCTTGCCTGATGAAAGATGAAAAGGTCTATATCGTCCATATTGAGGTCAGATTTTTCCATCAACTTTGAAATTTCAGACGGGATGGTTCCCAGCGTAAAAAGGAAAACCCCATAACCGTCCATTTCAAAACTGGGTTTCTTGATAGGCTGATTTGCCGCTTCACCAGTAACAACGCTGACGCCTGAATTTTCGCAGATAACAGCTTTGTTTCTGCTGCCGTCTGTTCCGAAATGGAATACAGGGTCATTGTCTGGAGTGTCGAGAATTGTGGCGCTGGCTCCGTCTGAAAACAGTAGAAATGCTTTTTTATTCTCGGGATTGATAATTTTTGAATAATTATCAACCGTAACTAGCAGGACTCTTTTGGAAAGACCGGACCGGAGATAACTGTATCCCGTTGCGAGTCCATACCCGTAGCCACTACAGCCCAGACTAAGATCGAAGCACTTTGTAGAGCGATCAAGGCCAAGTTTGTCTTGAAGCATGGCTGAGCAATGTGGGAGGAGCGTGTCCGGAGTTTGCGTGCAGACGATCAAAGTATCCGGCAATTCTTCAATCCCTTCGAGGGCTTTGGATGCAGCCTTAAAAGCTATATCAAGAGTTGTTTCCTCTGCATTGGCATGATGGAGAAACCTTACCCCTGTCTTGGGCAGGGTTTCAGCAATATTCCAATCCGGTTTCTCTTTATCGAGCTGAATGCAGTCGATGGTGTTCTCCGGCAGGTAATATTCAACTCTATGAATGAAATTAGGCATCAATCAATCCATGAGAATCGAGTGTTTCAATGATTGCCTGAGCGGAAAGAGCGATAGCCAGTTCAGGGATATTTGCAGCTTTACCGCCAGTTTCCTGATCAATGCGCATGAGAATCTGGAGTTGTGCGAGGCTGTCCCAAGCTTCCAGTGTCTGAGATGAATCAGTCATGGTTACGGGCGCTTTCTGGTCCAATGCTTCCTGAATGAGTGTAAGTACTTTTGCTTTATTCACAATAAAAATCTCCTTATTTTCTTGGCGATATCGCTTCGTAAATGCGCGTTTCCCAGATATACATGCCGAACTTGAAGTCAACGATAATATCTTTTGTTTCAATCGCTTTTTCTAAAACGTCTTTATGCTTTGCTGCCAGATCGAGTGGGAATTGGAAGCTCTGCTTATTTACCAGCTTCACTTCTTCAAAAACTTCTTCAGCCACTTCAATAATTTTCGGATAGTTTGAAAGAGTGAGTACGGGGAATAGCAACCTTCCGCCATCCTTCAAATGTTTAGGGCTTTTACGGATTATCTGTGTTGTCAGCTCTGTTCCATCACTACCGGAGTCACAACTGATTGATGTTCCGAACCACGGTGAAATTTTTGCTATGGACTCAGCAATTCCAGAAACATCATCAACTATGAGATCAAAAGTCATGTCTTTCCACGGATCAAGCATTGAGCCAGCTCTTCCGGTCATTTTAAAATCATACTTTTTGAAATTTTCCAGAGCATTTGCGACCGCTGATTCTGAAATGTCAGATGCGTGAATTGGTCCGTTAAATCCCAGCCTTTTAAGTACAAGACCAACGATGCCGCAACCGCAGCCTAGGTCAAGCAACGATGAGCCATAAAGCTCTTTTTCGTCTTTGAGATAACTTATAATGAGTTTGGATGTTTCAGTGGGGAAGAAAGATCCCTCATGAACATCTACAACTGTATCTTCGTATTCAAACGTTCTCACATTAAGCCCCCGTCTATGGTAATTTCCGATCCGTTTAAATAGTCGGATTTCATTATATGTTCAATTGCGTAATAAATATCTTTGCAAGATCCGAATTTCTTTGAAGGAATTCGTTCTAAAACAGCTTTTTGTCTATCTTCATCAAGGGAATGAATAAGACCGGTATCGAAATAGCCTAGAACAAGTGAGTTCGCAGTTATTCCGAATCTTCCGTATTCGTGCGCGAGTGACCTAGTCATTGCGGTCACTGCAGCCTTACTGGCTGAATAGGCTGCCGCTCCGACCACGCAACTTTGAGCAACCACGGAGGACACGTTTATAATCCGTCCCCATCCGGCGCGCATCATTACCGGGATAGCCGTCTGTAAAATTTTAACCCCGCCTGTGAGGTTTATATTAAGAACTGTATCCCATTCATCTGATGAGTAGCCCAGAAACAGCTTATCTATTGAAATGGAAGACAAGTTGATGAGGGTGATTTTTCCTTGGATATTTGTAATTTCTTTGCAGAAAGAAGTAATTGATTCCTTATCGGTAAGATCAAGCTCCGCGCAATTGAAATTCTCGTTATCCATGAATTCAGAGAGCTTCTCTTTATTTCTTGTTGTGCCCAGCACTTCGTCTTTCGTAAGCAACATTGGAAGCAATTGCTTCCCTATATCACTGGAAGATCCGATCAGGATAATCATTTGCCTGGCTCCTTGGCCGAGTATAATCTTCAACGATTAAAAGTGATGCAGGTGAAATGTGCGTGTAAGATTTATATCCTAATCACCACTGTGTATTCGTTTTCTAGTTCGTTAAGAAAAACTGAACACAAAGTCAACTTTAATGGTCAGATTACTATTTTTTAGATTAGAGAATGTCACGGTATAAAACGGTTTTTACGCTTTTTAATCCGTTTAACATTCTGTCCATTTTATTGTTTTTTACTACATCATACGGATCAAAGTAATGAGTCAGAAATAAACCGTGTTGCGAAATTATCTCAATGGTTTCAAGAAACTCTTTTACAAAAAGTTCATCATCACCGAGAAAGGGCTTGTTTTTACGCAACATGTTCCATGAATCGAAGATTGCAAGCGGAAAATGCAGACTGCATCCCGTGGGAATTTCGATAATTCCATGAGAATGGGCTGACGGTGCGCCAAATCCTTTATACCCACATGCCGCGGTAGAACTGCTGTATTTATATCCCATTTCCGCTAGTATTGGGTATACACTTTCTGTGTGGAGATTACCGTAGTGAGGTGTTCTGAACCCTATGCTCTCTACTCCAAGAATTTTCGAATAGACTTCATGAGCCTTTTCAATTTCTTCTTTTTGTTCAGCGTATGTAAGCTTATTAAAAAACTTGTTTGGGGCCCAGTGTGGGTTGTCGGGATGAGTATATGAGTGGTTGATTATTTCATGCCCTTCGTCCACAGCTCTTTTGTGAATGTCCGGATATTTTTCAACAAATTTTCCTATTACAGCCAGCCCGGCTCTAATGTCATACTTTTTTAGAAAATCTAGAAGCTCGGGAAAAGCTTCAATATCTTCCTCATAATCAAAATCAAAGGTTAGCCCGTACGCAGCTTCTTCCATCGGATTATTTTGCTTAAGCATAAATTTCAAAAAATAATCCTCAGGTGTTACTCTGTGAATTAGTTCTCTGGCAACTCGGGCAATATACCTGTTAGAAACAGGCCGAATCATGAATTGAGGGTACATTATAGATTTGTTCCACCAAAATAGATATTATTGCGCATCCTGCAACTCCGCTTGTATTTCTTCGTACCTACGGAAGTAGAAGTCGCTATGCTTAATCATATGATGCGCTAGTCTTATCCCAGAATTTATTTTTTCTTCTGTTATTTCAGGAGTGTATTCTACTTTAAAGTCTACGCTGGACCTATAGGCAGCAAGTAAAACTTTTCTTCGCTGGGCTTCACTGATTTTTTTGTCAGAAAGTCTATCTAATATTTCAACTGGGCTTGAGAGGTTAGGGATATATTCTGGATGTGAATACCATGCATCTCCTATTGTGAATGCCGGAACTCCATACATCATAGCCTCAAGGCCTACGGATCCATTGATCGTTAAAATGGCCTGAGCATTGCGTATGAGTTCTTTTCCCGGGTAGTTAACTGGAGCCATAGATACATTTGGAAGTCTGAGAATTCTTTCGAAATAGTTTTTGCCTCGCCAGCCGTACCCAAACGGATGATCTTTAATGACAATATTAATATCAGAAGGAGCATTTATTGAAAGTTCTTCGATGATTTTCCATTGATCTACATACTCTTGGGCTGCAGAAGTCGTCACAGATTCGGGTTGGTGAGCGAAAAAGTACAGTATGTATTTACCTGCTTTTTCGACGGAAAAGTTTTTAGTTCTTTTTTTAATATAAATTCTGTTCTTTAGTCTTTTTATTGCATAGGGCAAATATTTGAAATTTTTAATTAGTCCTAAAACTTCAAACCGATTGAAAAGGCTAGTGGGGCGGACTTTAAGGTAGTCCATCATAGGCTTCTCTTTGTTGAAAGAGTCTATGATTTGGTCGATGTATTCGGACTCTTTTTCAGTGGGAGGTGTGCTGTTCGTCAGCTCAAATTTGTATTGCGCGTTAATTACTTTTCGGGTTGTCCCGTTAAGTAGTCTGTTATTAAAAATTCCAGGAATGATAAAGGTGTGATAGAATCCAAATCCCATTTGTTTGGAAAATGCCTCCAATACAAAAGAGTAAACTTGGTCGATGGTATCATGGAAAGCGAATACAACGTTATAGTCATCGAATATTTTTTTAAAGAAACAGTATGAAGAGTAAAACTGTTTAGCTATTTGTTCTTTTGTCAGCCAATAAATATCATATCTAATGTTTGCTTCTTGTGCCAAGCGACCATAATATAAATAGTTTGAGTATGAGTAATAAATGTTTAAATCTAGCTCTTTCTCAACTCTTTTTATTTCATCCATGTTGAAGCTTGCATTTTGGGTGTAGTAATTGGCTTCTAAGCGCGTGTGCTTGCCAGTGTATTGGACGCTACTTCCGTCAACCACAATTACTTCGTATTTATCTTCGAATCCATTTATGAGGCCTTGAATATAGGCAGCAAAGAGAGGGCCCCTGCCCAGTAGGAGTACAGCGTCTTTTTTATTTTTCAGCATATTCGTTAATCGCATTGTGGTAATCTTGTTTTTGACCAATATCGATCCAGTAACCGTCAAGAGGGAATGTGCTTACGTGCAGTCCCTTTTCACAGGCATCAGAAATTGCCGTAGTCATGTCATAAAATACATCTTCAGGAATAAGGTCAATAATACCGGGGGACAATGTGTATATTCCCGCGCTTATCTGGAAGTTCATGGATGGTTTTTCTTTAAACCCTACAACTTTTCCTTCTTCTTGCTCAATAATTCCATATTGCAACTGATAGCTAAATTGTCTTGAGCAGACAGTTAATTCTGCATTATTGTTAACATGGTGGTCAAGCAGATGTCCGAAGTTTAGGTTCGTCAGAATGTCACCATTCATAACGAGAAAAGGGTGCTCTAGTTTACGGGATATAAGTCCTAATGAACCAGCTGTGCCTAATCTTTTGGTTTCTTCTATGTATTCGATCTGGACACCGAAGTCAGACCCATCTTTAAAATAGTCTTTTATGATCTCAGATTTGTAATTTACGCTGATCATTAAGTTGGTAAATCCGTGCTTGAAGAGGGATTCAATAATATACTCAAGGACAGGTTTATTACCGATCGGTAGCATTGGTTTTGGAGTTGTTTTGGTTAGATCTCCAAGCCTAGTTCCGAGCCCGCCCGCCATGATCACTGCAACATTGGGCTTTGCATTATAGTCCAGCTCGTCAAGGGTTATTACGTCAACGAGCTTTCCCTCACTATCAACTATCGGAGCTTGTCTTCTGGTAATTTTGCGCAGGGTCTGGACAGCCATATTGCGCGAAATACCTTCACTAAGAGTGTACGGATTTTTATTTATGATGGAGTTTATATCGCGTTTTCCTTCAAGGACCGCGCGCCGTATATCTCCGTCTGCAATAATTCCAAGAAGATGGTTCTCTGAGTTAACCACCGGGACAAAGCCGTATCCATATTCTCCGACCGCTTTAAGGGCATCTTCAAATGTCGTTTTCTCAGTTAAAACAAGCTTAAATAGCATTATTGTCCTGTTGTTTCTTTAAATAGCTGAAGCCCTACCTAATCAATTATAGGGAAGGGCTTCAGCTAAATTATTCAATATCTCAGTCATTTATGACTTGTTTGCTGGCTCCGCAGCTTCCTTTAAGGCCTCGTCGTGCCAAACGGCCTTTTTAAGAACCCATTCTCCGTCTTTTTTGTCCCAAATATGTGGGGAACGCCAACTATCAATGACTTTCCAGAAGAATTCTTCAGATATTCCGCAATATTCTAAAAAGGTTTGATAGTTGTCGCTCGGGAATTCGCCATCAAAACGTTTGACCAATCCAACTGCCTCTTCTCGCGTAATGTGTCCATCGCGAACTTCATGAGCTGAATCGGAAGTCGCACGGCCAATACCAAATTTGATGAACATCAGTAAAAAGTGGAATCCGTCTAATCTATCATCAATGGAGGCGTATTTAGAATAAGTTCCTTCACTGCGTTTGTAAAACGGTTTGAACCCGTTATGTTCAGCACAGTAATAGTAGTTTTCTTGTGGAATCCATTTCGTGTAATGGCCCATATAGTGAAGAGTGACGCCTACGCGTTCGAGGTCTTCGTGCGAGGGTCTACGATAAATTTTTAAATCTGACTCGGTTATGCCATGTTCGTGCATAATATCTAATGTGAATCCATGCATGTTCATCACTTCGACATCCTGAATTGGAACATCAGGATGGTATGCATGCTTCATAGATCCACCGTACTCAACCTCTGAGTTCTCACCATACATTACAAGCTTAACGTTGTGCTCTACTGCCATCTTTAGGGGCTGGTTGTACTGCCCAAAGATAAAGGGCATGAATGGGTCACCTTGCAGTTCAAAAGATAGCTTGGTTAGGAGCTTATGAACTTTACCGCTGGGCTTGGCCATGACATTATCTAGGCCACCCTCAACAATATGGTTTTCATAGTTGCGCATGCCGTCATTTGTCCAGAGTGCTGGTGCCCAGGTAACTGTGAGAGGATGCATACCGTATTCATATTTAAGCTTGTGCGCTACAAAGCCACTGTCTTTCCCGCCACTTGAAGGAACAATAACGTCATAGCTGCCATCTTTCGATCTATGCTTGTCGCAAAGTTCGCGTAGTTCGCGGTCACGATCATCCCAATTAATATCAGAATCTTTATAATCAGAAAACTGGCAGGCTGAGCAAATTCCCTCTTCATTGAAAGAGATGCGAGGACGCTGATTAGACATGGTGCAGCGTTTGCAAAATTTGATCTCTTTTGGAAGATTGAATTTTTTTTGGGTATCTCTATGTTGCATATTCAAATCCTCTAAAGGTTATAAAAGTTGGACAGAATGCGGATACCCTGAGAATTGCTTTTTTCAGGGTGAAATTGCAGGCCAAAAATGTTTTCCTGAGCAACTGCAGAAATGAAATTGTATCCATTATAGTCTGCTGTAGCTATAGCAACGTTGTCATTTTTAAATTCGTATGAATGCATGAAGTAAAATTCGTCGGTAGCTTCGATGCCCTCAAAGAGGATGTTCTTGTTGGCGGGCATTTGTAGTTTACGCCATCCTAGGTGTGGTAGCTCTAGATTTTCATCCATGCGTTCTACTTTTCCTGGAATGATGGACAAACCTTTATTTTCCCCGTCTTCAAAGCCAACCTCAGCAAGGATTTGCATCCCAAGGCAGATTCCGAGAGTATGTTTAATTTTAATTGCTTCAGTTAGCGGTGCTATTAGTTCACGTTGCTCGAGGTCTTCTAATGCATGCTTAAAATTTCCTACGCCAGGGAGTAATATTTTATCTACTTTTTCGAGGTCTTCGGCTGTTTCAACAATTACAACACTGGCGTCAATAAAGTTGAGAGCTTTGGATATATTAAAAATATTACAACAAGATCCAATATTCACTACACCGATAGTCTGTTTCATCTGATTAACCTTTTTCGCCATTAAGTGCATCTTGCACTTCTTTGATTGTAACTATGTCGTCATGGAGGACCGTTGCAAGGGCAACAGCAGAGGGTTTCGCTATTGAAGCCATCTTGGTAATGTGTTCAATGGACCCTGCTCCACTTCCTGCGATTAAAGGAATAGTTGTGATCTCATTAACTTTACGGATAAGTTCTGAGTCGAATCCTCTTTTTGCTCCGTCGTGGTCAATTGAGCTGAGCAAAATTTCTCCTGCTCCTCTTTTTTCTACTTCGAGTGCCCAGTCAAGAACATTCTTACCTGTGGGGTTTTTTCCACAGTCCGCGTAGCATTCCCACCACAAGTCTTTCCGTTTAGCATCTATTTGAATAGTAATTGCTTGGCTGCCGAAAAGGCTTTCCGCTTTGTCAATTATTGATGGATCTTGCATTACTGCGTATGAATTGATGATTACTTTGTCCGCTCCATTAGCAAATAAAGCTTTCATATCATCAATTGACCGTATCCCGCCGCCGACGGCAAATGGGATTAAAATTTTAGAAGCAACAGCACGAATAGGTTCGAGTTTAATTTCTCTATCACAGAGGCTTGAATAAATATCTATATAACAGATTTCGTCAGCATTGGCGGAACTGTATTTTAGAGCTAGCTCTTCAGGCATTCCAACCTTACGTAACCCTTCAAAAAAGATTGGTTTTGCTATATATGGCGGTTTGGCATCTAGTCTTGCAATAACTCTTGTTTTCACTTTAAGCTCCTGAAGCCCTTTGTCTGATTGGGACTTTTTAACATGACATGGGGTGGTTGTTTAAATTTGAACCATCCAAGTTTTTCTTGTTCGTTAGGTAAAACTGAACAAGTTGTCAATATGTTCGTGTTTGAATTATTTCTTTCAGATTAACTTGTTAACAAAAAATATAATTATTAGTGAGTGTTATTATGAAATTCACCAAAACAGAGCCTGTGAGAATTTTTTCTCCTGGCAATGATATATCTCTTTCTGATTGTGGAAGTTTAAATCTCTCAGTCGATGAGCAGATAACCATTGTCGACGATAATGGTTTTAAATCAGATTTAACTTGCAAGGAATGGGGATATTACCTTGCTAATTCTATTAACCATAGAATTTTAGAGCAAGGTTTTAAAACAGCCCTATTTTCCAGTAAATTACAGTCTCCACCCTCTCTATATGTATGCCTTGTGAAGGAGTCTAAAATTGATCAATTTATGATTTATCTTGATAAAGTTGAAGCAAGATTGATCATGTGGCTTGATGAATTTAATGACGATAATTTTTGATAGTGCTTATCCTTAGATATTAAGCAAAATTAGTCCACTCAACTTCGTCGCCATCCGCTAGATCATGGGCTGCGGTTCTGCCGACAGCATATTCAAGCTCTTCAGGTCCGATTCCCGTTCCGGGTCTTAGAAAATCGAAATCAACAGCCTTGAATACTTCACCCTTTTTAACCGCGCGGGTTGTAACCATGCGACGGCGGAATTTCTTTCTTTTTTCCATTTCAGCTTCACTGACAATGCGAGCTGCAGAACCTAGGGCTTTCCATACGTTTAAGCCGTCTTTACAGATCACGGTCATTTCTGAAGGGTCAGCGGAAATCCAGTGATCCCAGCCATCCATATCTTTATCCGTAGTGAAATGTTTTTCAATAATACATGCACCGAGTGCAACTGCGGCTAAAGGAACAGCTGAGCCTATAGTGTGGTCGCTGAATCCGACCGGCACATCAAATGCCTGCTCAAGTGTTTTCATGTTATTCAGGTGTATATCTTCATACTCAGGAGGATAAATAGAAATGCAGTGAAACAGTGCGATTGGGCCGGAGCCGGCTTCTTTCAATGTGTTAACTGCGGTCTCAATCTCACCCATGCTTGCCATGCCGGTTGAAAGCATAACCTGGCAGCCTTTGCTTCCGATGTATTTCAGAAGTGGGATGTGGGTTACGTCCATCGACGCAAGCTTAATGCAAGGCACATTCATTTCGAGGAGCATATCGACTTCTTCCGGGGAAAAAGCGGATGACATGAAGTCCACATTCTTTTCTTTGCAATAGTTTAAAATTTCTTTGTGTTGATCGTGAGTGAACTGGTATTTGTCCACCATTTCTTTAAGTGAGCCAAAGTGACGATTTGTGTCAGTGTAAGTGGTATTGCGCTCGTATTCTGCTTTGGAAATAAGCGTTTTATTGCTCCAAGACTGGAATTTGACTGCATCTGCTCCGCATTCCACTGCAGAATCAATCATCTTTTTGCAGAGGTTCATGTCTCCGTTATGGTTGGAGCCTATTTCCGCGATAAAGTAAGGTGGTTCACCGGGACCGACAAGGCGCCCGTTAAAATTTAATTTTTCCATATTTCCTCCAGTTCGGGGTGTGCTATCCACGACCACCAAATATGTTTTTCGTCAAGTTTGTTTAGATTCCTAACATATCTATTGAGAGTGTCAGGCGAGGACATGGAGTCCATAAAAATTTTTAAATCGTTAGAAGCATTTGTGAATGGTTTTGCTTTGTCTGTAAAGCTTGGCAATACATGCTCCTCCAAAAGGGAGTAATGCAGTTTTAATAGAGTGCAAGCTTTTAAAATTTGTTCAGTAGTAAAAGGAGCAAGAACTCGCGCCGTATTGGCTGAGTGCTGTCTGTATTGCATGAGTGGCATAGAGGTTGTTTTAATTGTTGCCCCTAGTAGCCATGCTTTTATTACCATGAACCAGTCTAGCATTACGCATTCTGGAGGGAATGGCATCAGCTTCTTTAACAGTTCGCAACGGTAAGCTGTGTTGGACAACCCGAAAACATTAGCTTTTGGCAATAATGTTGGTAGTTCTTCACTTTCTTTGACTGGAAAAATGGTGCTAAGATCTGTCCCGTCTGTGTCGATGATATTTAGTGCGCAGGCGCAGAGATCGCAATCTGTTAGGAGACTCTTTGCTTTGGCAACTCTTTGCGGGTGCAAAATGTCATCGCTATCCGTAAAGATGACTTGATCGTATTCAGCAATAATAATTTCAAAAGCTTTAGATCTAACCTGAGCCGGAGTCGCACCAGAATCAGCTTGTACAAACTTGGCTTCAAATTTTATGCCGGCATTTTTAAAGACCTGTTCAGGCGTGAATGAGTCCAGCCCGATAACTATGTCAAAGTCCTTGTCGGTCTGAAGTGCGACAGAATCAAACCACGGCTTTATATAGGGTTCTTCACCTGGATAAATAGTGGTGTAGAGTGCAGTTGAACTCAACGGGACACTCCGAACTTTTGTGTCATTAAGAATTCAGCCATTGCCCAGTCGTCATCATCATCAATATCAACAGCGTTCTTCCAGTTTAGCTCAAAACCCTTTCTGTCAGGAGCGTGGAAGGTCTTTTCTTCGCGCAACGCATCACATGTTGCCCACCATATTGCCCCTGTAGGGCAGAATAGTGTGGCAAGATCTTGACTTCTTTCTTTAAGTTTTTCTTCAAATAATGGTTTAAGGGGCTTGCCTTTTTCCATTTCCATGGCCCACCACGGATTCAGCCAGCCGTACTTGGTTACACTGATTTGAGTGCGCGCCTTTTGCTTTATAAAATGGTCAAAGCTTGCAATAATATCCATGTTGTCACGCATGGGACAATTGGCCATAAGCTGGCATATATAAGCATATTTATTGGCGTCAGGGTCCACTTTGTTTAGTGCATCAAGTGTTGCAGCTGAAACAGGGGTTATATCATCCGCTATGCTTTGGTCCCGCATAAAAGGGACTTCCGCCCCTAATGACTTGGATATCCCTGCTATATCAGGGCAATCAGTCGATACTATTACCCGTTCAAACAGCCCGCTCTTAATAGCCGCTTCAATAGTATATCCAATCATCGGCTTGCCAAGCATCTCGCGAATATTCTTCTTCGGAATACGCTTGGATCCACCTCGTGCAGGTATGACAGCTATGGCCTTTTTAGAGTTCACGTCTTTAAACTCCGAGAATCCCTGCGCCGCTAGGAATATTGATAACCCTTTTTTCAAGGGATTCAGCAACACTCATATCTGTGCGCGGGCAGTTTTCAAACATTGGGAGTTTGTGCATTGCTGTCCACAGTGGGCGGGTCATATACGCCGCGCCGTTTGTAGCTTCAAGGATTGAATCTCTTTCCGCCTCCATCCCTTTTTCAAGGATTATGGTGCAGAACCAGTAGTTGCTTTTGCATCCGTCCGGTTCAGTTAGAAAGCGAACACCTTTGATGTTAGCAAATGCAGCCGCGTATGCTTCAGCTAATTTACGCTTGCTTACGATGATATCGTCCAGCTTTTCCATCTGTGCGCAACCAAGAGCTGCGTTGATGTTAGGCATGCGGTAATTGTAGCCGATCATGTCATGGAAATATTCCCATTTATGCGGCGCTTTGGCTGTTGTGGTCAAATGTTTGCAAAGGTCAGCTAGCTCATCATCGTCGGTCAGGATTGCGCCGCCGCCACCGGTGGTGATGGTTTTATTTCCGTTGAAACTAAGTGAAGCAACTTTTCCAAACAGACCGCAATGCTTTCCTTTGTAGAAAGAGCCAATCGCCTCGGCCGCATCTTCGACCATAGGAATAGAGAACTTTTCGCAAAGCGTGAGTAGACCTTCAATGTCTGAAGGGATACCGAAGACATGCATGGGAACTAGGGCCGCAATTTTGCGCCCTGTCTGTTTATTGAAACATTCACCATTGCGAACTTCTGCAACCTCTGAAAGATGTGCATCCAGCTTGGCTGCATCGAGGCCGAGAGTTGTCTCTTCGGAATCAGCAATATGTGGAATTGCTCCGATGTATGCGACTGCATTGGCTGTTGCTACGAAGGTTAGGCCCGGGATGATAACTTCATCTCCGTTTTTAACTCCGGCAAGCATGAGAGCCATGTGTAGTGCTGCAGTACCATTGGTAACGGCGATTGCACGCTTCGCACCAGTGTAATCGGCTAGCATATTTTCAAACTGGTCTACGAATTTACCCACAGATGAGACAAAAGTCGTATCGATACACTCTTTGGTGTAAGCCAGTTCGTTGCCGGGAAATACAGGCTCATGCAGGGGGAGGAATCCTCCACCCTGCGGGAGCACTGTTTGCATACTTTTTAGAATTTCAGAGGCGAGGGTCATTAGCTTCTCTTGTGAGGAATGTTGTAATACTGCTGGCCTTCAGGATCACTGATAACGCCTAGCTCAACGATTTCTTTGATTTCTCTCATGCCTTCAGGAACGGTCTTAGTGATCTTGAAGCCGAGCTGTTCTTTGATTTTAGTATGATCAGCACGGTAATCGCGAGGATCTTCATCTTTTTTAACGTATTTGATGTTCGCTTCTGGGAAAAGTTTGTCCAGTTCGTTCGCGAGCATTTTCTTAGTGTAGTTTTCAGCTGTTTCACCGACGTTGAATACGTCGTAAGCAACTTTTTCTTTAGGAGCTTCAAGAACAGTCATCATTGCATTCGTGAAGTCAGCTACGTGGCAGTAAGGGCGCCAGAACTGCTCACCAAAGATAACGAGTTCTTTGCCAAGAGCTAAATCTTTGGTGAATTCGTTTACTGTGAGGTCAAACCGCATGCGGGGAGACATGCCGTACACAGTGGAAAATCTGAGTGATGTAGGGCAGAGAGCGTCTGTTTTTTCCATTTCTTTGAGGAAATAGTTTTCAAACTTAACTTTGAGCTCTGCATATAGAGAAATAGGAGCGAGCGGGCTTGTTTCTACAACGTATCCTTCAGGATCAGCCATTTTGCCGTAGTTGCTGCAAGTAGAAGCGAAAATGAAACGTTCGATTCCAAGTTCTTTACACTTATCTACTAGGTAAACAGATGCGCCCCAGTTAGTATTGTGAGCTTCGTCTGAGTAAAGTTTACAAGCAGGGTCACCAACGATTGCTGCGAGGTGAATAACTCCGTGCAGGTCGCTATCAGCCATAATTTTGTCCATGGCTTTAGCGTCAGCAACGTCTGTCTTGTAAAATGTAAAGTTGGGGTGTTCCCATATATCGAGGATGGATTCTCCGCCGAACTTAAGAGTGTCGACACAGACCACTCCGTAGCCGTCATCAAGAAGGCGACGCAGTAGAATTGAACCAACGTATCCGGCTCCGCCGGTAACCATAATATTTTTCATGTATAATCTCCAATTTATTTTGAGTTGTTAAACAATAAATCCCAGTTTTCACTACGATTGTACTCAACCGATTTGCTGAGATTCAGCTGAATGCGTGAATCAATGTCAGGAAATAAATCCGCTATAGGCTGTGAATATATCTCATAAATATGAGTTGTCTGTACAGAAGTCTCGACTTCTTTGAGGGACTCAGACAGATTATATAGTAGCTGTATAACTGAATTGCCTTCTTCTATTTGTGCAAGTTTCTCTTTGAAAGATTCTTGTTCAGATAGAACGTCATTTCCTATTTCATAAGTAAAGTTCTTTAGTGGAAATAGTTTTTGAACGATATTTTGTGTTTGCAGAGTACTGAATATGACTGTTGAAGCTGGATCTGCTTCAATTAATAACTCTACAAGGTTATCTAGTGCTTGATGCTTTGATTTATAATTTGAGGCAGTTTCCTGAGATTTGAGGTAACTGGTCATCACATTTGTGTTATATGCAGGGCAGTATTTGCTTATAAGATTCCCGTACTCCTTCTCGAGAAGATGCTTTCTTTGGGAAACAAGTGTTTCTATGAGAATAGGAACATTAAAATTCTGATTGATCTGTTCTCTTGAAACCAAATGCCCCTCTAAGTATAAGAAGTCAACATCTGTTCTCATGAAGCATATCAGTGCATCAAGTGGGGTTTCAATTATGGGCTCGCCATTGTCGTTGAAAGACGTGTTGAGCAATACAGGAATGCCGCTTATTTTGCTGAATTTTGATATAAGGTCGTAGTAGTTAGTACATGTATCTTTAGATACTGTCTGTACTCTGGATGTGTTATCAAAATGCACTACGCCAGGTATTATTTCCTTCGATTTGTCTTTTGCCCATGGCGCCAGAAGCATGAATGGAGATTCATTGTTAAGTTCGAAGTAATCCGCAGCATTCTCAGCTAAAACACTTGGAGCAAATGGGCGATAAGGTTCGCGGTGCTTAACTTTTCTATTAATTAGATCCTGAACTTCAGGATTACCCGGGTTGGCTAAGATAGATCTATGGCCTAGTGCCCGAGGTCCAATTTCACTTGAACCGTAGAAGTATCCAACAATTTTATTGTCAGCCAATAGCTGTGCGACTTCTGCGTTATCAGATTTTTTGTGTGGAATATTGTTTTCAGCTAAGACGTTTGAGATTTGATCTTTTGAATATGTTGCAGACAAATATGCGTTTTTCATGGTCACAGGCTTGCAATTTTCATTTTTTTCAAAATGAGGAAGCAGGGCGAGTCCAAGGGGAATCCCTGTGTCACTGCTTGCAGGTTGAAAGAAGTAGTTTTTGAAAACTTTTGATTCCAACATAATGTAATTTGCTAGGCAGTTTAGAATAACTCCACCAGCCAAACATACGTTATCAGTTCCAGCTTTTTCTTTTGCATATTCTAAAAGATGCATGAGGGCTTTTTCAGTTTCTTCTTGGACATCGTATGCAATCTGCGCATAGAGGTCGCTTGTCACAAGAGATCTGTCTGGACAAGGCAGAATATCAATTGGATTAATCTTCCCGTTAGGAGAGCGAGTCATGAAGTTGCTGTAATCTAGATTTAATCCGTCATATGAAGATTCGAAATTAAGTATTCTTTTGTTGCTGTTTCTCCCAAAGGCGGCAAGGCCCATTGTTTTTCCTTCCTGCCCTCTGCCGAAGTTAAGCAACTGTCTGGTAATGGCTGTGTATAGATTTCCTAGACCCCAGAGTTCTGATCTATCTATCAGTTCAAGTTTGTTACCTTTACCTTTATAAAGCGAGATAGTTTCATACTCACTTCCCAGTCCGTCTACGTTCAAAACTGCTGCCTCAGAAAATCCAGACATGTAGTATGCCGATGCAGCGTGGGCTTCGTGATGGCGGTATATATTAACCTTTTCGCGGTCTATTGTGCTGATGAGTTTAATGTAATCGTGTTCAAGCTTTCTATATACAGGAGTACTGTTATCAAATCTCTTTGCGTTCATGTAGTCAGTTGATATTACATCAACATCATCCAGGGTTAGTCCAAGGTTTGATAGGCAGTAGTCAATCGATCTGAGTGGTGAAAAGTAGTTAACTTTGACTCTGGAGAGTCTTTCTTCTGAAATAGATATTATGTTCTTTATTCCAGTCTCGTCAGAAACAACTACTGCCGCTCCACTGTCATGGCTGGCATGGTTCATTATTCCAAGAGTAATCATGATTTTTCTCCGTAGTATGGGATTTCTCAAATGTTAGAATTTGTAAGGATGATATTTTGATTTTGAATTTTATAAACCTTGTCACACCTTTCAATTGTGCTGAGCCTGTGAGCAATGATAAGCAGTGTTCTATCTCCACTGAGGTCATAAATCTTGTCCATGATGCGGCTTTCAGTGTCACTATCTAACGCAGATGTCGCCTCGTCAAGCACAAGAAGCTTTGGATTTCCGTACAAAGCACGTGCTATGGCTATTCTCTGTTTCTGCCCACCGGAGAGCATTATTCCGCCATCGCCAACCATTGTATCAAGCCCTTCTTTTTTATTTAGAAAGTCGAGTATGTCAGCTTGAACGAGGGCTTTTTTTATTTTCTCAATATCCACCGGGCGACCGAAGGCGACGTTTTCAGCAACCGTAGCATCAAAGAGATAAATATTTTGCGGAATATATCCTATATATGATCTCCAAGATTTCAAGTTTTCGGTATTAAGTTTGGTACCATCTATTGATATATTACCAGAATATTCAGGGTACATTCCTATAATTACGTCAGCCAGAGTTGATTTACCTGAGCCACTATCACCTATGAGAGCCACTTTATCGCCTGATTTGATAGTCAAATTGACCTTTTCAAGAACTGGCGTAGCTTCTCCATAATTAAAACTGACATTTTCAAGCTCTATCGTTTTGTCAAAAGTGAGAGGTGATTCCCCTAAGGGGTGAGTTTGTATAGTGAAATCATCATAAACAATATCAAGGGTTTTTTTGTAATACATGATATTGTTATAGCTGGATACAATGCGGTTTACAGAAGGAAGCAGTCTGTAGAGAGCCAATGCGTACATTGTTACAATCGGTAAAACCGCTGCCACGTTGTTTGAAGAATATACAACATAAACAACGATACTGATCAGTGTAGAAAATCCGAGAGTTTCGAGCGAATATCTAGGGACATGTGAAAGGGAAGCTGTGACAATGTTTGCCCAGACAAACCCCTTGCTGGATTTAAGAAAGTTATCAAGTGTCATGGATTCACTAGACATAAGTTTGATAACTTTCATGTTACCGAATGATTCACCGGCAATTCTAAAATACTTTTCTTGGTGATCCACTCTCTTGCGGCCTTGTACAGTGATTGTTTTGGTTATGGTCTTAAATAGAATTAAAACCATGACGCCTAAGAATGCAGTCAAGGCAATTGTAATCTTAACATCAACGGCAAGTAGTACGCCATATAGAAAGATCAAGACAAAAAATTCTGAACAAAGCAATAAAACTGCCATGAACATGTTGCCCATATTTTGCGTTTCAGAGACTAGTGACTTGGATAGGCTTGCTGAGTTCATTCCTACGAATCGCTGATAGCTCATAAAAAGATAATTACTGAATAATCTTTTCGCAATTGAATGTGCTCTGCCTTGGGAAAAGCGGCTCATCAAATAGAATGAAGTTAAGTTTACAATACTTTTAAATATGAAAAAGCCGATGAAAGTTAAGCCAAAAGTTACAATAAAATCTTTGGGACTCTGAAAGCCTAGAAAAGTATAAACATAATGGTAATACTTGTTCGTCTCTATCAAAGCCGGATCACTGGCTACTGCAATAAAGGGCATGACCGCAGATATACCAACGGTTTCAATGCATGAAACAAAGATAGTAAAGAGCATCAGCAAAATGAACTTTTTGCGATCTTTTGGTGAAAGGATCGTCAGTAGCTTTTTAATCATTTTTACCCTTCAAACTCGTAATCATTCATGTACCAGTCAACAGTCTTTTTAAGGCCCACTTCAAGTGGCACTTCGGGGATATATTTCAAAACTTTTGTTGATTTTGAAATGTCTGAAAGACGATCTTTTACTGCATCCCAGTCGCGTCTTTCTATGAAAACTATTTCTGATGTTGATCCTGTGAATTCGAGGATCATTTTTGCAAGCGCGATGATCTGAGTCGGAGTTCCGGTTCCGCCGTTGAAGACATCACCATCTTTTACGTCGGCAGTAGCAGCCAATGTTAGAAGTTGGGCTGTATTTCCTACGAATGTGAAATCACGGGTTTCGGTTCCGTCTCCAGTAATATTTAGCGGTTCACCTTTCATTGCGCGAACGATGAAATTAGGAATTACATTGCGATATGCGCCGTGCGGTTCATATGGGCCATAAGTGTTGAATACTCTTATAGACACACAAGGCAGTGCGTACATGGTGGCGTAGTACTTAACGTATAGCTCAGCGGTGTACTTATTAATCGCGTAGGGAGTTTCGTGCGGGTAGATGTAATCATCTTCGCGCATGATTTCGGCGTTTCCGTATACGCAGGATGAAGAGGTGTACACGAACTTTTTAAGCTCTTTGTTCTCTTTGCATATTTCAAGCAGATTCATGGTTCCGACGATGTTGGCTTGAACATCTTTGAACGGGTGATCCACTGAATTCTGGTTTGCGAAATGTGCTGCTAAGTGGAAAACATAGTTCGGCTTGAATTCTTCCATAACCGAGCGGTAAGAATCAATATCTCCGATATCTGAATTATGAAAAATGATGCGCTCATCGTCTGGAAGATAGTTCTGATATCCTGATGAAAGATTGTCGAGAACAAGTACCTGTCCTACTCCGTCGCGAAGTAGTCTTTCAATTAAGTTCAGGCCGATTGCTCCGGCGCCGCCAGTTACTAGAATCTTGGCATTATTCATCTGTCAAAGCCTCACGTATATTTTCGTAGTTGTTATTCATGTTGTAGAGATCTTTACTGCCGGCAGTCAGCATGGACTCGTCAGCATTCTCAAGTCTCTTGAGCAAAGCCGCGATTGCCGGCACATCTGAGCTGTCTGCGACAAGCATATTATTCTGAATTTTGCGTACAATATCAGTCGTTGTGGATGATAGCGGAGTCAGTGCCGCAACGGGTTTTCCTGCTCCGATATAATCCGCAAGCTTGGAAGGGAAAAATGGCGAATTATTCAACGGCGCATCGATTACCAGCAATATATCAGCATCTGAAAGAACCTGAATTGACTTAAGGTACGGAATTGGGTCGAAAATTTTGATTGTATCCGCACATTTTTCTTGAGCCAGTGCACGTTCATCCTCTTTCATGCGGCCATAAAAGTGAAATTCCAAATTTTGCGGCTGAACTTGTTCAATTGCTTCAATGAGCGGAACCACAGTCCGCAATCCATAAATATTGCCTGTGTGAGCAATTATTTTTTTGCCGCCAGTAGGCTTATTGTCACTGTATAGATCCGGGTCAAAAACATGCGGCAAAACTCTGATTTTAGAGCTATCAGCCTTAAGTCCGTTAACAAACATATCGCGTGTCTTTTCGGAGGTGACGGTGATTTTGTCAACCTTTGAAAGGATACCTGCTTCCAGATGCTTGTTGATTTTTCTCTGCAAGCCAGTTCGGTATGAAATATAAGGATTCATGGACCATGGATCAGAAAAGTGTGCAGTCCAGTGGATCTTAGGAATATCTTTTTTAATTTCAAATCCTGCTAAATGATTAACAAGTGGACTTGAGTGAGTATAAATATTTTCGATTTTAAATTCAGAAATAATTTTGAGAGCGGCTTTCTTGGCTGGAAATTTCCACCAGAGCTTACGGTCAGTGATTTCAAGTCCGCCACAGATGTAGTGCAGAGCCTTCTCTGCCGGAAGTTTTTTTACGCGGTGAATAATTATGTTTTCATGTTCACGGCAAAGAGCGGAGTCGAGATATTCAAAATCCGGAGTATCGCATGAGGTCAGTACATGAACTTGATGCCCATTTTGTGCGAGCGCAATTGCTCTGCGCTGAACCTGAATAGACTCTGGCGAAAGGATGGGAGGGAAGTCGTATGCTATGAAAAGTATTGGTTTTTTCATTATTTTGTTAGCGTCCTGTGAATTTCCGTAAAAACAGATTCTGCATGTTCAGGTGCCCAGTGTGAATTCGCATGTTCCGCCGCTTGAGTCCCAAAATATTTTCGGTTTTTTTCATTTGAAAAGTACTCAATGCCTGAACTGTAGCCTTTAGCGGAATCTGCAACTAATAGTGCCCAGCCATCTTTATATTCAGGAACGCCCTTACCTTTGCGTGAATTTACAAGAATGGGCAATCCGCAAAGTGAAGCCTCAAGGACTGTTTTGGGAAGTTCACTGTATTGGGAGTGCCCCGCAAATAGGTCATATTCATGCATTGTGCGGCAAAGATCATCATTAGGCAGGGCAGGGATGAAGCGCACTCTATCGGTAATATTAAGTTCTGAAGCCAACTCTTTCAATTCGGATTCTTTTGAGCCGCTGCCAACAATTGTGAGCTGGGCATCCTTGCCTTGCATTCCTCGAATTATGTTTTCAGGGTTCTTGGCAGGAATAAGTCGCCCGACATATAAAATTTGGAGAAGTCCTTTAGAACTATAGCTCTGTTTGCGCGAAAGAGCGCCCGGGTTGATGACATTGTATGCGATCACGGGATCTTTGACTCCGCGCTTGAGAGCATAATCAACAATCGAGCCGTATACGCAACTTACTTTGTCTGCGTATCTCAAAGTATAATTTTCTACTCCCTTTGAGAGTTGATAAAAAACTTGGGTTTTGAAGCCCACTTCCGACCTTGCTCGAGTCGCGTCAGGCTGCGTGTGCAAGGATACAAATAGTGGTATTTTAAGCTCTTCGCGAATGCGCGCCCCGAGATATCCGTTAAGAAAATTTCCATAGCACCTGACAAGCTGCGGCTTGATTTCTTTTGCCAGTTCAAGACCCTGGTCAGCCCAATTTTTGAGGAGAAAAGGTCTCCACAGGGTTTTTGCTAGAAGTCGCATACCTGAAGGAATGTTGTGCAGAGTTAATTCGGCATCTCCGACAGTCCTTTGTAAAGCATTGATATCTGGTTTATCATCGTTGGTCATCAGGATGTGCACGTGCTTGAACAGGCCGCCGGGATTATAATAGCGGTCAATTAATTCGCCCTTTTCAATTATGTGGGAAAGGCGATCATTTACTATGACAAGCAGAGTTTTTTGCATCTTAGCTGGCTGGGTGTCCTGATTTAGTTGCACGCGTGATAAAGCCGTTATTTAAGTCCGAAAAAGTTAATTATTTTATCGCCCATAACTTCTACCGACCAGTTATCTTTAAGCCAAGAGTGAGATTGCAGACGTTTAGTCTCATAAAATACATCGTCAGTGGCAAGGGAATGTAACGCCTTATAGCAGGAGTCAGTATCAGAGACATTGATGATAGGAATGTCTGGAAAGTTTTTAAGCACAGAAGAACTCATATTGGCCAGAACAGGCTTTCCGCAGGAGAGTCCTTCCTGTGAAGTTTGGCTAACCATTCCCCAGCCGACATGGTCTACAACACAGCTTGCCTGCTGGTATTTTTTTACCATTTCGGGTTTGGTAATCAGGCCATGCCATGAGGTGACATCATCAAGACCTAGTTTAGAAACAAGCTCTTTGGATTGGCTAAGATGTTTGCCCCATTCAGCCATTTCAAGTTCAACTGCGGTCTCATTTTTTAATCTTGCAACAGCTTCCATCAGGCAGTTATTCGCCTTTGAAACTGACGCTTCAAGCCCGTACCATAGGTGTCGGCTAGGATGGTATATTCGGAACGGTCCCTTAGGTTTTCCTTTGGCCTGATAAATGTCTGTATCGATGGGGTAGTTAGGGATGATTAACATCTTTTCTTCAGGAATAAATTTACGCAAAATTTTGAGCATTGAATCGTCTGCAGGGGTGACAATGCCTTGGCATGTTTTCATCGCATTTTGAAGTAAATATGAAAGCGGAGATGTGCCGCCTAAAACTTCGCGCACATCACTACCGGCACAGAGCCAGACGTACGGAATTTTCATTTCGTGGAAAAGTATGGGCCATATCCCCATAGGTAATCCGAATGTATAATTATTCCGGCGTATATGGCTGCGAATTTTAGCGTACAGATACAGTTTGCGGGTGAATTTATTACCGTAGAGAAAGTCGCTGTCATCGATACTAAGCGCGTTAGTGAAGGTATCAAAATCGATTCCTTTTACGGCATTTAGATCTTCCCATGAAGGGTCGTCGGTCCTATTGAGGTCATTGTCAGAAACTAAGATGTCTATATCAAGTCCTGTTCTTGAGATGGATTTTTTGATTCTATATCCGGCTCCGGCAATGTTACCGATGATCAGTGTTTTACTCATCTATACCTACTTTTAGTTTCGAAATCTGCGGTTGTCGGCACTAGCTGACAACCGCAGAGGAGAAAACATTTTTGGCTTTAAAATTAATTAAGCGTTTCTGATAGCGTCTGCGATGTATTCCTGTTGTTCCCTTTTAAGGTAGGGGTGCATTGGAATTGCGAAAATACGTGTCGCTGTATTCTCACTGACAGGGCAATCTCCCATTTTGTAACCGAGTTCTTTAAACGCTGTTTGAAGGTGAAGCGGGATAGGGTAATATATTGGAGAAGCTACACCTTTATCTTTAAGTGCAGCCTGAATCCTGTCGCGATGTGCGCTGTCTTTTGCAAGGGGGCAGTATTGTGCCCAAACTGAACGATCTCCTTCAGGAGTTGATGGCGGAGTCAGCCCGTCAATGTCTCCTAGAAGCTCTGCGTAGGTTGCAGCAACCTTGTCGCGCAATTCTACTTCTTCAGGGAAAATTTCAAATTTAGCTTGAAGTGCTGCAGCTTGAAGTGAATCCAGTCTGCCGGTTATTCCGAGGCGGATATTGTCATATTTATCTGGACCCTGTCCGTGTACACGGTGGGAGCGTAAACGTTCGATCAGTGCATCATCATCTGTGAAGCACATGCCGCCATCTCCATAGCAACCGAGGGGTTTTGCTGGAAAGAAGGACGTGCAGGCTATGTCGCCTAGTGAACCGGATTTTCTACCTTTGTATTCGCCGCCGAAGCTTTGAGCCGCATCTTCAATAATGAACAGGTCATGCTTATCCGCGATTACTTTGATTGCATCGTAATCAGCAGGTAGTCCGAAGATTCCTACTGTGATAATGCCTCGTGCGGTTAGCCCTTCCACTTTAGGGAGAGGGTAGCCGTTCGCGTCACCTTTGAGAGCTTCGATTGTTTTTTCGAGTTTCTCAGGATCAATATTGAAGGTCACAGGGTCGATGTCTACGTAGACTGGAGTTGCACCCAGAAGAGCTATAGCTTCCGCAGTTGCAAAGAAAGTAAAAGGCGTGGTGAAAACTGCATCGCCCGGTTTAATGTCTAGAGACATTAGTGCGAGAGTTAGAGCATCGGTTCCAGAAGCACAGCCGAGGCCGTGTTTGGTTCCACAATAATCCGCAAGGGTTTTTTCAATTGCTGGAATTTCAGGGCCCATGATGTAGGCTCCGTGCTCCATAACTGCGTCCATATTGCTACGGACTTGTTTTTCAATTCTTGCGTACTGTGTTTTAAGGTCAATAAATGGGATATTCATGAGATTAATTCTCCGTCTTTAGGCTGATTCAATTTTTATAGTTATTAAACAATTTTCCAATTAGGGCGTTTTAAATATATATCGCTTGTGCTTTTAAATTCGGTGGAACCTAGGACCATAAATCTTATTTTGCGCTGAATTGCTTCTTCGGCTTTTGCGCAGAGGTCGATAATTCTATCCGAATCGACATCGTCTCCAATAATAAGCACGTCGATCAGTCCTGAATCAATGCCTTTGGCATAGTCATCAAGAACGTAAACAGAGTCGACGTCACCGATAGTGGATAGGATGTACTCAAGTATTTGGTCAATGCCGATATATTTTCGAACAATGGAGCTGATTTCTGGAAAGAAGGGGTGAGAGCAGTTGGCGTTGTAGAATATGTAACGCCCTTCTTTTTTCTTGTTCAGGTATCCGGCATCACTTAAGCCGTCCAGTTCTTCCTTCATTGCGTTGGGAGAGACATCAAATTCTGCTGCTAATTCACGTAAATAGGAGGATACTCCTGGATTTAGGAATAACTTAAGCAGAAGTTTTATTCTTGTTTTTGATGTAAATAGTTCCTTTAACATAATGCGAGTTTGTTAGGTTATTCTGTACGAACTGTCAACGATATGAGGCGAATCAATTAGTTGAAAATTATGATCGCGTTCTTTTCTTGTAGGAAAAATAGTATGTTAAGAACTAGTTCTGAGATTTGTGTAAAATGTATATTATCTTCTTTTGAGCCGGATTGAGTATGTCCCGTTGAGTGTAGAAAAGTGTCATTGATGATACTAAAAACTTTTTTGTTAATATTTAACGAGCTGAATACGTAAGCTTCTAAGGGGGTAATATTGAAATTTTCTTTTCTGAGATGAAGGGTGAATTTATCTCCATGCGTAACTAGAAAATTATTTTGTGGGTTTAATAAAAAACCACGGGCAACATATGGAGATCTGGCACTATAAAACTCCTTGTTTAAGGAGGAGAACTCTTTGATATCCGCACTTGTTTGATCGTTGTTTTCAAGTTTAGTTAGCAAAAGGGCGTGCTTGGCTAGTTTGTTCTTGGGGTAGCGGTTCTTTAAATAGTTAAAGAGATCTTTATTCTTAAGTGAAAGTGTAAAAACACTTTCGTTGAAGTGCATGAAGCTTGTCGAGTCTTTATTTATATAATTCGGGTCGGCCCCCATATCGAGCAGGCAGTTGATGACATTCAGATCAGGGGAAAAACGTGCTGCAATGAGAAGGGGAGAGTCTCCCATTTGTACTTGCCCGTTAGGGTCTGCGCCAAGCAATAGTGCGTTTTTCACACTCTCAGAATTACCTGACATGATACTATGTTGCAGTGCTTCGCGCATGAGCTTTTCATCTGTATTGAACGGATACCCATTTTCCAATAGTGGTTTTAATCTTTCGTGCTTCCCGTCTAAAAAAGTATTAAGGATTAGTGCTCTTCGTAGGTTAACAAATTCTTCCAATTCAAGGATGGCGAACAAAGCACTTGTGTTGCCGCTATCTAGTAGGTTTTTACAGAAAGCGTCAGGTAAAGATTGCTCGGCGTAAATCTTTCTTAACTGATTAAGAGTGATGGTTTGATAGTTTAAGACCTGATCTTCAATGGGAGCTTTATTTGACTCCATCGGTTTGCCGTTAGATAAAAGAATAGGGATGAATTTTTTCAAGCCTTTTGCAGATAAATGCGAAGGGTCTGAAAAGAAACTTGTATTACCGGTTAAGATCGTATTTAAATGGTAATTATAAACTTTTTTACATATCTGAGTTATTTTGCGTAATATTGGTTCGAGCATACGCTGCTGCTGAGGACTAAATGGTTTAAGCCAAGGGATTAGAAAGTAGGTGGTGGAGATATTTTTATTCTCCAAAAAATTTACTAAATTTGCAATGGATTCCAAATAGTATTTTGTCACGGTGTGGCTTGAAAAAATTACTTGTTTGTCATTATATGGACTGTCTTTTTTGTGTAAAGATCCGAATTCATCAATATATTTGATGGAGATTGTGTTATTGTGCGGTCCATTGTTTTTTAGCAAACAGTCCCAAGCATTGGTAATTTTTTCAGGACCGATATTTTGTATTGTTTCAAGTAGGAGGGCGTTTTTCCCGGTCATTTCATTTGCCGGTTTAGTGTAATGAAAGCTGTTGATATCAATCAGGAAATAAACATGAGTGATATTTGCAAGCTGCTTTTTGTCAAGCAGCTTGAGCAGGGCAAGTACGTTCCCAGGGTTATTGTAAATAGATGTGCTGAAATTAAGTACTGGCTGGCCCATTATTTCTGAAGAAAGCAGCATTGTTCTGCTGCTTCCAAATACAAGCGCGTGTTTTCCCTCATATAGTTTAGAGGCAACGTGCAATGCTGTAGTTTTTTCTGCCTTAAGCTTGAGCCTGTTGTAGTCGCTCTCAATTAAGCGAAATTCTCCATAGGGATCTACGACGAAGTTAACAGCGACAATTAAGCCAATCACCAGCACTGCCAGCGTTGAGAGAGTCCGTATGGTCCAATTACGTTCAGTCATATTAAAAATCGAAGTAGAGAAAGGTTTGATGAGAGTATAGCTTTACAAAGGAGATCATAAATAGGGCTAATGCCAGAGTTGATTCCTTGAAAGAAAATTTCATGTCATGAGCCGCTTCTACAGAGTTTTTGGAAAGGGCTGTAAAAGCAACTAGTCCGATGCATGCGCCAAGTAGTATGAAATCATCTGTTAGAGTCAGGGCCGTTGAAAATCCAATATTTACCATGCCTAGCATGCCTTTGAAGATCTTTATGGCGTCATAGGTCGTTGTTGCTCTAAAGAGTACCCAGCAAGCATTGACGTATAGAAAGGTTAAAATCCAGCCTGCATAAGTTGGAAGCTTGCCACCTGTATTCTGCCAGATTCTATGAACCACCATCGCAACGCCGTGTAGGCCACCCCATAATACGAAGTTCCAACCTGCGCCGTGCCACAACCCAATTAGCAAAAATGATGAGAAAAGATTTGCGAGAGTTCTATAGTTTCCTTTGCGGCTGCCTCCGAGCGGAATATAAATATAGTCCCGGACAAAGCGGCTAAGTGTAATATGCCATCTTCTCCAGAAATCTTGGATATTTGAAGATTTGTAGGGAGAGTTAAAGTTATTCGGTAGTTTAATGTTGAAGAGTAACCCTAACCCGAGAGCCATGTCTGTGTAACCGCTGAAATCGAAATATAGTTGGCAGGTATATGCTAAACTTGTTGCCCATGAATCCCAGAACGGAAGAGCTAAAGCTGTGTCAAATCCTGTTTCAACATACGGGGCAAGAGAGTCAGCAATTACGATTTTTTTGAATAACCCCATGCTGAAAAGAAAGAACCCTTGCCCTATGTTTGTGTAGTTCAGTTTACCGGCTTTCGGTCCGTTGAATTGAGGCGTTATTTCATGTTGATAACTGATTGGTCCGGCCACAAGCTGTGGGAAGAATGAAACAAATAGAGAGTAGTCAAGTAAGTTACATCGCTTAGCTTTTCCACGATAAGTATCAACTAAAAAAGAAATTTGCTGGAAGGTATAGAAGCTGACACCTAGCGGAATAATAACTTTTTCAGTTATAGAGGGCAGCCCTGTTAGTCCGGCAATGTTGTCGAAAAAGAAATTTTTGTATTTGAAGTAGCCAAGTACTGATATATTACCACATACGGCTAAAGCCAGCAGCCCCTTACTCCGCCACTTATGCATGGCCTCTGCCATGAGAAAGTTCCAGATGATGGTTCCGCTGAGCAAAAATAGATATTCTGTCTTCCACCAAGCGTAGAAGACAAAGGATGCGCACACCAAAAAGATCTTTCCTGCAAAATGTAGCTTAAATCCTCGCAGAAGAAAGTAAAATGCAAACACCAGAGGTAGGAAGAACAGGATAAATATGTGTGAGTTAAATAGCATTTAGCCTTTAACCTTCTTCATCAAATTCAGCGACGGTATCATGGAGCAACGCGCGAACCTGATCTCCATCAAAGTTGTCGGCTGCTTCTCCCATACTTTGAAGCAAAGACCTTAATTCCGTTGTATAGGCTACGACATCCTGTTCGTCAGCCTTGAGAACCATGATCTTTTCATGCTCAGTGCGAACGATGTCTTCGCCCTCTGTGATGAGTTCTTCATATAGCTTCTCGCCTTCACGTAGCCCTGTGAATACGATTTCGATATCTTTGTCAGGTTCTTTTCCGGAAAGTTTGATTAAGTCACGGGCCATGTCGGCTATTTTTATAGGCATTCCCATTTCAAGGATGAATATTTCTCCGCCTTTAGCCATCACTCCTGCTTGCAAAATAAGCTGAGCTGCTTCGGATATGGACATGAAATAGCGAGTTACGTTTGGATGAGTAACTGTTACCGGGCCGCCTTTTTCAATCTGTCTACGGAAAAGTGGCACAACGGAGCCCGATGATCCCACGACGTTACCGAATCTGACCGCCATAAATGTAGTCTTGGAGTTATTGAAAAGACGCATGAGCAGTTCGGTTACTCGTTTGGAAGCGCCCATGATGTTCGTCGGCCTGACTGCTTTATCTGTAGAAACAATAACGAATCTATCTACGCCGTGTTTATCCGCCGCAGTCATAACATTTTTGGTGCCCAGTATGTTGTTGTTAACAGCCTGCCACGGATTGCGTTCTACCATAGGAACATGCTTGTAAGCAGCAGCATGGAAGACCGTTTGCGGTTTGTGTTCGCCAAAGGTGCGATCAAGAAGTCTTGAATTTTGAACAGAGCCGAGCACTGTTACATATTCATGAAATTTCATTTCGTGATGCAGTTCCATTTGAATGGAATAAAGATTGGCTTCACTTGCATCAACCAGAATAAGCTTGGCTGGTTTAAAGCGCACAACTTGTCTAACCAGCTCAGAGCCGATAGAGCCTCCGCATCCTGTGACAAGCACTGTTTTGCCGGAGATGTATTGATTAATGCGTGTTGTATCGAGCTGAACAGGCGAGCGACCTAGAAGATCTTGATAGCTGACATCGCGCAGAGCTTTGATGCCGACTTTACCGTTAATAATCTCATCCATACCGGGTAGGATCTTGTAAGGTAGACCCGTCTCTTTGCAGCTATCAATTATATTGCGCATCTGTTCACCGGAGGCTTCTGCTACAGCAATCAATATTTCATTTATGCACTTATTTTCAATAATATTAGGCAGGTCGCTAAGCGATCCCAGCACAGGAATGCCGTGGATAGTTCTGCCGCGTTTGGTGTGGTCGTTGTCGATAAAGCCAACCGGAGCAAACCTTAGTTGCCCACTTCCCATTATTTCGCGAACAACTTTCTCTCCGGCCCGGCCAGCACCTATGATTAGGGCGTTGTGTCCGTCGACAGGACATGAATCCTGTGAATAATGAGAACCATTTCCCTCACGATATGAATAAAATGAGCGGATAAGGATTCTTACACCACCAATCATGAAGACGGTAAGCATCCAGTCTATGATGAAAACTCCGCGAGAAAATCCACCGAAGCCAAATTTATAAAGAACGATAGTCACAAGGATCAGTGACTGTAGAAAAGTCGCCTCAAGGATATGCCAGAGGTCACGAAGCCCGGTGTAACGCCACATTCCTCTGTATAAACCAAGTCCGAAAAATACAGAAACTTTGATTATGACTGAATATTTTAAAATCTCTAAAAATTGGGTGGAAGCGTATGCAGGAAGCTCAAAATCAAAGCGGAAGAGGTACGCCCCGTAAAACGCAACGGCGAAAATAAACATGTCCAAAAGGACCATAAAGTAGAAATTGGCATTACGTAGGTTATGCAACATCTATAGTTTACCGCACTTTTTGATAGCTTCCACTGCCCTGTCGAGGTCAACTTGCGTCATGGCTGTTCCGCAAGGCAAACACAGGCCTCGTTTGAACAAGTCTTCGCTTACTTTGCCACCGAACGATTTGCAGTCTTTAAAGAGAGGTTGCATATGCATAGGTTTCCACACAGGGCGGGACTCAATATTTTCGTCTTCAAGTCTGAGTCTGATTTGTTCAGGATCAGCACCAAACGTATCTTCATCGATCAAAATTACAGTAAGCCAACGGTTGCATTTGCCATACTCTGCTTCGGGCATGAATGAAATTCCGGCGCATCCTTCAAGCTCATTTTTATAGTAGTCAAAAATTTCGCGTTTGCGGGTAACTCTGTCTTGGATAACCTCGAGCTGTCCGCGTCCAATCGCTGCCACAACGTTACTCATGCGGTAATTATACCCGAGTTCATTGTGCTCATAATATGGGAGTGGTTCTTTTGCCTGTTGAGATAGCCAACGAGCACGATCGATATACTCTTCGTTGTCGGACGCGAGTAAACCGCCGCCGGATGTAGTAATAATCTTATTGCCGTTAAAGGAATAAGCCGCCATAAGCGCACGTTTTCCCGCATGTTCACCCTTATAAGTCGCGCCCACGGATTCAGCAGCATCGACAATTAAAGGAATACCGTGCGGTTCCAAAATTTCTAAAATGCGATCATAATCAGCGCATTGGCCATACAAGTCGGTGGGAATCACCGCTTTAGGTTTTTTGCCAATGGAAATATAGTAATCAACAGCTTCGGCAAGCAGATCAGGGTCCATATTCCATGACTTATAGTCAGCGTCGATGAAGCAAGGTTCTGCTCCAAGAAATTTAACAGGGCTGACGCTGCCAATAAAAGTTAGCGATGAAGCAAGAACCACATCATTCGGCTGAACATCCAGAATTCTGAGCGCAAGGTGAAGGGCCGCAGTTCCGCTCGAAAGGGCAGCACAGTGTGCAAGGCCGGACAGCTTAGAAAAATCTTCTTCAAATCCGTTAACTTGCGGCCCAAGAGGCGCAATAAAGTTACTGTCAAAGGCCTGCTTGACGAAATCCTGCTCGGTTCCGCCCATGTGAGGAGGGGAAAGATATATGCGATTATTACTGCTTGCGGACAATTTCAAGCTTCCTTTTTAGTATAAAATTCAAAACCACCAACGGGTCTGATATTATATTTCAGTGTTTTAGTATAGTATGAGGTGCGTCTGTTGAAAGTGTCTGAAATTATTGTTTAAATATAACTACTATCGCTGTATTTTTAGCTTTTTCGCAGGCATTCCAGCCGCAGTCACGCCATCTGCTATCTTACGGTTGGCAGTTGATCCTGCCCCAAGCATTGCTTTATTACCTATTTTTACACGCGGAAGAACCGTTGCACCAATGCCGACCATCGATTCTTCGCCAACAGTAACTTCGCCGCCTAGAGTAGAACCCGGAGCAATGTGTGAATGTGGGCCGATCACATTATGATGCTCAATGGTACTATTCGTATTGATGATCGTATTATCTTTAATCTCAGCGCCAGTATTAATAACCGCGCCCGCCAATATCATGCAGCCTGCGCCAATTATCGCCGAAGGAGAAATGACAGCCGATGGATGAATAACCGTAAACAAAGTCTCACCCGCCTCGGTAAGTTCTGCAAAAATGCGCTTACGAAGGCCATTATTACCAAGCGCAATTACAACGCCGTCATGTTCTATATCGTTCAAGGAAGAGTTGCCGCCTGGAACAGGAATACCAAGAATATCCGTACCAATAACCGCAGGATTCTCGTCCAAGAAAGCAACAGGGTCAGCATCAGGCATCAACAAAAGAGCATCAGCAACAACCTGACCATGCCCACCTGCACCTAGTATGATAACTTTTTTCATTATATATGCCTCCGGCGGCTTAAGAGCCTTTTTGAAAAAAGGTTCTTAAGGATCTCCCAAAACTTTTAGTATTTAAGAAAGTTATGGTCTTTTAAGAAAGTTAAATTCGTAAGCAATTAAAACAGTACTTAATGTAAAAAGCAAAAATATTCCGAGCTACTCCAAAGACAAACCTATTAAAAAGTTTTGGGAGCCTTGAACCCTTTTTCCAAAAGGGTTCGAGCCGCCGGAGGCATACTACTTATCCTCATTTCCCATAAATTCACGAGCGGTAGCGTGTCCGGCTTGGCTTATTCCTTCTCGTTTGAAAACTCGTGCAACGGTCATGAAAAGTATTTTGATATCGAGTTGGACGGTATGGTTGTCTACATACCAGACATCTAGCTTGAATTTATCATCCCATGAGATGGCGTTACGTCCATTTACCTGCGCCCACCCTGTTATGCCGGGTAGTATGTCATGTCTGCGGGCTTGTTCTGGATTGTAGCGCCCAAGGTATTGCATAAGTAAGGGGCGCGGCCCTACTAGTGACATGTCGTCGAAAATTACGTTTACCAGTTCAGGCAGCTCATCAAGGGAGGATGAACGTAGAAAGCGGCCTAGTCTGGTTAGCCTTTCGGAGTCAGGAAGTAGGTTGCCATTCTCATCTTTAGCGTCAGACATGGTCTTGAACTTTAGGATATTGAACGGTTTACCGTGCATGCCGGGTCTTCTTTGTAAAAAGAAAATGCCGCCGCCCATTTTACGGTGAATAGCGACAGCTACAATCACTAAAATCGGGAAAAATATTATGAGGGCGGGGATTGCCACTGCTAGGTCGAAAGCTCTTTTAAGTGTCATATATTAAAGTCCCATTGCATTCATTATGGTCGTATTGACCTTATTAACATCATATTTATGTGCGGCTAAATCACAACTTTTTCCGCCCATTGCGCGGATAAGCTTAGGCGAAGTTATAAACTTTTCCATGGCTCTTTTTAGGGCTGGAACATCCTTAACCGGAACCATGAAGCCATTTTCACCGTCAATAACAGTTTCGCGGCAACCGGGGGTATCTGTTGTGACTATTGCTCTACCAGTGGACATGGCTTCCAGTACGGAACGTGGAGTTCCTTCTCTGTAAGATGGTAGTACATATACTGAGCAGTTTTCAAGTTCATCACGCACGTCATCTACAGGGCCGACGCAATCGACTCCGGCGGCTTTCCATTCTTCAATGACCTTTTCACTAATGGAGTCAGGTCCCGGGTCATGCGGTCCTACAAGTCTGAACTGTGCTTCGGGATACTTTTTCTTCAAGATCATCGAAGCCTGAGCAAATTCGCGTACGCCTTTTTCTTTTAGCAATCGCGAAATACATAAAAAGACAGGTGCATCGCGCTTAATGGGCATGGTGCAGAAATGGTCGAGGTCAACGCCTGAACCATTTGTAATAACATTTTTTTTGTTACGCCCAATTATGCCAAGCTCAATAAAAAGATTTCGGTCATCAGGATTTTGAAACATTACGCAGTTATTTGTGGCGAGTCCACAGCGGTACATGTTCTTAACTAGCTGAAACAATATCGCGCGCTTGCCGCTGGTTTCACCGAAAGCATATCCAAGCCCTGTGATCATAGAAAAAATAGAGGGAACGCCAGCCATCTTGGCCGCGAGAGAACCGTAAATTACAGGCTTAATGGTGTACGAAAGAACTGCATCAGGCTTAATATCACGCAAAATTTTGAATAGAGAATAAATCGTAGTCAAATCACGCACAGGGTTCATTCCAGTCCGTCGAATAGGGGCGGGAACATACTTAATACCCATGGCGGCAAGTCGAGCCGGAACATCGGGACTATCCGCAGGCGCAATACCATAAACCTCATGCCCTGCATCCTTCATGGCGCAAAGCATGGAGCCTCGGAAATTTATAAGCGATGGACCATACCCACCAATAACAGCAACTTTCATAAATATCTCTTTAATATACTGGCATTTATTTGAAAATTCAGTCCAACCCCAACTAAAAAGTTTTGGGATTCCTAAACCCTTTTCCCAAAAGGGTTTAAGCCGCCGGAGGCATCCCCCCCCTACGATATATCCCAGTGATCCATCCATGATTGAAACACTAAAATATTCCAGATTCTGTACTGGTTATCTTTGGTCCCGCTCAGATGTTCACGCCATGCTTTTTGTACAGTTCGCCCGTTGAAATACCCATCATCTGCGATTCTTTCGGGCGATAACAACTCTTCGGCCCATTCGCGGAGAGGTCCGCGCAGCCAGTCGCCTATCGGTATACCAAATCCCATTTTTGGACGTTCTATGAGATTCTTGGGTACGTGCTTGTATAGGATTTCGCGAAGCGCGTGCTTGCCTTGCCCATTCTGCGTTCTAAGATGCATGGGTAGGCGCTGTGAAAATTCTACTATTTCGTGATCGAGGAACGGTGCACGGGTTTCGAGACTTACAGCCATAGCCGCACGATCTACCTTGGTCATGATATCGTCAGGCAGATAGGTTGCTGCGTCCATGAACTGCATCCAGGCGGTCAGATTTTTGGTACTTGGTTGTCTTGAATAATTCTGGAACGGGCTGACGGTTTCTCTGCCGCTCATTACGATTGTTTCAGGATTCAGCCAGTTTGATGTGAGTGCGGAGTAATATTCTGATGCGGAATCTGCATCCATGACATTAGCTAGTTTGTGTAATTTCTGGCCGGGCAATCTCATGTGCAGTTTTTTGGGGATGATAGGCTTAAGCACATCGACTATTTCATCTAGATCTGCGGGAGTTATGCCGAGAATTGCTTTGGCGGCGATGGAACGTAAGGAAATTGGAATGCGCTCGAGATGCTTCCATAATGAACAGCCTCTGAAATGGCGATTGTACCCCGCGAAAAGTTCATCTCCTCCATCTCCTGATAGGGCGACTGTTACGTGATCGCGAGTCATGCGCGAGACTAGATGCGTTGGAATTTGCGAAGCATCAGAGAAAGGTTGATCCCATATTTGTGGGATAGAAGGGATTATTTCAAGCGCGTCTTTAGGCGAAACGTATAGCTCGGTGTGCTCGGTTCCAATGTGTTGGGCAACTAGTTTTGCGTCATTGGCTTCGTTGTATGCTTCGTCGTCAAACCCGATGGTGAAGGTCTTTACGGGAGCGAGTGCGCACTGTTGCATTAGTGCAACTATTAATGATGAATCTATTCCGCCGGAGAGAAATGCGCCAAGCGGAACGTCAGAGATCATCTCTCTTTCAACCACTTTTAGGAGCAGGTCTTCGAGGGTTTCGATTATTGCGGAATCGGGCGCAGTGAAAATTTTACTTTCTGCTTCGCGTGCAGAGTCGAGTAGTGACCAGTATTCAGCGGGATCTGAAACTGTTCCATCTTGGGAAACGCTCAGCCATGTGCCGGGCATGAGGCAATAGACGTTTTTAAAAATTGTACGCGGCGCGGGAACGTAATGATAGCGCAGGTATGAAGATAGCGAGTTGCGGTCTACTTTCCTTTCAAAATTTTCGCATGCCATGAGAGCTTTTAGCTCGGATCCGAATAGGAATTTATTGTTTTGCGTGGAATAATAGAGCGGCTTTTCCCCCATGCGGTCACGTGCTAGAAACAGCTTTTTCTCGTCGCGATCCCATAGGGCAATGGCGAACATTCCACTGAAGGATTTAAGGGCTTTTTCAAATCCCCATTGCTCGATGGCTTCAAGCATCACTTCGGTATCGGAATGGCCTCTCCAACCTTGAAATTCCGTTGTTTTTTCAAGCTCGGCACGCAGGTCTTGATAATTATATATCTCGCCGTTGTAGGACGTGACAAATCTACCGGAACGGCTGGTCATTGGCTGAACGCCTTCTTCCGTAAGGTCAATGATAGCAAGGCGCCGATGATCAAGGCCTATGCCTGATTCCGGGTCGGCCCATTGGCCTGAACCGTCTGGCCCTCTTGTGCTTTGGGCAAAGCCCATGTTCTTGGCTATTTGTCTTAGCTGATCAGAATTGGTGCTTTTGGAAAAATCAATAAGTCCGGCGATACCGCACATGCAGGGTTACCCTCTTGTAGTTTCCGCGAATTTGAGTCTGCCTTTACCAAGCAGATCATGGAGATGGATCATGCCGGAAACTTTACCGTCTTCACCGACAACGGGAAGAACGGTAATTTGTTTGGCTTCCATTAAATCAAGGGCCTGTGCTGCAGACATATCAGGCGTAACCCGCAAAGGGTTTATAGCCATAACGTTCGAAGCGGGGGCGGAAATATCTAACTTGTCAGAACAGATCAGCCTGCGAACATCTCCGTCGGTGATTACACCAGATAGCTTGCCTTCGTTTGAGGTGAGGGCAACAAGTCCGAGCTTACCTTGGTCAAGGAGGTTCAGAGCTTCTGAAAGCGGGTTGTTCTCTGGCGCGGAAGGTATGTTGTCAGTGTGCATAAGCTCACTGATGCATAAGGTCAGCCTGCGTCCGAGAGTTCCGCCGGGATGAAATTTTTTGAAATCGATGCTGTCGAAATCTTTGTGATCCATAAGACAGACAGCAAGAGCATCGCCTAAAGCCAATGCTGCGGTGGTGCTGGCCGTAGGAGCTAGCCCGTGAGAACAGGCTTCGCATGGCACTTTTGCTTCGATCACAACGTCAGAAAGTGAGCCCATTGTGGAATCACTGTTTGCGGTGATGGAAATGATCTTTGTATTGAAGGAGCGAATTGCCGGAAGCAGAGAGTTTAGTTCATCAGTTTCGCCGCTGTTGGATATAGCTATGACTACATCATCAGCGCGGACCATTCCTAAATCGCCATGCGCGGCTTCAACAGGATGCAGAAAAAAGGATGGAGTGCCGGTGCTGGACATGGTGGCGGCTATTTTGCGGCCCACAAGCCCAGATTTGCCCAGTCCGGTGATGATTACGCGTCCTTTGCAACCTGCCAGCATTTCGACAGCTTTTGCAAAGCCTAGGCTTAAATTTTCTCTGATGGACGCAAGCCCTTTTTCTTCAATTGCGAGAACCTCGCGGCCTCGCTCAATGAAATCAGACAGTTGTTTATCCGTCATTATTCAAAATTCCTATTTTACGAGGGTCGTCAGGTCGAAGATTGGACCCATAATTGCGACAACGATAAAAGCGACGAGCATACCGATAAATAAGAGCAGCATAGGCTCAGCTAGCGCAACGACACGTTTCATGAAGTTATCTACATCGCGCTCAAAAATGGTTCCCATGCGTTGTAGAAACTTACCAAGCTGGCCTGATTTCTGCCCTGCTGTAAGGGTGAGGATGTAAATGTCCGGATAAATTTTCTGTTCGGCAAAGACTGCGCTGAGAGTACGTCCTGTAGCAACTTCTTCTTTTGCCTCAGCTATTTTCTTTTTGAAGAAAGATGATTTTACCGCTTTGGCAGAACTTTCCATTCCCTGAACAAGGGGTATTCCTGCATCAAGCTGAAATCCTAAAATACCAGAAAAACGGGCGAGGGTACTTTTTTGGACGAGCGGTAGTTTCCAAAGTATGGAGTCAATTTTTTCTTGGAATTTAGGGAGAGATTTATACGCACTTATAAAGGCGAAAATGATAGCTGCCGGAATAATGAGGGCCATAATACCAAGGTCACCGACCGTATTTCCAAGCGCCACGACAATCTTCGTAGAGGTTGGAAGTTCACCTTTCGAGGCTTGGAATATGCCAGTAATTTTTGGCAGAACTTCGGAAAGAAGAAAGTATACCGCGCCAAGACCAATCATAAGAATTACGCACGGATAAACCATGGCGGTCATAAGTCTGCCGCTGACCTCAGCACGCTCTTCTTCGTATTTGGCAATGTTTTCGAGAACATCGCCGAGTTTACCTACAGATTCTGCAACTTGCACCATCCCGACATATACAGGCGGAAATAGTTTTGGATATTTGTCCAGACAAGACGAGAAACTTTCACCGGACTGAACCGCGTCTCTGATTTCCATCCATATGCGGCTGGCAAAACCGGAGGTCATACGGGACATCATATCTAATGCTTGCGCAAGGGCGGTCCCGCTTTGCAGTAAAATTCCTAAGTAGTAAAATGATTCGCCAAGCCTGATTTTGCCACCCATTGTAAGTGACGAAGCCAGAGATTTGGTAGCAGAAGGTTCTTTTTGAGTGGATTTAACCTGCTCAAGACGCAAGGGCATGAGCCCCTTGCTTTGCAAGGTCGCAAAAGCTTTGGATTGTGAGGAAGCCTCAACAAATCCTTTCTTTTTTTTACCTTCGTTCGTTACGGCTCTATATTGGTAAGTTGGCATTCCTGCTTATATTCCTACTTGAGTTCGACAACTAGTGAGAGAATTTGGCCCTTGCGTTCTACATCGATGTAGATTGCTGAAGCTCCGGCCATTGAACCGTAAACTTGAAGTAGTTTGGTCGGGCCGGTGATCATTTCACCGTTGACGCGCATAAGAACATCACCGTTTACAAGACCCAGTTTGCGGAGCAGTGAATTTTGCTTGATATTCGTGATGCGGAAACCTTGTGTTTTACCGTTTTTGCTGTTTGGTTTAAAGAGAGCCTGACTGAGGAATGCGTTAGGATCTTCAAGAACTGCAGACGCTTCTGCTTTATCTATGACGAGTTTATTGGTTTTGCCTCTGACAAGCTTTAGGGCTTGAACTTGGTCCCACATAGCAACTTTCTTTTCTTCGCGTCCAAATTTCCAGAGAACATATTGAGGCTTGATTTCATCAAGAGTCCAGCCTTCGTGTTCATCTCCTTCACGCAGTATAATTGTTTCGTCTTTAATTCTAAAGACCGCCATGTCCACTTCTCCAGTTATGATACCGACAAGAGCCCATGTGGTAGGTGTTACAGTCGCTTTTTTCTGAATTTCAGCAGGGTTATCGAGTCCCAAGATATTGCGTTCAAGAATAATAGCTGATTCTTTTGCAATCCTGTCTGCTGCAGAAGATGTGAAAGATTCTCCGAGAATAGGAGCGGTTGGGGTCGGCAACGGAATATATGACGCGACAAGGTATGCAACAGCTAACCCGAAAGTCAGCGGCCATATCCATGCCGGAAATTTTGTAACTTTAAACTCCATATTTAGTGGATATCCTACTATTATCTTATCTTAAATTTAATGAATTAATTCTATTGAATTAAATAGGTTAAGACCGTTTTATTGAGTTTTCGTATTGATCATCTGTTTCAGCATAGGAATGGTAGTTGTTTTTAATCCACTTGTCCATACCCTTGGTGTCGTGGTAAATGTCTAATCTTATTAGTTTTTTTCTTACGCTTTTGGCTGAGTTATAATAGAAGAGACGCACCTTCCGTGACAGTCTTGCACTAAATACGTTTTGAGTGCCTTTAACTTTGTGGATGTTCATGCCGGGGGTAGCTGAGTCTTGAACATCAAAACGGATTAGAGTTTCGATGACTTTCTTGAAAAGCTTGAACTGGGTCGAGTATACTTTTTCAAGATCGGCAACAAAGCTGGGCATCGGCTGACTTTTGGTCAATAGAGATTCGAGAATCTCGGATACTTTTTCAAATCCTTTGGTGCTGCTGCCTGTTTTGTCTTCTCTGGTAAGCTGTTCAAGCCTGCGCTGTTCATCCTGAAGTTCTTCAACTTCTTGCTCTAGAAGATGATGGTATCCCTTAACTTCTTCCATCTCATCGATAAGAGTATTGATTGTTTCAGCACTTTTTTTACTTTTTCCAAGGTAAAAGTGAAGCATGCTTGTGAGGTGGACTTCAGTTACCGGCTTAGGGATGAAATATGTGAAAACATCAGATTGCGCTTCATCTGTTGCCTCTGCGTCCATTCCAGTTAATAGAATTACGGGAATGTATGGATATTCTTCGCGGATGAAGGGGAGTATATCAACTCCGCTTAAGCCCGATCCTTCGAAATGAACGTCTAGGAGGATGACGTCAGGTTCATCTTCGGATTCTTTTAAGAAGGCCAGAAAAGATACTGGATCATAAAATGATTCATGTTTTTCGAGCATTCCAGACTCTTTCAAAATGGATACCGTGTATTCGTGTAAGCGTGGGTCATCATCCGCTAATACGAAAAAGAGTTTTTCCTGAACCGGGGTCATGCTGTTTCTCCTGCGGGGATAGCCCCTGCTGGGCCAAAGGTTCCGAGAGGTATAAGTATACACACTTCAAGCCCTTTAGAGCCTAACTCTTCAGTGTTTAAAACCGAAATATTAAATCCCATATTATCTCCAAAAAACTTAACAAACATAGTGCCCTGTCCCATCGCTTTCCCCTGCCTCTTTGCCGAAGGGACCGCTCTTTTGAAAAGATCTTGCAGGCTATCGTCCGGTACGCCTCCGCCTGTGTCCAGAATTCTTATTCTTGCATTTTTGCCATCTATATCAGCGATAATGGCAATACGGGGGACATACGTTTTGAATTCAGCACTACCTTGTCTAAGCAGCTCTATTTGCCGTAGTTCCATGGCGGTTTGACTATTCCTGAAAAGGTTAAGCAGGATTTCCCATGTTTTATACCTGTCTATAAAAATTTCTTCTACCCTGCCATCCCACCCTTTAAAATCAAAGCTTGCATCAAGTCTTTTTTGAAAATGTTTTTTATCCTCGTCTAGTTTCTTTTCGAGTTCTTTTGCCAATTCATCTAATTCAATTAGTTGCGGCTTAAAGGACAGTCTGTTTTCAAGACCTCTTAAATGTTCAACTATACTCTCTTCGAAGGGAGTTACGATTTGGTTGTAAAGTTCACGTTCTTTTACTTTTGGCAAATCATTTATGATGGTATGAATTTGTGATTTCCATGAATTCTGGAGTACCATCAATTCATCTTTTACCATATTAGCTTGCACAATCATATCGCCGGTTAATTTTTCTGTGGCGACCATGAGTTCAAGTTGTCTTCTTTTTTGCTGCTCATTTCGAATCGATTTTTCGCGATTACGTTTTTCTGTGTCTGCCGGAGATTTCCTTTTGGTCATGATGAACATAAAGATGATGGCTACGACATACAGTATCATAAAAGAACGGCTTAAAAATAATTTTGATGAGAAACTGCCTGTCATGTAAAGCAGGCGCGAAAATATAAAAGCAAAAAAGATATTAAAAAAGCCTACATATGTCATTGTTTCTCTGCCGCCGATGCGCCACGAGAAGTAAAGGGATGAGACAACCAAAACGATGCAGAAAATATAGTGGCGAAT
The DNA here is from genome assembly GCF_000711735.1 of Maridesulfovibrio frigidus DSM 17176. NCBI lineage: Bacteria > Pseudomonadati > Thermodesulfobacteriota > Desulfovibrionia > Desulfovibrionales > Desulfovibrionaceae > Maridesulfovibrio > Maridesulfovibrio frigidus. The sequence goes on from NZ_JONL01000004.1 coordinate 211,786, forward strand.
TGGACTGTCCACCATCATGTCGAAAAAAATATAAGCGAAAATATAAAAAACAGACAGAACAGGTAGTCGCCAACTTCCGCTTTTCATAGAACCAAACAACAAAGTGCTTAGCTCTATGATGCGGCCTGACAGACTTTGTTTGCTCTTTATTTCGAATTTGTTTTTTTTACTTCTCATGTGAACAGCCTGAGGTTATCCTTTTTTTTAGTAAACCTGATGGGTTCTTTTGCCGTAATACTGCCTTATGAGCAAGTAAGGAATTTTAGATCTAGCTTGACATTTATATTCACTATCTTAGAAACATTATCAAGCGCCTAGGCTTAAGCAGATTAGGCAATTTCAGGTATATTAGATTGATTTGAAATACTTAGTTATGTAGAGGTCGCTTCATTTGCTGTCTTAAAATAGAATCAAAGGACTGGTGGTTTAATATGAAAAAAGTTTTTTATTTATGTTTGTTAGTGGTCTTCGCAGGTCTTTTTTCAAGTTGCTCGGGAACAGGCAATGGGTCTCTTGATACAGGCGAGCCTCTGTTGATTGCCGATGATAACCTCGATGTGACTCAACTTGCAGGAAAACGTCCTGTAACTCTTACTGAGCTTGTCCAATACTCAGCCGAGCAGCAGTATTCGTCTTTGGACAGTATTTACAATCGTCCTCCTGATGATATGACTAGAAGTTATTATGTGCAGCTTAGTGAAAGTAACGAAATTGTGCACCTCGATGAGCACGTTACTAACCTTGTTCAAAAGGGAGATGTTCTCGCTTCGGGTCATCAAAATGGGTTAATCCGTATTTATGGTGGGTCTGGTTGCTCCGCTGTGCAAACTGCATCTGATCCTGTAACTGGTATTTCGTGGTTTCCAAAATCTTCTATTCTCGCTGCGACTTCGGGCAATAATGCTTTTGTTGAAGTATTCAGGGTTGATACTTGCTCCAGAGTTGTGGCCGCAGATGTAAACAGTACTATTGAAAAATTTTCTATTTCTCCGAAAGGATCGTGGCTTGCCATGATTGATAACGCCCGCAGGCTCTGGGTTGGACCTCCTTCTGGGCCATTTAATCAGATTTTCAGGTTTATGCATGAGCCGCTGATGCTTTCCTTTTCAGATGAAGAGGGACTTTTAATGGCAGTTGATGTTACTGGTGATCTTAACATGTGGTCTCCTTTAAAGAGGACGAAAATTTTTAATAACAAAATTCAGGGTGGTCCTTTTGAATTTGTTAAGGCGGACGGACCATATCTCGATATGACCACGGAATCTGGAGACAGGTTCCGCTGGGATGTCGGACAGCGTAGACGCTCGGCCTATCATGAAAATATTAATAATTTTTACTTAAAAAATGGTGTTGTTTCATACCGTTCACCGCGCAAGAGATTGTCCCGCAAGGTGTTTTTTAACCCTGTTTCTATTGAAGTTTTTAGGTCTGCATCAGCCAAAGCTTACCGGGTGAATGACATTGATGGTGAGATGAGATATTATTCATCCGTTACCGGAGAGCCTCTTGAAGGAGTTCAGGATTTAGCTGATTGGAAAAAAGTTACTATTGGCAGAGACTTTACTTTTTCAGAAAGAGGACGCCCATTTGTTCTTGCAGAACCCATCGCACAGCGTGAATTTCAACGGTTGTATTGTCGGTTCATACCAAGTAAGGGATATTTTTTGTGGTGGGATAAAGTAACGCGCCCCGATGATTATTTCAAATCACGCGGTATGCTTCCTCGCCGTTTAGGTCTTTCCGGCCAGTCTCCGCTTAAGTGGGAGCCGCTTGAAGTCGGGAAAATAGATATTAGGGATATTAATTAATAGATTCAATTTCAAAATATTAGCAGAGGCGAAAATGGAAAAAAGGGAAAATAGAATTTTGGAGAGCAAAAAAGCTCAGCGCGGGTTCAGTCTTATCGAACTTATGATCGTAATCGTTATTCTTGGTCTTTTGGCATCCATGCTTGTTCCTAAAATTATGGATAGACCAAACGACGCTAGAGTTACTAAAGCTCAGATGGATATGAAGGCTTTAGGCTCTGCTTTAAAGCTTTATAAGCTTGATACCGGAAGATATCCTTCCACTGAGCAGGGTCTTAAAGCTTTGATTGAAAAGCCTGATACACGCCCAGTTCCTCGTAATTACCGCAAAGGTGGATATCTTGATTCTACCGTAGCGCCAGTTGATCCTTGGGGTTATGATTATATTTACAGAAGTCCGGGCGAAGATGATCGAGATTTTGAGATTATTTCTCTTGGCGCAGATGGAATGGAAGGCGGCGAAGATTACGATGCCGATATCAACAGTTGGGAATAGATCCTAGTTCTCAGGGTTCCGTAATGCCTAAGCATTCAAAGCGAAGCCGCTCTAGCGGCATGACATTTATCGAGTTATTGATCGTGCTTATCATAGTGGGCATGGGCTGGTTTACGCTCATGCCCAATCTTGATCTTGCTGGAGACGGGGAAGAAGACGCCTTGGTTCAGGTTAATTCGTTTGTCTATAAGGCTCGTAATAGGGCTGTAGATACTGATTCAAAACAGACACTCTATATTGATTTTGAAGAAGGATTTTTACAGTGGGGAGAGGAGAAAGTATCTCTTCCGGGCAAGGTGCTTAGTGGGCATTTGAATGAAGAACCTCTTGACGGAGAAGGGGTGGACTTTTCTATTTACCCTGAAGGGTTTAGTGACGAGGTTCGGCTCGTGTTAGAAGGCGGTGTTACTTTTAGCTTGGATCCACTCTCTGTACGTTTTTTGGAGATTTAGCTTGCCGGATAAAAATGGGTTTTCACTAATAGAAATCATAGTCGCGTTGACTATCGCAGCAACTCTGTCCATATCCTTTCTTGGTGTGCAGCGTCAAAGCGCCCTTATGGCGCAAATGTCTAAAGATTCATGGGATGTGTTAAATATTTCTCAGGACATTCTCGCTCATAAATACCCTGATGGACTGACAGTTTTTTCTTCTGGCTGGATTCCATGGTCAGGCCCGCCTCAGGGAGATTTTAGAGTGAGCCTAGAAACCATTTCTTCTACCGGTATTGGGAATTATTTAATAGAAGCACGAAGCGGAGAGTATACGATGTCGTGGAAGGTGTACCGCGTTTCTCACAGGAATTTTAATAACCGATGATATCCTCTTCTTTCATTAATAAAAACAGCCATTCTTTACGGGAAGGTGGATTTTCACTGATTGAAGTGCTGGTTGGGCTAATTCTGTCTGGCTTGCTCATGAGTATGGTTGCCATGGTTCTTGGGCAATCCATAACAAATAATGAAGTCGTACGCAGTAATGTTGGATTGTCATCTCGCATGTTTACGCTGAGGCGTATACTTCATAGAGATTTGCAAAATAGGGTTATAGGTGGAATTCTGGAGATGAGGGAAGATGGATTTAAGTTAGTTACAAGTAATAACTCTCTTGAAGACGGAGCTGTTCCTGTGAATGTTTTTTGGGATTTATCAGGAAACATGATTCGCCGACATGAAGACTCTGATAAATTGTCATATGCAAGTTCATTTCAATTGATGCGTGGAGTTTCTTCTTGGACGTTAGAGATTTTGGACGGAAGAGATGGTACTTGGATTTCTGCTCTTCAATTGGAAAACAGGCCTCTTAATTTGGACTCCGTAATAAAAGCCATAAGGTTAAATTTGGTGTTTGAAGATGGGCAGCGCACTTTGATTGTTGAGAGGATTCCGTATGCTTTTGAATAAGAATAGAGATAATTCTAAAGGTGTAGTTCTAGTCCTCGTTTTGGTTATTTTTATGGCCCTTTCGGGACTGACTCTTATGACTATTGAAGTTAGTACTCGCGGAGCAGTTGAAGCCAGTAGGATGCGTAGCGAATATGATGCTCATTTTATTGCTGAAGAAATCTTATATTTGGTTTTTGAAAAAATTCGCAACGATAATACTCCTTTTTCAGACACCCCGATGGAAGAATGGGCTGGCCTGTGGGAAGATGACAATGTGTCATATGTGGTGCGCCCTTGTAATTCCAAAATAAATCTAAATAAGCTCGCGGACCTAAATGATAATGCGAAAGTTTTATCTATAATGCGATCTCTTCTTCCTGGCGGTGCTGATGTTCCTAGGTTGCTTGGTAGTCTGGGGGGATGGGTTGGTAAGTCCGATAGCGCTGTTTTAGAGAAAATGGATATGCTTTACTACGCATCACAATTCCCATCTTACGCTCCTCCACATAACTACCTACAAGCACCTGAAGAGATTTTGCTTGTGAGTGGTTGGAAGGATTTAGACAGGCAATGGGTGGATGCTACTTTTACTGTGTGGGGTGATGAGAACGTCAATATTAATTTCGCTTCAAAGGAAATTCTACTCGCATATTTCCCGGAACTCGGACGCAAAATTAGTAGCATTCTTCACTGGCGCAATACTCGGGGATTTACGGATTTGAGTCAGGTCCTAACTGTGGCAGGGATAGAGGCTGATTCTGATATTTACAGAGAGATGCTCTCCCTGTTAACGGTCAGATCAAGTTATTTTGAGGTTATAGTTACGGCGGAGGTGACTGGTTGCAGGGTAGTAAAAAGATATATCATCGCTAGGCCGGAAACTTTTCAAACACAGTTGTCGAAGTTGATTTTTCAAAGTGATATATCGGTAACTTTTCCTGAAAGCTAACAATAAGTGATCGCTTGGCAAAATTCATTATCTTTTTCGATAAATAGACAAACCGCTTGCTTACAGGTATAGGACAGAGCCATAGATGGCCGCAATAAAATTAGTATATATACTCACTTTTTCAGAGCAAGAACATCAGTGGATGTTGTTTGATGGTAACAAGCTTTCCGAGTCGGAAGGCCCTGATCCTAAAAACAAATATCCGGTGGTTGCGCTGTTGCCTGATCATCTTTTCTTTTTCTTTAAACCGAAAGGGGTGAATAAGTCTCGCCACGCGAAGTCTGCAACCCTTATGCAGATGAACTATTCTTTTCCAGAACAAGATTTTGGTTTTAAAGTGCTACGCCCTTCCGGCGGAGCCGTTCTCGGTTATACTTCCCACGATCTTCTTGATAGATTTTTGGACACCCACAGAGAAGTTTTGGGCAGGGCAACTGTGCTTACTTCTGCTTTTACTGTTTGCTGGCGAGCCGCTGTAGCCGAAGGGTTATCGGTTTGGAGCTGGAAAGGGCAGGATGGGATGCAGATTTTGGCCTCTGGTGATGACCTCACTTATTTTAGTGGGGGCGAAGGTGAATTCAGTAATCGCTATGACAGGCTGGGGCTTGAGGGTAATCCCGAAGATATAAATCTTGAGATGGCCTGTAAAGTTTTCACAGATAAAAAAATCAAATGGTCTAGGCTTAATTTGCTTTCAGGCACAAGTTCAGTAGCAGACAAGAGTGTTTCTATTGAATTTAAGCCTTATTTAATTTCAGCTATTTTAGCTACTTTGATTGGATTGTTTTTTATAATCGGCCAGTATCATCGTTGGGGGGTAAGTCAGGATGCTGCTGCTTCGTGGCGCACAAAATTAAAAGAAGTATATGTTGCCGCACTTGGACCTGCGCCGGGGTCAGATCCATATGGGAAGATCCTTTTCAAGCTGGATCAATTGAAAAGTGGCGGCGGAAGCAAGGGCGTTGATGTTCTTGGTTTACTTTCTTTTGTGAGTGATAGTTCTCCTGTGGGAATAGCGATTGAAAGCTTTAATCTGGGAGCAGATTCCGGGAATATTCGCGGTAAAGTCAGTTCTTATGATGACCTTGATACCATGATGGAGAAACTTGCTACGAGTGTAGCCTTTAACTTTGTTTTGGAGCAGGCCACGAACGCTCCGGATGGGATTATTTTTAGTTTGAGAGCTGAGTATAATCGCTAGTTGAAGCTGCTTCGCAAGGTTTGAATTTATATTTTTTGAATAGTGTTTAAAAGGTAGATTTTTATGGAACTGGAAAGATTTTTTATCTGGCAGGATTGGCCTGTTGAAAAGCAAAAACTCTTCTTTGCGGCTCTTGTCGCGGCGTGGGCGCTTGTGCTTTTTATGATATGGTCCGGTTTACATGAAAGTCAGCTTAGTGCTGGACGCGTTGCTCTGCAAAGCAAACATAACTACAGTAAGACTTTACCTTTAGTTGAGCAGCTTAAAGCTGGAGAAGCATCACGTGGAGCTCTTGTTGACCGCGAACCTATGACTGCGGCTCAGCAGGTTATTCGCGACCTTGGGCTTGATACCAGACTTACATCTCTCCGTCCGCTTCAGGCCGGCAGTAACGCAGGGGAAGGGGTTCAGGTCATTCTTGAAGCGTTGAATCTTCCGGAAATTGTATACTTAATGCGTGATTTTAATGTGCGCGGCGGGTTGAGGGTTTCCACTATTACAATCAACCACAGGCTGGACACGCCAGATTTGGCAGATGTGCAGATTATCCTTGTCAGGTAGGCCAGCCATATGAAATTCATACCCAAATTTTCTATTAAAAAAGTTTTAAGCCGCTTCTTTCTGTTCATGGGCGGATTGATTCTTGGTGCTTTTTTGTTTTTACCATGGGAAGTTGTATGGTCTCAGGTCTTTAAAATGGTTGATGCCAAAGTTTCCGCTGCGACTATTCAGTGGGGAGATTTTGTCAGCGCCGGACCGCTTTCTTTTGAAGTGACTAATGTTTATGTCACCACCAATAAGGGGCAGATCATAACTATTCCTCAGCTTGGAGTGTACGCCGGTTTTTCTCCTTTACTAGAAGTAAGGGTTAAAACTGGTCCTGTTCTTTCAGTTAAGGTTTTTAAATCTAAGGCACTTACTTTGAGTGGCGGTATTGATCTCGCAAGAATTATGAAGATGGACGGGCTGGGCGGTAAGGTTAAAATTACTTCTGATGTGAGTTTCCCTGAATGGGGGGCGCCACCGAAGTCTGGAAGTATTGTTCTCAGGTCCGATCAAGTTGAAATTCCAGGTGGACTTATTGCAGAAGATGTTAGTGTTAATGCTGTTCTTTCGGGAAACCAATTTCAGCTAAATTCATTTAGTAGTGGAATGCCAATACCTGCCAATGCGAAAGGATCTGCGACTCTGAATTGGAACAATTTGCGAGATTCTACTTATATGATCAGCGGTAGTGCCACATTCGGGAATACTGAGCGCCAGTTCACCAAATCCGGTAATTTGTCTAAATATTTGAATTTCTAATTTTCATTCTCTTTCACTTCTTGCCAAAGAGATACTATGATTCTTAATAATATACTTTCTTATGCGAAATGCGTGCTTCTTGAGGTTCTTGAACCCGGTTGTATTGCTATCGATGCCACTGTTGGTAATGGTTATGATACTGTTTTTCTTGCTCAGCAGGTTGGCAGTGAGGGTAGAGTTTTCGGTTTTGACATACAGCTCGATGCTATTGAGCAGACGCGCGAGAAGTTAGAAGAAGAATGTTTGCCCGATAACTGGACGTTATTTCAGACCGGGCACGAAAATATGCTCAAGATCATTCCTCCAGAATTGCATGGCACGGTAAGCGTTGTCGTGTTCAATCTCGGATTTTTGCCCGGCAGTGATAAGAGCGTTATAACCAAAGCCTCCACTACCGTCGAGGCTCTTAAATATTCGCTTGATCTTCTTGCTGTCGGCGGACTTGTTTGCATTGCAATTTATGCAGGCCACCCCGGCGGGGATGAAGAAGATGTTGCGGTTCGCCATTTTTGCAGCACGCTTGATTATCATTCCGTGCGTGTTATTCAGAGTGAAATGACTAATAAGCCTGGGTATCCTATTCGCCTTTTGTTTTTGACTAAGATTAAGTAGTTTTTTGTCACCGGCGGGCAGAATCTTTGCTCTTAGGGGTATGAATGCCAACGTTAAGTGATAAGGTTTTGATAAAAATTCCAATGAGAAAGGTCCGGTAGAGATTGTCTCTACCGGACCTTTTTTTGTAAATTTGGGATTTCGTTTAGTAGAATTCTTTGATGGTGTTTACTACGTACTCGGCTTGTTCTGCTGTCATGTGAGGGCCGATTGGTAGTGAGACTACTTCGCGGTGAATTGCTTCACTAATTGGCAGTGAAAGGTGCGACATATGTCTATATGCACCTTGCTTATGAGGCGGTGTTGGGTAGTGAATGCCCGTCTCGATGCCGCTTTCTTTTAGGTGAGTGATTAACCCTTCCCTACCTTCGCAGCGGACTACAAATAGATGCCATACTGGCTGTGCCCATTCTTCTACAACGGGTAAAACTAGCGGGGTATCTTTTAATCCTTTGAGGTAAATGTCCGCTATATTTCTTCTGCGCCAGTTCCAATCATCGAGTATTTCAAGCTTGATTCGGAGGAAGGCTGCCTGCATTTCATCCAGTCTGCTGTTGAATCCTAAGGAGTCGTGGACATACTTTTCTGATGAACCGTAATTTCCAATAGTGCGAATTTTCTCCGCGATGGTTTCATCGGTAGCAGTGATTGCTCCGCCGTCTCCGAAAGCCCCTAGGTTTTTACCTGGGTAAAAACTGAAAGCCGCGGCGTGTCCTAAGGTACCGCTCATTCTTCCTTTGTATAAGGAACCATGCGCTTGTGCTGCGTCTGTTAGAACAAATAGGGAGTTTGCTTCGGCAAAAGCCATTATCGGGTCCATATCTGCGGGTTGTCCGTAAAGATGAACTGGAATGATTGCTTTAGTATTTTTAGTCATGGCCTGCTCAAGATTGGCAGGATTCATGTTGTAGGTGGCTTCAATAGGTTCCACTGGGACAATATTTGCCCCTGTGCGAGTTACGGCAAGCCACGTTGCAATGTACGTATTTGAGGGGACCAGAACATCGTCACCCGGTCCAATTCCAGCGGCTCGCAGGGCCAGCTCTAAGGAATCCAGTCCGTTTCCTGTTCCTATACAGTGGTTGGCTCCTGTATAAGTAGCGAATTCTTTTTCGAATGCTTTTACTTCAGCACCGAGGATGTACCAACCTGACTCAAGAACTCTTTTTGCGGCAACATCTAAGCTGGATGCAAGAGTTGTGTAGGTCCAGCCTACATCGAGAAATTTGATTTTAGTCATTAATTTTTACCGCCTTTATGAAGTCTTCATAGGTGTAGTAATAATCTGCCGGATCGTAATATTCCGATGCTAGGACGAGACATACAGAGCCGGACGAAAAATTTTCCAGTTCACGCCAAGTCATCTTTGGAACATAGAGTCCATAGTATGAGCGATTCAGTGAAAATGTTGTTTTATTTTTTCCGTCATCTAATACTACATCAAAGCTACCTGATGCGGCAATGATGTATTGTCTTAATTCTTTATGAGCATGTCCGCCGCGTGATTCTCCACCTGGGACGTCATAGAGGTAATAAACTCTTTTGATATCAAAAGGAATATGGCGGCTGTTTTCAATGAAAGTCAGGTTGCCGCGATTATCTTCGATTTTCGGAAGATCTATAAGGTGCGGCTTGTCTTCATTAATCATTTTTTATCCTTCGGTTCCAGTTCAGCAAGCCGGATATATTTTTGAAAGGTGTAAAAGAAGCCGTGCACAGCTATTATGAACCCTGCCCGGCCGTCTAGAAAGCCCTGCTGAAGTATATATTGTTTGAAAAATTTACCTATTCCATGGCTTATCGCACTACCGAGAGAGCCTCTTTTGCCACGTGAGTACAGATCTTCAGCAGCATCTTGAGTGTAGTAATTAATTTTTTCAAGATGTTGTTTAAAATTCTCATAAGGGTAATGAATTATATCACCTTTAAGGTTTCCAGCTTTTGTTTTCGGGCGAAGTTCCTCGTGAGGTCTGATGCCGCCTATGCTGATCCCTTCGGGCTTGTAGATGCGGAAAAGCTTGTCTGGATACCATCCACTATGGAGTATGAATCGATTGAAATACCATGATTTACGAGGGCAATAGAACCCGTCTAAATCCTTGGGAGGATTTTCGAGGTTCTTTAGAATGTTATCTTTAAGTTCAGGAGAAATTATTTCATCCTGATCGATTGTAACAACCCATGGTGTTTTGATCTGTTTTACTGCGAACTTATGCTGATCAATTGCGCCATTCCAATCGTTATGAATAACTCTGGCATTGTGCTTTTTAGCGATATCAAGAGTAGCGTCAGATGAACCTGAGTCTATGAGTAGAATTTCAGAGCAGAAAGATAGGCTTGCAAGAGTTTCATCTAGCAGTCTTTCGCCGTTATATGTAAGGACTAATCCTGTGATGCTGGTCATTTCAGCCTTTTATTAGCGGGTAGTATTGAAAATAAATACCAAAAAATACATTCAAAATTTAAAATAACAGATTGAGTGTAGATATGGGAGTGATGAGAGTCAAGAGGGTATCGATACGAAGCCGTAGACCTATGTCATTTTAGGTTCAATGGCACTGGTAATCTGGATTGCTCGGTTGGCCTTAACCTTTCCGGGAAGTCCGTAATATTTGAGAATTCCTTCCACTTCGCACTCAAGTTTATCTTCTTCATCAGTATCGAGAAGTAGAAGATCTCCCTCTTGAAGGTTCACGAGTTGGCGCCCAGTAATTTTTGTTCTGCCTAGACGAACAAGCAGTTCAACTGGTGTCTCAAGAAGTCTTTCTTTAAATCTGCTTACCCATACATGGTCAATTTCTAGTCTTTCAGACTGGAAAGATGCATGGAGTTTTGAGCGGATAGGCTCGAGAGTAGAGTACGGCAGGCAGACGATAAGTGAGCCAATGGCATTTTCAAGTTCGACTTCAAATGTGATGACGATAACAACATCTGAAGGTGGAACTATCGCCGCGAACTGTGGGTTAACTTCAGAGCGGATAAGTTCGAGATGAACTTCGTGAACCGGACGCCACGAGTCTTCGAGATTTGATAGAGCAATTTTAACAACGCGGTCTACGATTGCTTGCTCGATAGGGGTGAAGTCACGTCCCTCAACCTTTGGCTGAGAGCCTGAACCTCCGAAAAAGCTTTCCACAAGAGCAAAAACAAGGCGTGAATCAACGACCAGAATGGCGTTTCCGCGAAGTGGGTCCATTTTAAAAATAGAGAGTGAGGTCGGTACAGGCAGGGAACGCATAAAGTCCCCGAATTTAGACATGTCGATAGAAATAGGGTTGATATCGACTCTTTTGCGCATGGTATTAGCTAGATTATTTGTTGCTAAGCGCGCGAAACGGTCATTAACAATTTCAAGAACAGGCATACGGCCGCGGATAATGCGGTCCTGATTCGCAAGGTCGAACGAAACTACGCCGGAATCATCATCCGGTATATCTTGCTCAGCTTCAACCTCTCCGCCGGAGAGACCTCTTAGCAGTGCATCGACTTCATCCTGTTGAAGGATTTTGCTCATTCTTATGCGATCCGTGTTAGAGTTTTACAATTGCTAATCACTATTAATTAACTGCTTTATACGACAAAGTAAATGAAAGCCATAGTTTGCCGTTTAGAAGCAGTGCTAGCTTGAAGGTCTTTTGCTATATATCATATCGTATTATTCGATATAATCTTTAGTGTGAAGCTAAGTGCTTTGATTATTTAACTTCATTAACTTTAATATGCCAAGGCTCATAGCGTACTCCGAGCATGTTTTCCTCGGGATATCGAAGTTTAAGGTATCCTTGCTTGCGCAACCTCGCACATGTTTCAGTTTTGGCAAAGCTGACACTGAAATTTGCTGATCCTAGACCCGTCTCGCCAACATCAAAATCACCTATTCCGTGAAATGAGTACCCGGGAGGGGCAAGTGAGCGTGAGGCAAGTGAAAGATTTCCTTTATTTGCGGCGGCCTTAGAATAAAATAAAATGAACTGCTTCATTATGCCGCGAACACCTGATGTCAGGTAAACTTTTTTCCCAAGCAGATGTTTTATAGATTTGTATGTCTCGTGTGGCTGCCCGCGATATAGATAATTGCCGCTTCTAGGTATTTTTATAAGTTCTTTCTTTGATACGCGGCTGGTGAGATTTGATGTCGGCCTTTCTCCGAAAAAACCGTAATTGGCTGCATCAAAGTGAAAGGTATAATCCATAAATTCTATTTCATCTTTGGTGAACGCACCAATGGAGGAATATCTGCGGGCATAGCTAAGCCCATCATCAAAACTGATGATAGCGAAATTTCCAAACCCTACTGAACGTTGGGTTTTGCGTAGTTTTTTTAAAGTAGATTTAAGCAGAGCAAGCTGTTTGCCTTTGAGGATTATGTCGCCTTTGTGCTCCATATCAAAGTTAGCCATATCGTGGAGATAGTCTTTCAGATCTTTTTCTGATGGTCTGGGTGGATCTGCATGTACGAGTTTCGGCAGTCCATAGAGAGTGGTTGCCGTTGCTGCTGCGTAGAGGGTCTTTAGAAATGTTCTTCTATTCATGTGGTAGCTTGGTTTTTAGTCTAGTGCTTATTTTAAGACGTAGTCTACGAAAGTTCTCTAGAGGAATGCTATAACAGAATAGCCGCGGTGGGAAGCATTTGAAAGAGCCACCCACAAACGTGAATGGCTCTTTTGGTACTGAATGTGGAGAAAACTGGTTATTTACCGCGTTTTGTCCAGAGTTGCATCTCTTTCATCTTTTTACGACGCTCGCGCTGTAAAGATTTACAAACGAGAGGCGTTTTTTTCTTCAATCCATGCTTTTCCCGGTATTCGTCCGGAGTAAGTTCATGTGACAAAAGATGTTTTTTTGTAATTATTTTGAAGGCTTTTCCGCACTCACAACAAACGATTGATTTTTCTTTTATTGATTTCTTAGGGTCGCATGCAGGAGAATCTTCCTTGGCAGGAAGAGCGTTTTCAGCAATGTCCTTAATACCAGCAGAGAGCTTGCGGACCATGGAAGTAATTTCATCTTCATTCATGGTTCTAACGCTGGCCTGTGCTTTGACTATTTCCAAAGCTTCTTTAAGGTAATCATCCATGTGAATCTCCTATGAGGATTATTTTAAAACTAATACCCGTCTTCAATATATAGGGAATAATGTAGATTGTAGTTGCTGTCAAATGTATTAGATGATTTTGTACTTTTTATTATTATTTATCTTTATTAGTTGTGTTGTTTTGAAATGTTTTTAAAGTAATACTTGTGAATGTATTTACTTTAACATTATTTAAAAAATATTTTTACTATTATATGCTTAATATTTGAAACACAGTAGTTATAGTGTGTTTGATATTGTGCATATTTGATCTAAATTATGTAGAGTATATGGTAATTTCTTGCACAATAAGAATGACGGAACAGATTTGAATATATTATAAATAAAAAATGTGAGTGCTCCCATTTTTGTGAGTGTTTTCTTAAAAAGTAATAACAATGAATGTGTTTATTAACTTCACAGAAGAGTGTTACTAAGTGCTTTATATTGTTTTTTACACTGTGAAAATAAATTTATTATGTTTCACTCTATTACATAATGTATTTTAAGTGTTGATTTGATTATAAGATAAAGTTTGTATTTTGTGTGTTAATTGTCGAGTATGTTGATGCCTTGCTTGTAAATAGTATGAGTAATGATTTGTTTGATAGTTGAAGGTAGGGAGATACGATGATTATACCTGTTATTCTTTCTGGTGGAAGCGGGACTCGCTTGTGGCCACTTTCGCGTAAGCTGCATCCCAAGCAATTGCTGGATTTCATGGGAGATGGATCGCTACTGCAAACTACAGTCAGGCGTGGGTGTTCCCTTGCTGAATCTGGTGCTCCTATTGTTGTTTGCAATGAATGTTACAGGTTCATGGTGGCTGAGCAGTTGCGCCAGATTGATGTTTCTCCTGATGCAATTCTTCTTGAACCTGAAGGGAGAAATTCTGCTCCGGCTATCGCCGTTGCTGCGTTTCGTGTTCAAGAAAAAAATCCCGACGGTTTGATGTTGGTTATGCCGTCTGATCACATATTTCAGAATTCAGAAGCTTTTTATGAGGCGGTACAGCGTGGAGTAGAAAGTGCAAACAAAGGTGATTTTGTCCTTTTTGGGATAGTCCCTACCTCTCCTGAGACTGGTTACGGATACATCAGGCATGGTGATTATTTTCCTGGTCAGGGTGTTTGCCCTGTTAATGAGTTTGTGGAAAAGCCTGATTTTAAAACAGCTCAGAGCTATCTCGATTCCGGTGAATATTTTTGGAATGGCGGAGTCTTTCTTTTCAAGGCGAGCGTTTATTTAAATACTCTTAAAGAGCTTGAGCCTGCTATATATGATGCTTGCCGTGATTCTGTTGAGAAAGCTCAGTCGGATTTAGATTTTATCAGGTTGCATGAAGAAAGCTTTCTCTCGTGCCCGTCAAAATCTGTTGACTATGCTGTGATGGAGCAAGTGGAAAACCGTGTGGTTGTTCCTTTGGATAGTGGTTGGTCAGATATAGGTTCTTGGGATTCTTTGATGCGTGAGCTGCCTGATGATGCTAATGGTAACGTGATTATCGGGGATGTTCTTGATGAGGGTGTGACTAATAGTTTTATGCACTCTTCTGGAAGAGTTATCGGCGTTGTAGGAGTCGATAATATGGTTGTGGTCGAAACCAAGGATGCTGTTCTGGTTGCGGATCGCAGTTGTACTCAGGATGTAAAAATTCTGGTTGAAAGGCTAAGTAAGGCTGGTAGGGATGAGGCTTCTGTTCATAGACAAGTGTTCCGGCCGTGGGGGTCATATGAACTTGTTGATTCCAGCGCCAGATTTCAGGTAAAAAGAATAATTGTTAAGCCCGGAGGGATTCTTTCGCTCCAGATGCATCACCACAGAGCTGAGCACTGGGTAGTTGTCAGCGGCACAGCTAGCGTGTTGATTGGCGGAGAAGAGGTTCTGCTCCGTGAGGATCAATCCACTTATATTCCTATCGGGGTGAAACACCGACTTACTAACCCTGGAAAAATTGACCTCGAGCTTATCGAAGTGCAGACAGGAAGCTATCTCGGCGAAGATGATATTTCGCGTTTTGAAGATGCTTACGGACGATCCGGAGATAGTCAGAAGTCGTGAAAAAAGCATTGATTACAGCACTATGCATTATTTTGTTTTCTTACTTTTCTACAGGGTGTCTCTGGTTGATGGCTGGAGTTGTGGGCGTTGCAGTCGTCACTGCTAACATAGATGAAATTCAGAATGCAGATACTAATAGTACCGGGACTGAGGCTTTTGATGAGCACATGTCCGAAGAAAAGGCAATAAATGAGGCTTTGGCTAAGCCTGAATCTGAAAAAATAGAAGTAAGAGAAAGCCTTAGTATAGATGATATTTTTGATGAATATGAAGGCGAAATAACAGATAATTGATAGGCTAGAAGTTCTTCTTGCTATTTTATATGCTTTTATAAGAATTAGCCTTAATAATAGTAATTTTAACTAAATATGAACCGGAGAGATTGAATGGCTGAAAGCTCAATAAAAAACACCGTACTTGTTGTCGAAAGCAGTCATACGCAGGCGCGAGTTATCACCGAGCACGTTGAGAGCATAACGCCTTTTGATGTGGAAGTAGCTTCTTCTTTTGATCAGGTTGAAGATATACTGGAAAATAATAGCGATGTTTTTATTGCAGTGCTCAATCTGAACATCAAGGGAGCTGCGGATGGCGAGGCCGTGGACTATGTTCTTTCCCGTCAGATTCCATGCATAATTTTGACTTCGACTTTTGATGAAAAAATGCGCAACAGATTTATCGAAAAAAATGTGCTTGATTATTTTAATAAATCAAACCGAACAGATCTCGATGATATGGTGGATTTGATTCGTAGAATTCATTCTAATCATGATATTAAAGTTGTAGTTGCTGAAGATAATGGTACAGCTCGTAAGATTATGTGTAAGCTTTTGGAACGGCTCAACTTCACTGTATTTGATGCTGACGACGGAGCGAAAGCTCTAAAAATAATTGAAGTAAATCAAGATGTTAAGCTGCTTATCACCGATTATGAAATGCCTGAGATGGATGGTTTTGAGCTTATATCAGCGGTTCGCAAAACTCATTATCGTGATCAGCTTTCAATACTTGGCGTTTCAGCTCACGATTCTGGAGCTATTACTGCCAAATTTCTTAAGTGTGGAGCAAATGATTTCCTTAAAAAACCATTTGAGGTTGAAGAATTTTCATGGCGCGTTACCAATAATTTGAATGATTTGGAACGCTTATCATCTATTAAAGACGCATACAGCCACGATCCTCTGACTGGATTTGGCAATTTAAGTGTATTCATTAAGCAGGGGCGTGATATTTTCGAATCCCTTTCCAAGCAAGGTAAAGCTCCAATTATCGCTGCATTTAATGTAGACAGCATGCCTGATATTAATGCTAAATTTGGTTGGGATGCAGGGTTTGCGGCTCTAAAAAAAGCTGCATCAAATTTAGAACAGCAGTCGCTTGGCTGGTTGCTTTCTGCTCGTTGGGATGGTGGTTTTTTAATTTTAGCTGAGGACGCGGAAGTGTTGAAGAATGACCTTCTCGCCGCACAGCTTGCCTTCTCTAAGACTGCTGTTGGGCAACCCGGTAAAAGGTTTAAGGGTACAGCTTCTTTTGCTGTAACTAGAGAGGCTGACAAGGATCTGGACACGGCGATGTCGAAAGTGACAACAGTTCTCGCAAAAATGCAGACAACCGGGGCAGACTCTTCCCGCTTTGTATAAGAATATTTATGCTTGTTTTAAAATGTGCTGCATGTAGGCGAAAGCTACTGAAGTATTATAAAATAGGTCAGGGTGAGGTGCACCGCTGCCATAAGGAAAGGATTAAAAAAATCTGGAATTTGGAAGAGAGGGATGGGAAAATATTCTGTTCCTGTGGTAAATCTTTCGGGATTGACCGTGGCAGTTACTATACCATGGATAAGAAAGCGTTTACCTATTCGGGTACTAAAACTAACAGCTGACCCTAAAATTAATTCCTGAGAGTGGCCATAAGCCTGATAGGGTGCGTGAAAAGTCCTAATGCGTGAGCTATTTTCGCGCTCGAGATATCTGCCGCTCTGGCAGCTGCCATGGACATGCATTCCGACCCTGAAATAGCGATACCAAGCGCAGCTTCCTTCAGTATTAATGCGTCATTGTGTCCGTTGCCTATGCAGGCACACTTTTCGGTCCCAAGTGAATGTATGTAGTCGAGTTTTGATTGATCTTCTGCAGGGCCACTTATGATGTGTATGGATACTGGAAGTCCTTGCAAATTTTCTTCGCATTGTCCGAGAGTGTCGGCTGTGAGTACATGGACTTCAATGTCTACAGATAATTCTCGAATAATTTTACCTATACCGGGTAGTAAATTGCCATCAAGAGCGATTGTTCCATTGTAGTCTAAAACTAGATGCTCGATGTTAAGTGCTCCGAATCCTGGAATATTAAGACTGATCATGGTTTGAACCTCATCTCGTGCGTTAATAAAAATCTTAATATTTAAAGGCTGGCATACCTTTCGATCTGCTTCTTGTATTCCAAAACTCCCTTTACTATTCCGTCTGCAATGTATGCAAGATATCTGTCGGACTTTAGCCTTGAAGATTCGGTTTTATTTGTTACGTATCCAAGTTCGATAAGCACAGACGGCATTTTTGCTCCCATGAGAACATAGAAAGGAGCTTCACGTACGCCCTGATCTTTTACGTTCCATTTTCTGCGTATGTTTTTCAAAGACCTTGAATGGATGTTTTTAGCTAAGTCTTTGCTTTCTTTCATCTTAGAGTTCAGCATCAGGTCGGTTAAAATAACCTGAAGGTCGCTGATACGCTTTGCAGAAATAGAGTTCTCACGGGCAGCTACGCGAACTGCGTTGCGGTTGCGCGCAAGGTTGAGGGTATAGGTTTCAAGCCCGTTAATTTTCTTACTGCGATGGGCATTGCAGTGAATCGAGATGAACATGTCAGCTTTTTTAATATTCGCCATACCGGTACGTTCCTCAAGAGGGATGAATACATCTTTAGTTCTGGTGTAGAGAACGTTGAATCCGGCCTTCTTGAGCTTCGCTGCTAAAATTTTCGCAAAACGAAGATTAATATTCTTTTCTTTTATGCCGTTTGCGTTTGCACCAGGATCTTTACCACCGTGCCCCGGATCGATCATGATGGTTTTAAAGGTAAGTCCTAGCTGTTCAAGTAGATCTCCGGCCATAGCTTTGCTGTTTTTGGGCGGAACGTACTTTGTGCTGGAAGAACTTTTTTTTCTTGTAGTTTTCTTTGCAGGGCTTTTCTTTGCTGCAACTTTTCCTTTTTCAGGAGCTTGAACGTCAACTACCAATCTGAAAGGATTTTCCAGCGGGAATATTTTGTAATCCTGCATGGCATTGAAATCGAGAACTACGCGAGTTGTACGCGGGTCCCGCTGCCCGGATCTGATATCTTTTAAAATTCCGTCGGCGACTATGGTGTCTTTATGAACGTCATTGCCGAGTATTGTATTTTCAAGATCTATATATAATCTGTGCGGACGATTGACACTCTGATTCGGGTTCAAAAGCTGGTAGCGGTAGCGTACTTCTTCATCTAGATCCAAAACAACGCGTGTGTATGTATCACTGCTCGTATAACGTACAGACAGAAGCTTAGCGCGGTTTTTAGATGATTTTTTTACTTTCGGGGCAGATGCTGGAACAATCGTTCCGGAAGGTTTTTCGCGTTTTACCTGTTTGGGAGAAACACCTTGCCTGTCCATCGAGTCCAGTCTGGCTCGGGCTTTTGCATACATATCAGACTTGGAATAGCGATGGACGATGTTAAGATAGTCTGAGTACGCGAGATCTTTTTCTTTTAATTTTTTAAGTCTTATTTCGGCCCGTCTGAAAATACTGTCATCGGTCCAAGCATGAGAAGGGAAATTTGATATCATTCTTCCGTAATAATCAACTGAAGCTCTGAAGTCTTTTTTTAATCCACTGCGGTTACCCAATTCTTCGTAGGATCTACCCAAATAATACAGCGATTTAGGAGCATACTGTCCACGGGATGATTTTTTAAAAACATTCCTAAATTTTTTAGCGACCTTATCCCACTCTGATCTATATTTAGATTTTTTAGCGTTTTTAGATAGCGCGTGAAATTGTTTCCACGCAATGGTGAACTCATCTTTCGTACTCGCTCCAAATGCGCTGGCAGGGGTAACTGAAACCAGAAGCCCAGCAAGGAAAAGGGCCATCACCAGATTTTGAAAGAAAATTTTGCGCATTTTTATTTCTTATTCTTAAGGGGTATTTGTTTTTTTGTGAATTATTTCAGAAAGCTCTTCTTTCTAAATGACGTCAAAGAAGTCTCTAAACAAAGTTTAGATGTTTTCTTAATAAGCTGGCATCGGCTAAAAATCAACCTCGTATATATATAGATGTAAAATTTGTTGTTTTGAAGGTCTTATCCTTGCTTTTGCAAGGGGTGCTATGAATACTGGACTGAGTCCACTTTTTATGTAATTCCCATGAAATATTAATGACGGAATTTGAATAAACAATCATTCATTTGGAGATAGGCGAATGGAAGCTCCCCAGAGAAATTTGGCTCTTGATCTTGTTCGGGTAACCGAAGCAGCCGCACTGGCTTCTGCTAGATGGCTTGGCCGTGGTGACAAAAACGCAGGTGATCAGGCTGCTGTAGATGCAATGCGTCTCAGCTTTAACAGCCTTGAAATCAGCGGAACTGTTGTTATCGGTGAGGGCGAGAAAGACCACGCTCCCATGCTATATAACGGAGAAAGGCTTGGCCTAGGCGAAGGTCCGGGTATGGACGTCGCGGTTGATCCTGTCGAAGGAACTAACCTTCTTGCTTACGGCCGTCCTAATGCAATTTCTGTTGTAGGCGTAGCTCCTACAGGAATGATGCTTGACCCCGGTCCAAGTTATTACATGCAGAAATTGGTTGTTCCTACAGCTGCGAGAAATATGGTTGATATTAACGCACCTGTTAAGGATAACCTTCAGAAAATCGCAAAAGCTCTTAATAAAGATATTGATGACTTGGTAGTTTTCGTTCTCGAAAAACCACGTCACCATGGTCTAATTCAGGAAATTCGCGATGCCGGAGCAAGAATTCAGCTGCACACCGATGGTGATGTTGCCGGAGCGCTCATGGTTGTCGATCCCCGTTGTCCTGTTGATGTTATGATGGGTACTGGTGGAACACCTGAAGGTGTGCTTGCTGCGTGTGCTATCAGAATCATGGGCGGAGAAATGTTCGCAAGATTTGATCCTCAGGACAAAAGCGAAACCCGTGCAATGGAAGAGAAAGGTTATGACCTGCGTGAAGTTATGACTGTTAACGATCTTGTTAAGAGTGATGATATCTTCTTTTCCGCTACAGGTATTTCCGGTGGAACATTTTTGCGCGGAGTCCGTTACTTAGGGTACGGCGCAGAAACAACTTCACTTGTAATGCGTGGTAAAACAGGAACTGTTCGTCAGATCGAAGCTGTCCATACATGGGACAAGCTCATGAAGATCAGCGCTGTTAAATACGATTAATATAGGGCGTTTGTTCTTATATTGCATCTGCTGAAATAGTAAGCGGCTCTGATACATAATGTTTTCAGAGCCGCTTTTTTATCTGGACAGAGCTTTAATCGAATTGCAGGTAAGCTATGATTCAGGAGCGTCCAGCTTTTCGCTTATTATTGCGGAATCTTCAGGTCTGATTCGGGTATTTAATTCCCTACTTTCTCCATGACAAGAGATTCCATCCTCGCGGATCTGAACGTATCCAGCGGAAAGAACATTGGTGTATGGAATCTGTTCTCTAAATTCAAGAAAAGCGATACGGTTCGGGAACAGAATCGGGAGAGGGTCGCCCGAAA
Source organism: Maridesulfovibrio frigidus DSM 17176 (assembly GCF_000711735.1). Classification (NCBI taxonomy): domain Bacteria; kingdom Pseudomonadati; phylum Thermodesulfobacteriota; class Desulfovibrionia; order Desulfovibrionales; family Desulfovibrionaceae; genus Maridesulfovibrio; species Maridesulfovibrio frigidus. The sequence goes on from NZ_JONL01000004.1 coordinate 232,451, forward strand.
AGTCTTCAAACATTATGTATTTCATGAGATATCCTTTTTGCGGTATCTGGCTTTAGGGTTTTCAGAGCAACCTTGTTGCCCATAGTCTCATTACAGACTATAGTGATATATCCTCTAGATCAAGATTTCATAACAGCAAATTACGGAGTTATTATATGAAAGATGAAGAAAAAGAACCTCTTCTGCTTGATACTAATAGTCTTGCTGTTATCAGGACATTGCTTGCAAACGAGAGAACTTTTCTCGCATGGTGCCGTACAGCTCTTGGCCTTTTGGGATTTGGTTTTGTGCTGGAGAAAGTAGGCCTGTATATGAGGCATTTTCTTCCTGACGTGAACCCTCTCATGTCGAAGGATCTTGGATTACTTAGCCTTTTTGCATTGTTTTCCGGGATGCTTGTTCTTGTTGGAGCTGCTTTTAGATTTTTCAGTATAGAGAAGCAGGTTGGAGCAAAACTCGGTAGAATGACTCCGTTTCCAGAAGTACTTGTTCTTATTGCTGTTGCGATAGTCCTGATCATCAGTGTGTTCTCAGGTAAAATGATTTTTAATTAAACGACAAAGATTAAACTTTAATACTCATTCTAAATGAAAGATAATTATAAAAAAATAGCTCTATGGCAAACTGCGTTTCTTGGAGATGCCGTATTGACCTTGCCGTTTATCAAAGCTTTGTCTCTGCGTTACCCTGATGCTGAGATTCATCTTTTTGTGCGAAAAGGTGTGGAACCTTTGTTCGAAGCGCAAAAGGAACTAACTGCTGTTCACGGCTTTGCAAAGCGTGGAAGCCAGAAAGGTTTGGGCGCGGCCTACAGCTTTGGCCGGAAACTTGGCGCGCAAGGGTTTGATCTATGGATTTCTGCTCATACTAGCTTTCGCTCGGCCTTAATCAGCCGTGCAACAAAGATTCATGATCGCGTTGGGTATGATGAGCCATGGTTTAGCTCGTTTGCTTACACAAACAGGGTCAAACGCAAGTTTGATCGGCTTGAGGAAGTTGAGCGCTTAATGACGCTCGGTTTGCCCCTTGGAATAGGCGGTCCGGCTCCAATCGCGGAACTTAATTTGCAGGAAGAAGCTATTCAGAAAGCTGCAGACTTTTTCGAGAAAATTTCAGACACTCCAGTAATTGGAATTCATCCCGGTTCAACGTGGGAAACAAAGAAATGGCCGGAACAGAATTTTGCAGAAATCATTAAGAAGTCTGTGGACGCAGGATTTAGGGTGATTCTTTTTGGTGGCCCGGGTGAAGAAGAAAGTTTGTGCGCGCGTATAGCAGAGCAGTCCGGTAGAAAAGACGATGTTTTAAATCTTTCGGGTAAACTTTCACTTCCAGAGCTTGCAGCCTACATCAAGCATGTGGATGCGTATCTTACTAATGATTCAGGCCCAATGCATATTGCGTGGATTCAAAATGTTCCTCTGGTAGCTCTTTTCGGGCCTACGGTTCGCCGTTTCGGGTTTTTCCCGCGCGGTGAAAATTCCACAGTACTTGAATCTGAAAGTGAGTTGAAGTGCAGACCTTGTGGTCTTCATGGTGGTAAAAAATGCTCTAAAAAACATCATAAATGCATGATGGATATTACTGTAGATCGGGTTTTGGATGAGCTACTTAAAAAGATTGCGATCAGGAGATCGGAAAGTTGATTAGAAATATTAATAGAATATTCTTCGCACTTTTGGTGATGGTTTTTATGCTTTGCCTGGGTGGGTGCAAAATAAAAGCTTTCGCTCCAAAGGTAGAAGCTGTTCCACTTGCTCCGGTTAAGGTTTCTTCTGCGCCTGTCACCGAGAAAAAGAAAAGCATTATTGTTTGTACTGAGGAGTTTGAGCGTGCTGCCCGTATGTTTTCATACCTTCATAAAGAATATGAAGGGGTCGGCTCTCTTATCCTTAAGGTTAGCGCCGGCAAAGGTACTGCTTTGTCACAGGCTATGCTTGCTACAGCTATTCAGAATAAAATAACTGCGCTCAATAAAGACGGCTCAATTATGTCTGTGTTGCTGCTCGGTAATAGATCCATCATTCCGGTTACAGAATTTAGGCCCCAAAAGTCCGATGCAGTTCATTTTTCAGATTATGGTTATGGCGGTGTGGCAGAGTCTCCTGAAAATATGCTCACGGTAGGCAGGATCCCGGCAAGTAATGTTTCCGAAGCTGAAATTGTCGCAGGGAAGTATGAACGTTGGTACGAGGATCGTGCTTTCCGTCCAGCTTGGCCTGTATCATTTATAGGTGGAAAGGGTTTTTCAGAGAACTACCTTTCTGATCCCGAACTTCTATTTTTCAGCCTTCAAGAGGAAGGCATGGCCGGACCGGAAGCTATTCGCTATCTTGGCGGCGCTGGGGGCTGTCAGCCTGCGAGGCTCAGTCAGAGCTTAGCGGAAGATGACGCTTCCGTTCAGTGGCTGGCCCTTGAGTCCGTTTCAGATGGATTTAGCATTGGCAACGGAACTGTGACAACTTCGGAAATTCTTGGGCTGGACTACAAACCTGGTTTACCCGTGGTTCTAAATCCTGCTCGTGATGTTTCTTTCGCTCTTAATTCGACATTTCCAAGCCCTGCCGAGGCTATAGTTCTTTCAAGAGGGGCCGGACTTGCTGTTATGACCGGCAGCGGACATTCTGGAAAAATTAGTGCAGAGCTTGATGGCGGGCGAATTTCCCATGTAGATTTTGATGGGACTACTAAAGTATTGATTGAATTTCATAAGGCATATTTCAGCGGTAAGTATCGCATTGCGGACGCTCTTTCCGAAGCGCGTGCGCAGTTTGCGCAGAATTTACGTCGTGGAGAGGATTTGTCCCCTGTGTACGACTTGGTTTTTTATGGTGACCCGGTGATGAGTCTGCCGCTTCCTGTTCGTACGGAATCTCCAGCATATACTGGGCTAAAGCCTCTGACTAAGCCAGAGTATCCTAAGGGTGTTGCTGTTTTCTATGCAAATTCCACCATCTCTTTTGCTATGGAAGAGGGAGGGATTTACCCCGGAGTACAGCTCAAAGTTGTTGATCGTTTGTCTGGTAAAACGGTCACTACAATGAAGGTGCAGGAAGATGATATTTTTAATTTTTCCTCAGACGGAGAAGGTAGTTATTTAATTTACTCCCGCCCTCTTGATGGTCCCCTTGCTTGGCAATTTTTTGATGTTCGCAAAAAATCTTCTAAGCCAAAAGTAAGAGTTGCACAGTCAAAAAGGCTCATTGCTTCATCTACTAAAATTAAAACGGGTCTTGAGCCCGTGCGCTATGCAGTACAAGTTAGTTCAAATAGGCGCGAATCTTCTGCTGCTGAGGTAAGGCGCAATCTGGCAAAGCTGGGCTACTCTGCATATGTGGTTACAGTTCCCTCTTTTAATAACAGGCCTTGGTATTGCGTTCGTTTCGGTGAATTTGATTCATGGTCTGCTGCGGTTGAAGCCTCTGCGGCTTATGAGAAAAGAGAGCAGGCTGATGTGAAAATTGTGAGATGTCGCTCTGGAAGTTAAAGGATAAGATGTTTTTTGACTGACTCTTTTTTTGTTAATGATATTCTTCATTGCTACTAGCTTTGAAGTGATTATTGAGATAACAGGAGTTGCATGGCAATAAAAGATCCTAAGAATGTGACTCCCAAAGCAAAATATTTTATGATCAGTCTGGCAATATTTGTCTTGATTGGATCAGGGCTCTTCTTTGTGAATAATGATAGTGTATCTAAGCCTTCACTTAATGCCGGGTATAAGTTTTTTCTAGGTCTTTCAGATAAAAGTTTGGATCTTAGTACTGCGGAAGTTTATAAACTAAATAGGTGCTTTCAAAACAATAGGGAAGTTGTGGATAAGGCCACACTTGTTATTGTGACAGAGGGAAGAACTATTAGTGGCAAAGAAGGCTTAATTAAGAATGATACTAAATTAAAATATAAAGTTATTCTAGAAAGCAAAGGTGGGATGAAATTCACACCGCAAATGAGCTACTGTACTCGTAAAAAATTAGTAACTAAAATTGTTTACAATTTTGATCGAGGATCGAAAGCTATGGCTGTATATATGAAGGATCCCATTTTTAAGGGGCGCACTGTAGAAATTAAAGATATGTAGATCAATTTTATTAGATAGATTATTAGTAAAGCCCCTTACGGAACATCCGTAAGGGGCTTTACTTTTATGCACTACCTTGCCGATTTTAGGAAAGAGAGTTTAGTCAATCTTTTAGCTGGCAGAGATGTTCCGGCAACGGCGCAGGAGACGCTGATGAGGCTCTAGCACACTCTATAGGTCGTGAGGCTGACCTTGTTTGTTGAAGTGTATGCAAGGTTTTGCGCCGTTGCCGGAAATTGGTTGCGAAACAATAATCATCTCCGGTGTTTATCTTCGTATCAGTTTTGTTGTCTTAGTTAACTTTTCTAGTAGGCAGATACTTTTATTAACTTTTTGCTGGATTGCTGTTTATAACTACCGTGTTATTTTGCCTGATCGGCTTCTTTTTTAGCTTTGAAATACTTGTTCGTTTCTGCGACAACAACTGGAGTCAGCAGGAGCAAACCAATAAGGTTAGGAATAGCCATTAAGCCGTTCAGAGTGTCCGAAATATTCCAGACCAAGCTGAGTTTTGCTATGGCGCCGATGCCAACGAAACAAACGAATACTAGGCGGTACGGTAGTACTGCTTTGACTCCGAGTAGATATTCAATTGACTTTTCACCATAGTAACTCCAGCCGAGAATGGTGGAATATGCAAATAGAATTAAGCCGATTGTTACCACGTGTGCACCACCGGGCATGCCCTTAGCAAAAGCTATTGTGGTTAGTTCTGCCCCGGTTGCACCACTTGACCATGCTCCGGTAAGAATCAGAACAAGACCGGTCATTGTACAGACAACAATTGTATCAATAAATGTCTGTGTCATGGAAACAAGAGCCTGTGTGATCGGGCTTTTGGTCTGCGCAGCTGCAGCAGCAATAGGAGCACTACCTAGGCCAGATTCGTTAGAGAAAACGCCTCGAGCAACACCCATTCTGATACACAGCATGATTGATGCACCGGCAAATCCACCAACAGCTGCAGTGGGATTAAAGGCCTGCTCGACGATAAATCCAAGAGCTGCTGGAACTTCTGCTATGTTGGCAATGATTATGTACGCAGCTCCGGCCATGTAAAAGGCAATCATTATTGGAACTAGTAACCCAGTTACTTTCCCGATTTTCTTGATTCCGCCAAGAATAACTGCGGCGGTACAGACCATGAGAACTATCCCAGTTATGGCAGGAGATATGTTGTATGTACTTTCGACTGCATCAGCGACGGAATTGGACTGAACCATGTTTCCTATTCCGAATGCGGCAACTGAGGCACAGATGGCAAAGATAGTACCCAGCCAAGGCATTTTTAGCCCTGCTGAAAGATAGTACATCGGTCCACCGCTCATTTCGCCATTTTCGTCAACAATTCTGTATTTTACGGCTAGTACGGCTTCTGCATATTTAGTTGCCATTCCTACAAGGCCCGTAATCCACATCCAGAACAAAGCTCCGGGACCACCCATTGCAATCGCTGTTGCGACACCTGCTATGTTACCGGTTCCGACTGTTGCTGAAAGAGCGGTCATCAAAGCCTGGAAGTGAGTGATATCACCAGGCTCGTCTGTGTCTTCTTTGCGCTTAATCAGTGCTAGATATAGTGCGTACCATAGTTTTCGAAACTGTATTCCGCGTAGTGAGTAAGTTAGCCAGAATCCTGTTCCGACTAAGAGAATCAACATTGGCGGGCCCCATGCGAACGCACCAACTTTTCCAACAATTCCGTCCAGTGTAGTCATAAAGTCCATAAGTAATTAGTCTCCTTGGGCCTTTATATTAAATATAAAGGCCCTTCTGGGATTAATTTGAATCGTCTCTACTGTAAAATCTACTGCAATACTTTTTCTACTGGTACGAATTCGAGGTCGAAAGCGTCGGCAACACCTTTGTAAGTGACATTTCCTTCAACAATGTTGAGCCCAGTCTTAACACCATTGTTGTCAATGGCAGCCTGTTTCCAGCCTTTGTTGGCAATCTGAACAGCATAAGGAAGAGTTGCGTTGGTCAGAGCCATAGTAGAAGTCATTGGAACTGCGCCTGGCATATTAGCAACACAGTAATGGATTACGTTTTCTACTTCATATACTGGATCTTTATGAGTAGTAGCTTTTGAAGTTTCAAAACAACCACCCTGATCGATAGCAACGTCGACGATGACTGCGCCGTTTTTCATGGATTTCAGCATTTCACGAGTAACAAGCTTAGGTGCTTTTGTTCCGGCAACGAGAACTGCTCCGATAACAACATCAGCTTCCATAACTAGTTCGCGAAGAAGAGTAGGGTTGCTCATCATAGGGAAACAGTTTTTAGGCATAATTTCAGAAAGGTAACGGAGTCTGTCTAGATTCATATCAAGCAGAGATACTTTTGCGCCAAGGCCACAAGCCATCTGAGCTGCGTTAGTTCCAACAACACCACCACCTATTACGACTACGTTAGCTGGGGCAACACCAGTTACGCCGCCCATAAGAAGACCTCTTCCGCCGAAGAAACGTTCAAGATATTTTGCTGCTTCCTGTATAGACATACGTCCAGCAACTTCACTCATAGGAGTGAGGAGAGGTAGATCTCCGGCAGCTCCTTCAACTGTTTCGTATGCGATAGCGATGGATTTGTTTTTAACAAAGGCTTTGGTGAGAGGCTCATCTGGAGCAAAGTGGAAATAGGTAAAGACAATCTGTCCTTCGCGGACCATTTCATATTCAGAAGGCTGTGGTTCTTTTACATGCATTACCATGTCAGCACGTTTAAAAATTTCAGAAGGCTCAGCTACCATTTCCGCTCCTGCGGCGATGTATTCTTCATCTGTAAAGTTGCTTCCAACTCCAGCTGACTTCTCAACCATCACATCGTGTCCATTTGCTTTCATGACTTCTACGCCTGAAGGTGTCATGGCTACTCTGTTTTCTTCTGATTTAATTTCTTTTAGAATTCCTACTAACATAATGTTCTCCAGATTATTTTTTTGCCCTTAACTATGGGCGTTGAAAGAAATATGCAAAAAAATCTCGTTCTCACATTTCCCATAAGGCAAGCTCCGTGCCATATGAGAAAAATGTTCAAGATAGATTTGTAAATGTCTGGAGTGAGGAGTGTAAGTGTCCGTATAAAAAAGGAATATTTAAATGGGCAGGAGTTATTTATTGCTTAAATAAGCATTAGAATTGAAACTGGTAGATGATGATTGAATGATCAATCGGTATGTTTTGTTACCAATAATAGTGGGATAAGCTGCTAAGCGTACAGGGCATGGTGATTTATCCAAGTGGTTCTAATTCGTTCCGCCGGTATTTTCTGTTACCACTACGTAGTTCATGCTTTTCTATTTTTTTAAGGAGAGCGGTATGAGATATGCCTAATTTAGTTGCTGCCTTTCGTATACTTGCAGTAGAATTGAGAGCGTCGATCAGTATGCTTATTTCGTAGTTAGCAATCAGTTTTTTCAAGGGCTTACCGTTAATTTCATTAGGGACTGAACAGCCTCGGTCGCAGTATCCTTTAGGTTCAGCATTCGGGCAGATTGCATTGGTTCCTATTTCACTTGAATCACTGAGGAGGGAGGCTCTTTCTATGACGTTTTGTAGCTCTCTAACATTACCAGGCCAGCTATAACTATAAAGTTTTTCAATCGCGGCATTGTTAATGGTCTGGGTTTCTTTTTCCAATTTACGGTTAAATTGCTCCAGAAAGGCACCAACAAGCAGGGGGATATCTATTAGCCGCTCCCTTAAAGGCGGTATCAAGACGGTCAGGACGTTAATGCGGTAAAATAGATCTTCGCGGAACCTGCCTTCATCCACCATTTCTTTAAGGTTTTTGTTGGTTGCAGTGATTACACGGGTGTTAACGGGTATTTCTTCAAATCCACCAATCCTTCGCACAAGCCCTTCCTGTAGTACCCTTAGAATTTTAGCCTGCGGACCGGGGGGCATGTCTCCGATTTCATCGAGAAAAATAGTCCCATTGTTTGCAACTTCGAATAAGCCCGGCTTCCCTTTTTTTCTGGCTCCGGTAAAGGCCCCGTCTACATACCCGAATAGTTCACTTTCAATAAGCGGTTCGGGAAGAGCTGCACAGTTGATGGGAATAAAGGGGCCAGTCCTGCCACTTTCAAAATGTATGGCCTTGGCGAATAGTTCTTTGCCTGTGCCGCTTTCTCCGGTAATTGAAACGGTGGTGCCAGTTACTGAGATTTTTTTTGCAAAATCAATAAGTTTTTTAATTGCAGTGCTTTGTCCAATAAAATCGTCAAAGGTTATCTCTAGAGGGGTTGATACTGCATCAACCATAGCTTTTACCTCTTTGAGATTATTCATTTGCAGGACAGCTCCGACAAAGTTTCCCTGAGAGTCGTTTATTGGTTTTGCGGAACCGTAAAACTCAACTCTTCCCGTACTTGTGATAACGGACTTTCTTCTACTGACAGGGATCCTTTTTTCAATACACTCCATGAGCAGATTGTCTTTCGGGCTTGTTTCACTGACATGGGTTCCAACTATATTTTCGTGGACTAAGCCGAGCAGTCGGCATGCAACCTTGTTAGCTGTATTTATTATTCCGGTTGAATCAACGGAGATAATTCCTTCACTCATACCGTCAAACAAAGTGCGGAACCATTTATTTCTTTTCTCTTGAGGTAGTCTTTTCAATTCCCCTTGGCTTTCAAGCTTAGGAATAGCTGAGAAGAGAGAGAACAGGGCTTTCTTGTCAAAATTGCGCTTAGGTTTCTCTATTTCAATAGAAATTTTTGCGAAGCCATCCTTTTGCTCCACTTCCATACCAATAATATTTAGCCCTTGTTCTGTCATCAACCTAGTAATATCAAAGACAATGCCGACCCTATCCTCAAAAAGAAGCTTAAATTTAAGATTTTCCGCTTCTTTCCGCGAATTATTCAACCCTTCTTTGATATTGATAGGTGCGTTCATATTGAATGGTACCTTTTATTTAATCGATGTAAGAGCAGCAGTAGTCTGCGAGTTCTTCGACAATAAGTTTGAATTTTGAGTTGGCAGGAACATCGAAACTTTCACCTGCAGTTATTGTCTGCCAATCTTTCGCTTCGGCAAGGAGGACTTTCATGCTGCCTTGCATGATTTCCATTACTTCCGCTTTCTCTGTTCCAAATTCGTAATCACCGGGAAGCATTATTCCCAAGGTTTTAAATGATCCGTCCGCGAAGGAGACCTTGCGACTAGTTACTTTTCCAGCGAAATATACATTGGCCATTTTAGTAACTGTTACGTTTGAAAACTCAGACATGATAACCCTCCTGAAGTGGTATCCGATTTACTGTTTTTATTTATAAATTAGCTTTAACTCACCTGAATTAGCACTGAATTAGCCTCAATCCACGTTGACTAACTGACTCAGAGAGATTTCGTCAAATAAGGATTATAATCTATTTTCTTACGGCATAACCAATGTAACAAGATCATAATCCGTAACATTATCTATTTCAGCTTCAACCATCATGCCCGGCGCAAGTTTTATTCCGTCTTCTGGTGCACTGATATATGTGATTCCATCCACTTCTGGCGCTTGGAACCAGACTCTTCCGGTAAATAGCCCAGGCCACTCATCGCTCGGTGCTTCCACCAAAACCTGAATCTTTTCGCCTACCATTTCAACCAAGAATTCACGGCTGATGTCCGCCTGCACTTCCATTAGAATTCTGCGTCTTTCTTCGCGTAATTCTTCGGGAAGTTGGTCCATATCACCAGCTGGAGTTCCTTCCTCGGCTTGATAAGCAAATACTCCAAGGTGATGGAATTTTGTTTCTTTAACGAAATCTAAAAGAGTTTTGAAATGTTCATCAGTTTCACCGGGGTACCCGACGATGATGCTGGTGCGTAGTATTGCGTCTGGAATATGTTTGCGGATTCTGTCGATCACCTTGCGCGGATCACGTGCAAATGGGCGGCCCATTGCAGTAAGAATCTCAGGATGGGCATGCTGAATCGGCACGTCGAAATATGGCAGAAGAGGTTTTCCCGCTTTTGCGAGAAAATCCAGCATGGAATCGGTCAGGCCTGCTGGATAGAGGTACATCAATCTGAGCCATTCAAGACCTTCGAGAGGTAACAACTGTTCGATGAGGTTACGCAAATTTATATCGGGATTGTTCAGGTCCGCGCCATAGGCGGTGGAGTCCTGCCCTACGATGATTATTTCCGGCACGCCCTGAGCTAGGATTTGCTTTGCTTCGGTGACTAAGCCAGCAGGATCGAAACTTACTTGCGGTCCACGAATTGAGGGAATCGTACAAAAGTTACATGAATGAGAACAACCTTCGCTGACTTTTAGGTAGGCAAAGGAGGGGCTGGTGCTCAGCGCGCGCTGATGTTGTTCAGGTAGCTTCGTTTTGAGTGCTTCTGCGGCAAGTTTCGGCCACGTGTCGAGGTCAAAAGTAGAAAGCCAGAGGTCAACTTCAGGCATTTCTTCGTCTAATTTTCCGTACCTGCTGACGAGGCAACCTGCCACAGCAAGAATTGGTTTTGGGCTGATGTCTGCTATGGCGTCTGCGGCTTCCAGTATGGATTGCACTGATTCTTCAACTGCTGGCTGAATGAATCCGCAGGTATTAATTAGCACCAGATTTGCGCTTTCAGGCGTGTCTGTCGGGACCATATTGTCACCCAGTGCTCCGAGCATTCTTTCGGTATCGACTCTGTTTTTTGGGCAACCGAGGCTTATAGTAAAAACTTTTATTTTTTTTGTAGGCATAATTTATGTTCCATTTGGGAAAATTTAATTTGTAAATATTACGGGGTTAAGCGCCCGTGATCTCTTGTGTGGCAATGGTTACCCCATTCTTTTATATCTGCAAAGGTGGAAATTAGGCGAATCCTGATTGTGCTTTTTTAGTAAAATAGTTTATTCTTGGCTCGGACTCTATATTAGATAGAAATGGAGAAAGTATGTTTGAAAGCCTACTGCGCGAAGATCATTGTGATTGTATCGGTATTTTAGGCAACTCAATAGTGATATCGTCGCTTGTTCAGTTGCTAAAAGACAGCAAACGGGATGTGGAAGATATAAACTTAATTGCTGGAGTGCTTGTTGACGGCAACGGGCGATCTTCCTCTGATTTCGAGATTCCAATATATGAACAAGTTGAGGATATGCTCGCTGCACATCCCGAAATAACTATGGTCTTCGAGCTTTCGGGAGATTGTTCGCGCGTGAGCAAACTTCGGCGTACTTTGCCGACATCCATCACCCTTGTAGAGCTTCCTGCTGCCAGATTTTTTCTGAAACTTCACGCCACAGATCGTTTATGGATAGCCTGTAAGGTCGATCTCATGCAGACGCAGGCTCTGTTTAAGTGTGTTGTTGATCAGTTGCCGGAAGATATCCTGATCATTGGCTCCAACGGAATGATAATGGATTGTAATAAACATTTTTCCGATTTGGTTGGAGAAGATGTCAAAGATATCAGGTGCAAAAACCCCTTAGTTTACTATGAGTCTCTTGCAACAGTATGCCCCATTAAAGATGGAGTAGTTGATGTTGAGGCTATGACCCCCGGCAAGCGCGAAGAGTTCCTTCTTTCTGAAGCGGATGCTGAGGGTAAAATGCATTTCTTTAGAGTTTACGTTTACCCCATTTCAGACGAGCAAACAGGTAATGTTGTTCAGATTGTTGTGATGCGCCGGAACATCACAAACAGAACTTTAATGGAACAGCGATTGCGGCAGTCTGAGCGCATGGCGACTGTCGGAGAACTTGCCGCATATGTGGCGCATGAGATTCGAAATCCTCTAGTGGCGATGGGCGGATTTGCAAAAGTTTTAATGAAAAATAAAAGCATTGATCTCGACGGTCATCAGAAGGTTGAAATAATTTTTGAAGAAGCTAATCGTCTAGATAAATTGCTAAAAAGTATACTTAATTTTGTTAGATCTCAAGATATAGAGATTGTAGGATTTGATGTTAATAAAGAGGTGGAAGGATCTTTAAAGCTCCTTTCACATGAGTGTGAGAAAAAGTTCGTTAAGATTGAGTTGGAACTGGACCCTCGTAACCCTGTAGGGCAGGGCGTGCCGGAGCAAGTAAAACAGTGCCTTATAAATCTGGTTATGAACGCTATGGAAGCGATGGATGGGGGGGGTATTATTAAGGTTTCAAGCGGAGTTACAGGTGGGCGAGTCTGGCTTAAAGTCCACGATGATGGCCCGGGTATTCCCACTGAAATGCGGGGGAGGGTGTTTGATCCATTTTATTCTACAAAAATAAATGGAAATGGACTGGGATTACCGATGGTTAAAAAGATAATGGAAGACTTCGGCGGGGATATTGAACTTGTGAGTCGCGAGGGTGAAGGGACTAGCGTTTCATTGCTTTTGCCTGCGGCTATGGCAGTTGCGTAAAAATCAGCTAACGAGTAATAGTCTCTCATCATATTTGGTGAACGAAATGGTGCGGATGATTTCATCTGTAGTTTTTAATATATTTCATGGGAGACGGGTTTGAAAACAGTAGTTCTTGCCACAAGTAATAAAGGCAAAATAGCTGAGTTTAAAGAGCTTCTTAAAGACTTTGGTCTTACCGTAAAAGGGCTTGATGAGTATCCTGAAATTGGTGAAATTCCCGAGCCGGGCGAAACCTTTTTGGAAAATTCCATAATCAAAGCGCAGACCGTTGCAAATCTGACAGGGCTTATTGCTGTGGCAGATGATTCCGGTCTTGAGGTTGATGCTCTTGATGGCAGGCCGGGCGTATATTCCGCAAGATATAGCGGTGAAGATGCTACTCCAGCAAAGAATAATCTCAAGCTTCTCGAAGAGTTAGAAGGAGTTGAGGAAGCCAAGCGCACAGCTAGATTTGTCTGTGTGATGGTTGCCGCTACGCCGAATAATATTCGCATTCAAAGTCGCGGGGAATGGGATGGACGCATTGCTTTTGAGCTTTCCGGGGCTGAAGGCTTTGGCTATGACCCATTATTTTTCGATCCCGAACTCGGCTGTGTTTCTGCTGAAATGACCCGCGAAACAAAGAATTCTCGTTCGCACAGAGGTAAGGCTTTAAGAGCGCTGATGGCTCAGTGGCCTGATTTCCAGAAGAAAGTCAGCGGCTAGATTTTTTGAGCCTTGTCTATCATATTAGAGTACTCGGCCAATTGAATGCTTTGGTAATAGAATAATCAGGAGATATTAATATATGTGTGGAATCATTGGATATGCAGGGCACCGTCCCGCTGTGCCTTTAATTGTAGAAGGGTTAAGAAGACTTGAGTATCGCGGATATGATTCTGCGGGTGTTGCAACTGTACAGAATAAAGAAATTGACCTTGTTCGCGCAGAAGGCAAACTTGCAGCTCTTGATGAAAAGCTGGCTCATATTAATGTAACCAATTCCACATTTGGGGTCGGGCATACCCGCTGGGCTACTCACGGTGTTCCTGTCGAAAAGAATGCTCATCCGCATCTTGACCATGATAAGAACATTGCCATGATCCACAATGGTATTATTGAGAATTATCAGGAAATAAAAGCAGAATTAGTTACCAAAGGGTATGAGTTTCGCTCAGATACAGACTCTGAAGTACTGGTCAACCTCATTGCGGAAGGACGTAAGCATAATGATTCCATGCTTGAAGCTATCTCATGGGCACTGAATCAGGTTGAAGGTGCTTACGCCATCGCTCTCGTAGCGGTTGATGAACCGGGAACTGTATATGCGGCTCGTGTTTCAAGTCCTATGGTTATGGGAGTAGGTGTCGGCGAAAACTTTGTTGCTTCTGATATCCCTGCATTCCTGCCGTACACTCGCGAAGTTGTTTTCATTGAAGATGGTGAGCTTGTAAAAATCACATCCTCCTCATGGGAAGTTTTCAGAGCTGAAAATCTGGCTCCTGTTGAAAAAGAGGTACAGACCATAAACTGGGATGTTCAGGCCGCACAGAAAGGCGGACATAAACATTTCATGATCAAAGAAATTTTTGAGCAGCCGAAAGTTATTTCAGACTGTCTTGCTGGTCGCATCAATATAAACTCCTCCACTGATATCGGTGAAGTTGTTCTACCTGAAATTTCAGCTATGGAGCCTCCTGAAAGGCTTCACATCATAGCTTGCGGGACTTCATACCACGCTGGCCTTTGGGGTAAATATCTCATCGAGCAGTGGGCTAAAATACCTGTAGATGTTGAGATTGCATCAGAGTTCCGTTACCGCGATCCATTACTCAGCAAAGGCTCTCTCGCACTCGCGATCAGTCAGTCCGGAGAAACAGCCGACACTTTGGCTGGCATTAAGCTCGCAAAGCAGAAGGGGTTGCCAATCCTCGGGCTATGCAACGTGGTAGGTTCAAGTGTTGCCCGTGAATCTGATTACATAATGTATACACAGGCTGGACCTGAGATCAGTGTCGCATCTACCAAAGCCATGTGCAGTCAGCTTACAGCATTGCTTCTGTTGGCCCTATACTGGGGTAAACGCAAAGGTGTGCTTGACGAAGAGACTTACATCCGCGCGGTCCGGGATTTACGTAATTTGCCATCAATCCTTGATGCGGAACTTCCTGCCATGCGCGCCAGAGCCAAAGAGCTTTCCCGCGAATATTCAGAAGCTAACAGCTTTTTCTACCTTGGGCGCGGACAATACTTCCCGCTTGCTTTGGAAGGAGCTTTGAAGCTTAAGGAAATTTCTTATATTCACGCAGAAGGTTACGCCGCTGGAGAAATGAAGCACGGTCCTATCGCGCTGATCGATCCCAAATTCCCGACCTTCGCAATGGCACTTAAAGACGAACTTTTCCATAAAGTTAAATCCAACCTAGTAGAAGTTCAGGCCAGAGGCGGAGAAATTATCGCGCTGACTAACCCGGGCGTAGAGCTTGATGTTGAATACCGCTGGATTTTACCCGAAGTATGGGGCCCGCTAAATGCGTTCATGGCTCTACCTGCCTTGCAGCTCTTCGCATATGAAACTGCAGATTATTTAGGTAAGGATGTTGATCAGCCTCGTAATCTGGCAAAATCAGTGACGGTTGAATAAGTGTCTGATTTTATTTAATAAAATACATTATATTGGTAGTAAGTATATCAAAGCCGCCCCTTTTAGAATCTAATACGTTCTAAGAGGAGCGGCTTTTTTTATGGCAAAAAAATGTGTTGGCTTAACTGCGGCAAAGATTAAGAAGTAGATTTGCCTTCCTGTAGCTTGATGAAAAACAAGCCTTAATGATGGTTATTTTTGTGTTGTACAAAGATGCTTTATTGATAGATTAGAGAATTGAAAATATCAAACGCATTTTAAATTCATGTTTGATTTAGTTCTGTAGCCACAATCTGAACACAGGGTCGACAACTCTCCACCAGCCCTCATTATCTTTTTCTATATGGTCCTGTTCCACCAGGGAATTTCGGGCATAAGCTACATTTGATGATATCATTTCATGTTTCATGCAATACTCACCGGCCGTGAGCGCTTGAGTCGGATCTATCGCTAGAGCTTTTAAGAGCTTAATTTGATTTGCAGTCATAGTACTTAATAATATCTCAAATCCAGACTTGGCCTGTTCAAGGACCGCTTGAGCGGCTTCATTGAATGAAGAGGAATCAGCTACCCTTTCAGATGCACCAAAAGCAAAATAGCCATATTGCTGAGCGTAAAAACCATACCCATGAGACAGCTCGGCGAGACCAGTAGAAATATTACTAGGACACTTCTTTTCAGCACTAGCGAACAGGTCAATATAGTATTGTACTAGATCTACAGTAGGTAGTGGCTGCAATGTTTTCATAATCGCGCTTTTAAAGAACGAGCGTTTCGGATCTTCAAACATCTGCTTCAATACTGCGCGCCTACTGCCGATAAAAATATGTGAAAACTCTTGGAATTGAATTTGAGTCCTAAGCAGTCCTTCTATTCCATCACTTCCCTTTAACCGGCTAACTTCCTGAAATTCATCAAAGGCTATAATAACCCTGTTATCCATTTTTTCAGCCATAGCATTTAAATCCTTTAGAACTTGCTCCAAAAGCGCCCGGCCTCCGATGCCCCCAATAGAGACGGCCGAAAAGGAAGGCGTTCCGTCTGGATTAATTTGCATACTGGGTGAATAAGATGTCAAAGTATCTTTAGCCCATTTAGCGGCTTTTTCCAGAATAGTTTCTTTAGATGCAATCGCACTATAGATCCCCTGAGCAATTCTGGCAGCGGTATCTTTTTCTGAATCAAGCTGTTCAAACGACACATAAATGGTCAGATAGTCTTCTTTATTGTGATGCAGGACTCTTTTTACTAAAGAAGTTTTGCCATAACGCCTTGGAGAACTGAGTACTATATCCCTCCATTCTGGGCATGTGTATTCAGCTCAGCCAAGATTTCAACTCTATCGCAGAAAGGGGATTCAACCGGAATTGGCTTGAAAATAAAGTGATTCTTTTTCATATTGCTCGCTCCAAGTATTTCGTTACAACTATACTGTAATTAAATAGTTGGAACAGGTTTAGAAGCATCACAATATTTTAAGTGTTTCAGTATACATATTTATTACTCACCCACAAAAAAGTCATTCGAAGCAGGCCCACCATTGTAGAATGAGATGGCTGAATTTGGTGTTAATTTGAATATGACAAAAGTAATTATTGCTTTGTAAAATTGGCTTAAGGGATTGAAAAAGGGAGTACCTTTTTATCAATAATGACCAATTTGTGTCCTTTCCTGTCAAAATCTGAAAGACCAATCTTTGGTCCCTTGGCGAGATCCTGAAGATCTCCATTAAACAGGTAGTAATAGCCATCAATAGATTGAGGGCGGTAGTTCTTATCTGTATTTTGGCCAAAAAGAAGGATTTTCATCCGGTGTCCGTTTCTGCGCATCTTGTCGTCTTCATTTATTTTCAATCGATTTTTTGGCTCGTACCCGGTCAAACTCATTGCCGCGCTCTCGATAGCGTTAGGAGTCCATGCGTTGTAGCGCATAATGACAGGCAATCCTTGTTCCTCGATTATTTGAGCGCTATTCACATCCTCTTGCAGTCTGGACAATGAATTTTGGGCAGGGATTTCCTTCAAAGTGAAAACCAAAAAAGCTACAAGCAGGACCCATTTCACTATAACAGCGTATTTGGGGGAATGCTTATGCCAATGCTTAATCCCTATAAGAATAGTTAGAAGCATAAATGGAACACCCGCAGTGAGATATCTGCTTCCAACAGGAGCGGCAATTTTAAGCGGGGAAATGCTGGATATCATATATATGTTAAAAAAAAGCCCACCTAAAAAAAGAATGGCAATAGATTTTTCATTGCTGTTCCCTTTTCGCAGCACCCATATGCCTATTCCTAATGCTGCAATAACAACCGGTAGTAAGCCTCTAAATTTTATGAGGTTTGTGAAATTTAAAAGATAATCCGAAAAGGTAAGCAGTAATTGGTCCTGTGAAATATGCGTACTTGCAAGAATTCCTAAACGACCTAATACATTTCCACTATCACTATAGAAATAGGTCCATTCAAGTCCAAGTACACTTAAAAAGAAGGCAGAAAAAATAAGAACAGGCCACAACTTTTTCTTGTCAAAAAGTAATAGAGCCAGCAGTCCGGGAGCGTAATAAATACCTGTTATGCGCGAACCCCAGACACATCCTGAAAGGAGTCCTGCAGCGGCCAAAAAGTGCCATCCTCCTTTTCTGCGCCAGATAAAAAGACAGCATACGCATGCTAGCAAATAGGTCATTTCATAAATTCCGGGCCAAAGCTGACTGCCGGAAGTTGTCATTTTTGGGTATAAAACTAGCAGTACAGCAAAAAATGCGGCAAATTTTCTGTCCCCTAGCTCCTTGCCCAAAAGATAGGCCAATATTGAAGCCAACACCGAGAATAAAACCGGCAGTATGTAATAATTTAATGGAGCAGTCCCAAATATATTGAGTAGGAGATCGAGTGGCAACCCAATTGCCCATCGCATATTGTGGTGATTCCACTCCAAATAGTGTCCATTCTGGACCATGCTTACAGCGTTTTCCCATACAAATAGTGAGTCTCCGCCAATTTCAACATATTCAAGTGATACGAGTCTTATCAGCATAGTGAAAAGCACGATGCCAGCAATCATTATTGCGTCACAATATTTGTTGGAGGATAGAAAGTTTGCTGGGACTAGCTTATTATAAAATTTTTCCATAAAATTTACAGGCTCTTTTTTTGTTAGATATAATTCTTTCTGAGTGTTTATCTTGATAGTTGAAATTGAAGTTTTTATTTGTCGTACGATTAGCTGATAAGATGTCTGAACGCAAATTCTTTGAGTACAAGATATTGCGATATTGCCTGTTTGAAATACTACATAAAAGGCGGACAGTCTGTCTGCTGCGGTACAAGATCCATGCGTGTTTATCATGCATGATCTGCTCTTAACTTTCCGCATATGTCGGCCATTTTTAAGATACTTCAAACTTGACTTTATTAGCGTTTTATCAAAAGACTCTAGCTCGATATATCCTTTAATAATCGGGTTGAGTTACAAAGAATATATATAATATTAAATTCGTTAAAAAAATGGGGTTGTAATGAAGGTTGGTTATTACCTATCAGATTTAACATTAACAGGTGGAACCAAGGTTATTAACCAACATCTGCGAATTTTAGATGCGTCTGACTATGATGTATCGTTTTTTGCTAAGCGAATTTTAACTGAGTATAAATTTAAAAAAAACTGTGTTCTTATTGAAGATCCCGCTGAAATGATTGGGCAGGTTGACGTTGTTATTGCAACGAGACTTTCAGACTTTAAAGAATGTCTTAAATCTGGGTTAGGGCGAGTTGTGATGTTTTATCAGCGCTACGAATTAGACGATTTGCAAAGCTACTACTCTGAAAAAGGAAAACTCGACAAGTATTCATCTTTTCTTGGACGTTTGTTTTTGAAGGTGAAGTTTGCATTACAGAAGTTTAATATCGAAAGAACTTACAGGTCTGGTGGATTCTCTTGGACCCCATGCCATACTGTGGCACATAAATTAGATAATAAATTTCATGTAAATTATGAGTTCATCAGGAATACAGTAAATCTTTCGTTGTTTGATTGTGCTACTCCCAATAGTGGAGCCGTTCCTTCTGTCTTGAGTATTGGAGATTACCGCCTTGGGCGTAAAAATATAGTACGTATTTTTGAGGCCGTGCGCATAATTAAGCAGAAAATGGACATCAATTTTATCCGTGTTTCTCCTTCACAGATTTATGAAGAGGAAATTGAATCAGGGATTGTCGACGAATATTATTCCCAACTTGATGACGATGGTATGAACAAAATTTATGACAAGAGTGATATTGTTGTTGCTGCTTCACTTTCAGAAGGATTTGGTATGCCCGCATTGGAAGGTATGGCCGCAGGTTGCGTCTGTGTTCTATCAGATATTCCCGCTCATAATATGTTTCATGAGTTGTGCGAGGAGCAGATTGGCCCATATGCATTATACTTTGATCCTGAATCAACAGTAACCCTTGTTGAGAACCTGCAGAAGGCTTTGAACCATAACGGGTGCAAAGAACTTTTGGAAAATGGTAAAAAAGTTGCGCAATCTTACGTCCCTGAATTGCAAAAAAAGGACTTGTTAGCTGCGTTGGACAAATTGAAGTGATTTCTACGAATCACGTACACCTAAATATACTATTTCAAACATGGAGATATAATAAATAATGTCTATGAATAATTCTGAGCAAAACGATCAGGCTGAGGAAGCGCTTAAGCAACTTGAAGAGCGTCTTAAGGAATGCAAAGATAATGATGATTCCAATGGTCGTGGCCAAACTCTTTTTGAGATGGCACAAATTGAGATTTCCAGAGAAAACAAGGAAGGGGCTTTGCTCATGCTGATTGAGGCATATGCTCTAGTTAAAGACCTTGGAGATTTGTCCTACATTTGTCCTATCGGTGAGCTTCTTGGCCAGCTTCTTTATGTTTCAGGCAGCCGTGTGGAAGGACTTAATATGGTTGGTGAATCACTTGCCGGATTAAAAGAGATGGGCTCTGACGACGAGGCTGCAAATACTGAACATCTGCTCGACGCAATGATAGCTCATTCTCTTGCGAATCCTTTGCCTGAAGAAGATGCTGACTCCTAGCCGCATCTTCACTGCTCTCTCACGTAACTAGAAATACACAAAAAAGCCGGACAGTGATTAAATCACCGTCCGGCTTTTCGCTTATAGACTGTAGTACAATGATGAAGAAACTATGTTTCTCCATATTTAGAAGCAGGCTTTAGCCACAGGTCGTGTAGCCGCAAGCTTTGCAGATTTTGCATCCGCCCTCTGGTACATATGCATTTTGGCCGCACTCAGGACAGGGGCTTCCTAGTCCTTTGGATACGATGGTCTGATCATCCATATCTAATGATATGTATTGGCGCAGGATGCGGGAAATGATCGCAGATGCATCAATTATATTGTAGCTGGAGCGTTCTAGCTGCGTGAGTATTCGGTCGATGGGCATGCCGACGCGAAGAAGCATACTGATCAAACGTGTGATGGTTTCCCATAGAGAATATTTTTCCTGAAAGACCTGCTCGTTGTAGATTCCAGAGCCCGTCATGCCCGCTTCTTTCGGAAGTTTGACAAATATTTCTATAGGGTTGCCGGAATCATCTAAGGATACGATGATATACATCTTGGACCCTTTCCACGTAACCCGGTGCCGCTCGGCTCGTTCGATATCACCTAACTCTCTTTCAAATAGAGAGGGGTTTTGGCCCAGCATGGTCGGATCGGCCTCTTTCGCCTCTTCTTTCTTGCTCAGAACACCTTTTTTACAACCGTTACGGAAGACCGTTACCCCCTTGAGGTTGTGCTTCCATGCTTCAAGGTAAATTTGGAATATGGTTTCCTTGGGCGTATCTTCGGAAAGGTTGATGGTCGAAGAAATGGAACTGTCCGTGTATTCCTGAATCGCGGACTGCATGCGGATACGGTCCATGTAATCGAGTTCATCGGACTGGACGTAATTTAATTTTTCTTTAAGCTGCATGGCGGTATATTTGCCGAACAACTCTTCCTGATTTGTTTCGATCATCCATTTCAATGGAGGCATATGAATGAATTCAAAAACTTTTCCAGCTTCAAGGCGGGTTTCTCTGGTGTAACTGAAAAGGAACGCCGGTTCGATTCCTGAGGTGCAATTATCAGACATAATGGAAATGGAACCTGATGGTCCAACTGTATTAAAGGCCGTATGGCGAAGACCCACTTTCATTATTTTAGTCTGTAATTTTTTGGGTAAATCTAGGTTTACGATGTAAGGGCATTCCAGAAAACGGGTTCTAGCTGCTGGGTCCTTTAAAGCCTCAACAACTCCTAAGCGCTCGGCAATATCCGCACTGATGGATATTTCGGTTATGGCTTTATCCCGCAGAATATTTTTGACAAAGGATATGGATTCTTCACTTCCGTAGCGCATGCCCATCATTGCCAGCATGTCTCCTAGCCCAGTAAATTCTATACCGATTCTTTTTCCATACTTATCCGCATCGCGGTGTTTCTGGAGAGGATGCTTATCCTGATTGAAGTCGGACATAGTATCCATAAAGGCCATTGTCCGGGCTAGGTCGTTGTGAAATAGATCCGCGTCGAATTTAGCTTCTTTGGTAAAGGGGTTGGCTACATACCTATACAAAACCATGGCGCCGAGAAGGCAATTGTTCCAGTAGCTAAGGCTTTGCTCGCCACACGGATTGGTGGACATGGGCTTGAGCCGTAGGGGATCAATATATGTACCGGGGGTATTGCGCTGTGTTGTATCCTGATAAAGGATGCCCGGATCACCTGACTGCCACGCAGAATCGCTGATTTCTTCGAGCAGTTTACGCGCGCTGACTGTTTCATACGGTTTGAAAGGAAGGTTAAGATCCTTCCAACTGCTGTAGTCGCCGTCCCAGATATCATTATATACGGACTTTATAGGATCGAATATGTCTGAAGTCTCGTTGCGACGCCTAGTAAGGATGAAGGTCAGTGTATCGCTAGGAAGAACAGCTTGATCATCATTCTCTGGAAGATGCGGCTGGACCTTGATCAAATGTTTTTTTGGATCAACGGAAATTACTTTGTAGACAATCTCAGCCTCAAGACGATCTCCTACTTGCGGATCAAGGGCGTCATATACTTCTGGAAGAAGCTGTAAGGTGTCGGAATCACATATTTTACCTGTTATTTTTACACGGTCGGGAAAAATAAAGGTCCAGTCCTTGTCTTCTTCAACGGCCTGCATGAACTCATCAGTAATTTTGACGCTGATATTTGCCCCGAATACATCTTGAGTTTTGCCCGTGAGGGAATCAACTCCAAATATTTCTTCAGGTTTACTTTTGCACCAGATGAAACGACGAGTGTCAGGGTGCCTGATGTCCAGAGATATCATGAGCGCGCCGCGTCTGCCGTTTTGACCTATGGTGTTCGTTAATTCACTGAAAAGAGGCATGAAGCTGACAGCTCCGGAGGAAGTGACCGCAGCATTATTTACAGGGTCTCCCGAAGGGCGCAATATTGTGATGTCGACCCCGCTGCCTCCACGGTAGGAATAGGTCCTGGCAAGTTTTTTTTGAGCCTCAAAGATTCCTTCCAAAGAGTCGGATTCGATCTTGGCTAAATAGCAATTGCTGAGGGAGCATTTTATATAGTCGTTACCTAACCCGGATAAAATGGAACCGGCAGGTATGAAGCGTCCGGACTGGAGCATTTCACATACCTGTTGGTTCTCTTGCTTATCAAATTTGGACTGTTTTAAATATTCGCGGCAAAGCCTGTGTTTGACGTCAGTAAAAGAGTGCTCTTGAAGGCGCCCTTTGCGGTCACGGATTTGATATTTTTTTGAGCTAACTGTTTCTTGAAAACGTGTGTGTTCTTCAAGGGCCATCTTAGCTGATTCGCGGGTGATAACGGAGTGTTCAGTCATTAAAAAAGGTCCTTTGAAGTGATTGTCTGCCCTAACCTTTGGCCACAGTGCAAGACGCTAGCGATATCACAATTTTAAAATTGCTAACATGCAAGGCTCCACGTGGAGAATAAGGAGTGAGCTTGTGGTGCAGGCGGCCCAGAAGGCTCGTTCTGCGGGATTTTTTTGGGCCGGATGTCCTTTTTCAATTGTCAGAATAGACAGGCGCATCCGGGGAATTGAAAATGTCTGCATAATGCAGGCATGCTTCAGGCAGGGGGGCTGGCTTTTTTTAATCCTTAACGGTTAAAAAATACAGCGGCAGAACCGCCCCGGAATCTAACCGGGTTCCCTCATTATAGGTCTAAAAAAATCAGACTCCTGAAGTTCAAAATCAACGAAAGTAAGTCTAACAAATCAGCGTTTTGGGTCAAGGTCTTTCTAGACTTTTTCATGTTCAAATCTCTTTAGCCCATGGGAGAGTAGGGATGACGTGGAGGTGGACGGTAGTTATCCACAGGCAATCTCTTTTTTGTTCATAACCATTTAAGAGACTGTTTTAATATAAATTATTAACATTTTACTGATTAATATATTTATGTCCTTTGCAAAAAAAAATGAACGGGTTGGCGCATTGCCACAGGAATAGCAATGCCGCCAATCTGAACAATTAATATTTTCATAAGCGCTGCGCTGAACTTTCGCTTCGGCAGGCTTTAACTAAATTATAATTACTGATGCTTATGGTTACAGATATCCGCTATTACGGAGAAACAGTTTTAGCTTCAGCCGTTTTAATTTCGGTAGGTCGGTGTTGTCCTTTGCGCCCTTTTTCCGGTGCGGGATCAGCAACAAGGCCGTAAGTGGTCAGCCCGTCATGGTCTTTAGGAAGGTGCTCAGTTATGGGATTTCCTTCTGAATTAACAAAGAGCAGACAGTGGCAGTATTTATACTGTTTCATGTCGTCACAAGGGCAGAGCCAGGTCCGCTCCTGCACCGCTTCCTGTTTGTCAGGATAGAACTGGCAGGGACATAGGGGCCTCTTCAACAGATTCAAATGGTTGGTAAGGCCGCCAACAACTGCTTCAGTTACATCCGGCATGGGGTGTGTCTGTAGTCCGGTACGTACACAGTTTTTTTCTACATAATTGAGTATCAGTTTTTGATTCTCTTCAGATTGGTTCATTAAAAAATACCCTCAATTGGTTTTTGTTCAATTAATTAAGTTAATATTTATTTGTAGTTGTCAGTAGGAAGTGCTCCACTGACTACTTTGAATTGCTTCAGTACATTTAGACGTGCGTTACAGGTCTGGCAAGCATTGAATTTTCATTAGCCTTAGTTTGTAGCGTAATTTCTATAGTGAGTTGCGCAAAACTAATAAATAATGTTGGTGTTTTGCATAAGCTCATATTAAAATCTATTGACATGTGTTCTAAGAGAAGGAGCTGGCAGATTTTGTTGTGCTGATTTTTTGTTGAGGAGTATTTCTGTAAACACGTACAGATGAGGTGGTTTAATGGTTATGCTAGAAAACGAGATGGGCGGTAAAATAAAGCTAGGAATCGCTAAGTGTCTTCTTGGACATAAAGTTAGATATGATGGATCGCAAAAGCTTGATAGATTCCTTCGCGATACGCTGGGTAGGTATGTGGAGTGGGTGCCTGTTTGTCCAGAAGTTGAAACCGGTATGCCTATCCCTCGTGAAGCTGTAAGACTTGTTGGTGAGATTGATTCGCCCCGGCTTGTTGGACGCAAATCCGGTGAAGACTGGACTGATCGAATGCAGAAGTGGGGAGCGATGCGTCTGCAACAACTCGAAGAGCAAGGTACTTGCGGATATGTCTTTAAATATGGTTCACCGTCTAGCGGAATGGCCCGTGTTAAAGTTTATAGTGAAAATGGGATGCCTCGACTCGAAGGGAGTGGACTATGGGCTCGCATGGTTATGGACCGCTTTCCGCAGTTACCATTCGAAGATGATGGTCGGCTTCATGATCCTCGATTAAGAGAAAATTTCATATCAAGAGTGTTCACGCTCAAGCGTTGGCGCGAAGCCATGGCAAATGGGCGGACAGTTGGGAAGCTTGTCGAGTTTCACACAAGACACAAGATGTTGATTATGGCCCATAATGAGGTTGTTTATCGCGCTATGGGCAAGCTTGTAGCTCAAGCCGGTGTTGCTAAAACCGATGAAACTTTCCAGCAATATTTTGAGATGCTTTTTAAAGCTCTTTCCTACAAACACACTGTGAGCAAAAATGTAAATGTCCTTACTCATGCCGTGGGTTATTTCAAAAAGGATTTGGTCTCATCCGAGAAAGTCGAGTTGCTTGAACTCATTGGTCAGTATCAGAAAGAACTTGTCCCCCTTATCGTCCCCATGACAATGATCAACCATTATGTCCGGAAGTATGGGAAAGAGTATTTGGATAAGCAATATTACCTGCATCCATATCCCGCAGAACTTATGTTGAGAAATCATGTCTGATATTAGATAATAATATATGCAGGTGAAAAGCTAGATTGGGTCTTTTCCCGTGGGCTAGTAATAACGTTGTTAACCAAAGTCGTTCCTGCTAGACCTATTATACTGTAATAGGTAGCGTGTATTCTTACGCCTTTAAGGAAAGAGCAAATATTTAGAAGTAATGGTTCAAATTAGTTTGATTTACCTAGACGGAGTGTTTCCTTGAGTGCAGACGATCATGGAAGTTTAGACAGGCTGTCTGAGCAAATATCAGAAGTCTTTGAATCTTTTTCAGATTTTATTCTATTCACTGACGGTGCAGGTTTTATCTGTTCCGCCAATCCTCCTGCTGTGGAATTTTTTGACGGGCCTCTATGTGAGCGCAGTCTCTGGAGTATTCTGGGGGTAGATGTTTCAGATATTAAAGAGTTTGTGAAGCTATATGCCGCTGAAAACGTTTACGAAATACCTTATGGGGACGGTGGCGGTAGCTTTTCGCTGCGCCTTATCCCTCTTTGCGGTCCATTTTGTTCAGAAGGATATGTAGCTGTTGTTACAAACAACGCGCCGTTTGTTGAATTGCATGAAACGTATGAAGAGCGTATTGAGGATAATATTGCAGCCCTTGATGACAGTGTCTCTCTTTTTAATGCCTTATTTGAAGTTGCGCACGATTCTACAATACTTACCGATTCTTCTTTTAGAATACTGACCTCGAATCCTGCCTCAGAGAAGGCTTTCGGGCGGCGGGCAACTCTGTCCGGTAACAGCTGTTTAAATATTTTTAGTGCCGCTTCCTCTGTTGTTGTTCGGGAATATTTTGAGAACTGCACAGCTGAGCTTCCGGTTCCTTTCGATGATCTGCTCACAGCAATCAATAGTAGCGGTAAAGAAATTTCTGTCGAGTTAACTTTACACAAAGTGCGCTTGCAGTCCGATATAGTTTTTCATCTGGTGTTGCGCGACATGACAAATATACAACGCCTTGAGACTGGCCTTGAAGAAACCCGCGAGCAGGTGGATGGGATGAATGTGGCTTTGCGCACGGTGATTGAGTCTGTGGAAGAAGAAAAGCGAGATATGCACGAAGATTTTTCTCAGCAGGTTCGGGAGCAGATCAACCCCGCGCTGGATAGAATGATTAAAGAGCCTCTTCCTCAAATGCGCAAAAGTTTCGGAAAGTTTATTAAGGAGCGTCTATCCGCTCTGGCTGGAGAAAGCGGGGATCAGTTCGAAGATCTATTGCTACAGTTGACTCCTCGTGAAATCGAAATATGTCGCTATATTGAAGCAGGAAAGGGTAGCGAGCATACTGCGGAGTTGTTAGCTATCTCGACTGATACCGTTCGTACCCATCGTAAAAATATTCGCCGCAAACTTGGATTGCGCGGCACGGGTACTTCTCTTATTTCCTACCTTAAGCATCAGGTCAGCTCTTAACCTCTATTGGGTATATCTTATACCCATTTTATACCTAATCGGTCACCTTGTGGTAGATCCTTCATTCTGTTTTTATATACTCTCTTAAAGGCTATCAGCGTTTTCCTTTTTCAAGCCTTAGTACAATTACCCTTGAATAACTCTTAAAAAATACTCTTATGAGATGCGGTTTTTAAAACTGTCTCTTGTGGATTATGTTGACTTGTTTAACGGGTTTATTGTTTCAGATTTTATAATAAAAAACTCACAGGATGTTATGACCGTTTATACAGAACGACAGGAAGAATTGGCTGGTGTTATTGATATTAAATCCTCGAAGTCCGATTGGACCGATTGGAAATGGCATGTTCGTAATACTATTAAAACTGTTTCTAGTTTTGAAAAAGCCCTCGGAATTACATTTAGTGATAGTGAAAGAAAGCAACATGAGATGACCTTGCGGAAATTCCCTTTGGGGATCACTCCTTATTACCTTTCACTGATCGATGTAGAGGATTATAAAAATGATCCTGTCTTCTTGCAGTCATTCCCAAGTCCTAAAGAGCTCATAATAGAACGGTGTGATATGTCTGATCCGTTGCATGAGGACGAAGACAGTCCCGTGCCCGGAATTACCCATCGTTACCCAGACCGCGTGCTTTTCCATGTAAGTAATCTTTGTTCCATGTATTGCAGGCATTGCACTCGCAAGCGTAAGGTTGGCGATCAGGATTCTATTCCTTCTCGGCAGCAACTTGAGCAGGGGATAGAATATATCCGCAACACTCCACAGGTACGTGACGTACTCCTTTCCGGCGGCGATCCGCTCATGCTTTCCGACGAGAAGCTGGATTGGCTTCTCACCAAGATTCGCGAGATTGAGCATGTGGAAGTTGTACGCATCGGAACCCGTATGCCTGTTGTGCTTCCTTATCGCATTACTGATGACCTTGTGAACATGCTTAAGAAGCATCATCCAGTCTGGGTTAATACTCATTTCAATCATCCCCGCGAAGTGACCGATTCATCCAGAAGAGCTCTTGCTAAACTTGCTGATGTCGGCATCCCTTTAGGTAACCAAAGTGTACTGCTGGCAGGTGTTAACGACTGTCCTCGATTGATCAAAACATTAAGTCATAAGCTAGTTAAGAGCCGCGTTCGCCCTTACTACCTGTACCAGTGTGATCTTTCCGAAGGGCTAAGTCATTTCAGGACTCCTGTTGGGAAAGGCATCGAGATTATGGAAAGCTTGCGCGGGCATACCAGTGGCTTTGCCGTGCCTACTTATGTTGTGGATGCTCCGGGTGGTGGCGGTAAGATTCCGGTCATGCCTAACTATATAATTTCATGGGCTAGCAATAAGGTTGTGCTACGAAATTATGAAGGAGTCATTACTACATATACTGAGCCTGAGTCTTATGAGTGCAACTATTGCGATAGGAACTGCGCCGATTGTAACCTTCAGCTCAAAGAAGATGATGCGGAAGAAAAGGCCATCGGTGTTCAAAAGCTTATTTCTGATTGGGATGAGACTCTTAGCCTGACTCCTGAAGATACTGAAAGGATGGAGCGCAATTCTAATGTTGCATGATTCCGTCGTTAAGGTTGGGCAGAGTACTATACAGGTGGGACCGTTTAATGACCGTATCTATCTCATGTCGCTAGCGCCAGAAGACGGTCCGGCCATTATTGATGAATTGACGGACATCGCTGCGAGCAAGGATGTATCTAAGATTTTCGCAAAAATTCCCGAATCGCAGGCTGTACCTTTTCTGTCCTGCGGGTTTGAAAAGGAAGCGGAAGTTCCGAATATGTTTGACGGTGAAGCTGGGGTTTTTCTTAGCTTGTATCGCTATCCTTGGCGCAGAGAGCTAGGCAACATGGAGGAGCTTGATAATGTTCTTTCAGTTGCCAAAAGCAAACACGGGAAGGGAAATGTTTCGACCCTTCCCGGTAGCCTGAATATGCGTAGTTTGAGGGTCGAAGATGTAAGCGTGCTTGCAACGCTTTACGGACAGACCTTTAAAACCTATCCATTTCCCATCACTGACCCTGAATTTGTGCGTCAGGAAATGGATGATGGTACTCGTTTTATAGGAGTATTTGAGGGCGATAAACTCGTCGGAGCCGCCTCGGCAGAGGTCAGCAAAGACGGCTGGAGTGCGGAAATGACTGATTTTGCAGTTAATCCTGCGTTCCGCGCAATGGGCATTGCCGGAGCATTGCTTCGTGCTCTTGAAAAAGATTGTGATAAGGCTGGAATTAAATGTCTTTTCACCATAGCCCGTGGTTGCTCCTATGGGATAAATTCATTGTTCTCCAAAGGAGGCTATGAATACGCCGGACGTTTGATAAATAACACAAATATCAGCGGTAGCCTTGAGTCCATGAATGTTTGGTCTAAGGTAAGCTGATTTTCTAAGAGCATTCAAGATATCATGCTTTTTTCTCAGCTGCGCAGTGCAGAGCCTCTTCCATTGAGAGTGTAGAAAAGCATTTATTACATGATATACAAGTTGCTTTTTCCCTGTTTCCTTCTGCCCATCTTTTTATGAGGTGAGGTTCTCTGATTAGTGGCCTTGAAAGGGCAATGTAGTCGGCCAGACCTGAAGTCACAGCTTTTTCTACAACATTAAAAGACAGGAACCCACCTACGAGAATTAGTGGAATATTTATTTTTTCCTTTAAGAGTTTGGCAGTTTCTTCGTAGTAAAATTCACGGTCTTCGGACTTTGAAGTGCCGGCTCTTGATGGCGTAAATTTGCCGGATTCGAAGGTTCCTCCGCTGATCTCAATGGCGTCAACTGTGTGCTCTTCAAGCATGCGGCAGACTTCGATTGTCTCTTCTTCTGTCATTCCGTTTTTAACAAAATCCTCTGAATTTATCTTGACCATTACCGGGAAGGAAGGGCCAACAGATTCTCTT
This sequence comes from Maridesulfovibrio frigidus DSM 17176, assembly GCF_000711735.1. Taxonomy (NCBI): domain Bacteria; kingdom Pseudomonadati; phylum Thermodesulfobacteriota; class Desulfovibrionia; order Desulfovibrionales; family Desulfovibrionaceae; genus Maridesulfovibrio; species Maridesulfovibrio frigidus. The sequence goes on from NZ_JONL01000004.1 coordinate 262,201, forward strand.
ACTTTGTCACAAACTTGGAGTAGAAATCTTGCGCGGTTTTCAAGCTTTCCACCGTATTCGTCCCCACGTTTATTGTAGTGGGGAGATAAAAACTGGCTAAGCAAATATCCATGAGCCGCATGGATCTGTACTGCATCAAAACCGGATTTTACGGCCCTTATTGCTGCTTTTGCAAAGGCTTTTGCGGTTCTGTCTATGTCTTTGGCGGTCATTGCGGAAGCTATTAGAACTTTTTCCTCAAAATCATCTGATGGACCGAGCGGTCCATATTCCCCACACCCGATGCCTTTTTTACCTGCATGCGCAAGCTGCGCGGCAACTAGACTTCCATTTTCGTGGATAGTCGCTGTCATCTTTTTTAAACCATCAAGCATATCATCAGAGTATATGCCCATCTGCCTCGGGCCTGCCTGACCTTCAAGCACAACATGAGTATGCCCGCTGATTATTAAGCCTACGTCGCCCTTAGCAAGATCAGCCATGTAGCTTAGCAGTTGATCTTGCACTTTTCCATCAAGTCCGGACATCGCTTCGTATGTTGCAGATCTTACAAAGCGGTTTTTTATATTCAGCCTGTTAATCTCGGTAGGTTCAAATAATTTAGACATGTGTTCCTTTCTTTATGGTTTCTCGGTTAGAGCGAACTTTGGCCCACGTATGCTCGTGAATCTGAATTCTAGTTTACTGTAAATTGATCCATGTTGTCATGCCAGTATCTGGTTCGAAGCGGGCAAAAGATATAGGAGATGCAGTCTGGTTGCTTTCATTCATCTCAGGGCTGTCTATCTGTAACTGACATTCTATCAAGAATGGGTTTGCTACTTTCCAGCTATACTTTTTAAAGGTTGCAACCATGCCGGCGACAACTTGAGTCGCGTGTTGCCGTGCTATCTCATTGTTTGGATATGATGACGAAAGAAGCAAACATGTTGCACCCTCCCTACCGAAAACGAGCAGTGATAGTTCAAAATGTTCTATGGCGAAATTCGGTTGTCTGGCGAGGTATTGTTCTACCTGACGTAAGAAGAGATCTTTGGTTAGCTGAGCTGGGTGAACTTCTTCAACCGTCATTTGTTTTTGCGGCGCAGGAGCCTGCGGAGGTTCGGGCACAACGATAACAAAAATTACAGATAAAACGATGCTCAGTGAGAGATAGGTGGTGAAAGCCATGGCCTTGTCTCTATAGTCTGGTCCGCACCAGAAAACTAATTTTTGTGGAATAAATAATCCCGCTATGGCGAGGATGAAGGCAGCTATAGCTGCATATACTAGTATAATTTCCACATCTGTCTCCTGCATTGATAATGTACCAGAGTTAAGAAGATAACAGCACAACGGCTAAACAAGCAATATGCTACATGGAATAGTGGTGATTATTACAACAATATTGATTTGAAGTGACGGTGTGAGCTTTCCTAAAGGCTTTGTTTGCTAAATTACTCAGTATGATTTATCCTACAAAGTAAGTCTATTAAAGGACTGATTAGATGTGCTGATTTTATTTGAGACTCGCCTGTATAATTTTTTCATGGTGTTCGTGGGGGATTAATGGATCTGATAACTCTCGGTAAAGAACCTATAAGCGTGGCCAAACCAGCGGGTGACGATGCCCGTTACGAACCGGAATATGATGAGCTTCAACAGCAGGTCGATAAGCTTACCAGCGTTACGGCTGACGGGGTTATTGATTGGAAGCAGGTTGTTAAACTTTGTTCGGCTATTTTATCCAGCAAATCTAAAGATATCAAAGTAGCTTCATATCTTGGTGTTGCTCTTTTGAACTTGAAGGGAGTTGAAGGACTTTCTGTCAGTGCTCAGATTTTGCTGGATATGGTCACTGAATATTGGGACAACATGTATCCTGCTAAAAAGAGGATGCGTGGAAGGTTTAATGCCATAAGCTGGTGGTCTGATAATGCCGAAAAATTTCTCACCACTTATGAGGGTGGTGACATTCCACAGGACACCGTTGATCTCTTAGCTCAGCGTATTACCGGTCTGGATGAAGCTCTTGCGGAAAAAGCAGACGATGCACCCATTCTTAGGAGTTTAGCTGATTATGCGAACCGTTTACCTGTTGAGGCTACCGAAGATCCAGAATCTGAACAGCCGCAGGATTCCGGTGCGGAACAGTCTGAGTCCGAAAGTAAGCAGCAGGTAAAAGCGCAAAGTGTAAGTGCTGCCACTACGACGCAGTCTGCACGATCTGATGGTATTTCTGCGGGAAGCATTAACTCGCCAGAGGAATGTCAAAGGCAGCTCAGCGCGGGGCTTGATTTGCTTTCTGCTGTTGCTGATTATCAGCTCGCCAATGATGTGGCGAATGTTGCTGGGTACAGGCTGCGGAGAATGGCTGCATGGCTTCCCGTAGTTGCATTGCCTCCTGCTGAGAAAGGTCTGACTATGATTCCCTCGCCTGATAGCTCGGTCAAAGACTCTATAATCAGCTTATTAAACAGCCGCGATTATATCGGAGCCGCTCAGGCCGCTGAGTCGAGAGTCGGCCAATTCCTTTTCTGGCTTGATTTAAGTCACCTTACCGTTCTTGCTCTTGAGGGTCTTGGGGAGGATTACTCAAACTCTAAGCTTGCGGTGGAGCTTGAGGTTAGTGTCCTGGTTAAAAGGCTTGCGGGTATTGAGTCTATGACATTTTCGGACGGAACCCCTTTTGCCGACACCAAGACGAAGTCCTGGCTGAAATCTCTTAATAGGGAGAAAGATGCGGGGTTTGGCGGAACCGCTGAGAAAGGAGCCGCAGCGGAAAAGATCTTTGCCGAAGCCGCTAAATTGGTAAAAAGTAAAAAAATATTTGACGCTGTGTCCATTATTCAGGATAGTTTAAATAGTAGTCCCTCTGGACATGAGCGTTTTTTGCTCAGGCTCGGGCTGATCCGGCTTCTTACTGATGTGGATCAGAGCGGGCTTGCACATGCTCATGCGGATGAAGTTATTGAGCATATCAAGAAGTTTCGTCTTGATAAGTGGGACCCGGAACTGGCTCTTAGAGGGCTTATGACAGTTTACGAAGCTCTTATAGCAGAGGGTGGAGATGAAGCAGCTCTCTTAGCGAAGGATACATTGAAGCAAATCTGCAGAATTAATCCTGCTGAGGCGCTTAAAATAGATGGTTTGAACTGAGGTTCGCTGGAATAATATTTGGAACGATTTATTGGAGGTCAAAAGCATGGCGAAAGAAGGATCCGTTGCCCCGAAAGAAAGGGTGAACATAGTTTATAAACCGGAAACTGGTAATGCTAAAGAAGAAGTGGAACTTCCTCTGAAGCTTCTGGTGCTGGGCGATTTCTCTCAAAAGAGCGATGATAGCATGGTCGAGGACCGTGACCCCGTTAATATCGACAAAGACAATTTCAATGAGGTTCTCAAAGCTCAGGATTTGGAGCTTACTTTGGGAGTTGATAATAAACTCACCAATGAGCCGGACGCTCAAATGGCTGTGAAACTTAAATTTGACAGCCTTAAAGATTTTGATCCTGACCAGATTATCAAACAGGTTCCTGAATTGCAGCAACTTATGGAACTGCGCGAGGCTCTTAAAGCTTTGAAAAGCCCGCTTTCCAATGTTCCTGAATTCAGGAAAAAAGTTCAGAGCTTGGTCAAGGACGCTGGTGCGCGTGAACGTTTACTTAAAGAACTTGGAATCGAGTAAGGGGGTCGTATATGGCTGAAGAGAAACAAGAACAACAGCAACAGGCCGCTGAAACTGCGACTGAAGGGTCTTTGCTAGACGATATTGTTGAAGCAACGAAGCTTAAACCGGACGATGAAGCCTATTCCGTGACCAAAGCCGGTTTGCAGGCTTTCCTTGAAGAGATGGTTAAGCCTGAGCGCGAAGGGGCTAAGATTTCCGGCGGGCTGGTTGACGATATGCTGGCTCAAATTGACCAGAAATTGTCTCTGCAGATGGATAGCATCATGCACAGCAAAGACTTCCAGCAGATGGAGTCTTCGTGGCGTTCGCTTAAATTTTTAGTGGATCGCACAGATTTTCGTGAAAATGTCCGCATTCAGCTGATGAACGTATCTAAGTCTGATTTGCTTGATGATTTTGATGATGCTCCGGAAATTACTAAATCCGGCCTCTACAAACAGGCTTATACTGCTGAGTATGGCCAGTTCGGAGGACAGCCTTTCGGGGCTATTGTCGGAAACTATGATTTTGGTCCCGGTCCTCAGGATATGAAACTTTTGCAGTACACAGCTGCTGTTGCTGCAATGACTCATGCTCCGTTTATTGCTGCTGCCGGAACTGAATTTTTTGGAATTGAAAAATGGAGTGAACTTCCAAATCTGAAAGATTTGAAGTCCATTTTCGAAATGCCGCAGTATGCAAAATGGAACTCATTCCGTGAGTCTGATGATGCACGAAATGTTGGGCTGACATTGCCTAAATTCTTGCTCAGACTTCCTTACGGACAAGATACTTTGCCTGCTAAGACCTTCAATTATCAGGAATCTGTAGCAGATGGCGACGATGATTTCTGTTGGGGGAACACTGCTTTCGCTTTTGCTTCCAAGCTTACGGATTCATTCGCAAAATACCGTTGGTGTGCGAATATCATAGGGCCACAGGGTGGTGGAGCGGTAGAAGATCTTCCTTTGTATCAGTATGAAGCTATGGGCGCGGTTCAGACCAAGATTCCAACTCAGGTCCTTTTGTCTGAGCGTAGGGAATACGAATTAGCCGAAGAAGGTTTCATCGGCCTGACCATGCGTAAAGGTAGTGATAATGCGGCCTTCTTCTCAGCCAACTCCGCACAGAAACCGAAGTTCTTCGGTACTAGCAAGGAAGGCAAGGAGGCAGAGCTTAATTATAAGCTGTCTACTCAGCTTCCATATATGATGATTATGGACCGTCTGGCCCATTATATTAAAGTTATTCAGCGTGAGAACATCGGTACGTGGAAAGAGCGTGGCGATTTAGAGCGCGAGCTTAATACTTGGATATCTCAATATGTAACTGAGATGGATAATCCAGCTCCAAGCGTACGTAGCCGCAGGCCGCTTCGCATGGCAAAGATAGAGGTTAATGATGTTGAAGGCGATCCGGGTTGGTACTCGGTTTCCCTAAAAGCCCGTCCTCATTTCAAGTACATGGGCGCAGCGTTTACTCTATCTCTGGTTGGTAAGCTGGAAAAAGAATAGTCTCTTAGGTTAGCCGGGTCGCCTTCCGTTTTGTGTAGGCGACATCTTAAATGTGTATTTGTAACATGAAATGACAAGGAGAAAGATCATGGCATTAACTTCATACATGAAAGTGACAGGCAAGACTCAAGGTCAGATCAAAGGCGATTGTACTCAGGCTGGTGATAAAAAAGACACCATGCTTATCTATGCTGTCGAGCATAATGTTGAAATTCCTAAAGATACTCACACTGGTCTACCTACTGGGCAGCGCATCCATAGACCTTTCACTGTGACTAAACATATTGATAATGCTTCTCCAAAACTTGCTCAGGCATGTTGTAAAGGCGAGCAGTTGACCGTTGAAATCGACCATTACCGTATTGATCCAACTGGTATTGAGAAAAAATACTACACAATCAAAATGGAAGAAGCGATTATCGTTAATCATCATGCATATAAACCTGTGACCTTCCTTCCTGATAATAAGCCTTATCATGATATGGAAGACATCAGCTTTACTTACTCAAAAATTACCTGGACCTACGCAGACGGTAATATTGAGTATACTGATGATTGGAAATCAAGCTAAGATACCGACTGTAAATTAAGCTAAGAAATTATAAGAAGGGCCCCCTTCGGGCCCTCTTTTTTTTATCGGGGTAATTGAATGAACGAGCAACGTCTGCTTGAGCGTATCAGGTTCATGGAACAGGATCCTGATTGGCGCGATGCCGCTGAACCGGGGCAGGTGGTTAAATCCATTCTCGGGCATTTGCGCATGATTCTGAACACGCGTCAGGGAAATGCTCAGATTGCTCCTGATTATGGCGTTCCCGACTTTACTTCTATGATCGGGGCTACGGGGCTTGATGCTGTCCGTGATATTGAAGAATCAATGACTGAGGTCATTCTTAAATATGAACCTCGGTTAGAAAATGTGAATATTCAGTTTATACCTGAAGATGATATGCCACTTTCCTTACAGTTCAAGCTTCAAGCAAAGCTGAAGCTTGAAGGGCAGGATATGCCTGTCGTTTTTGAAACAGTACTCGATCCTGATGGACGAATTATGGTTAAAGATAGCTAAATAATATGATCGAAAAGTACTACCAAAGAGAACTAACGCATCTACGCGAACTGGCTGTAGAATTTTCTAAGAACCATCCTGCACTGGCGCCAATGCTGACTGGACCGGGTTCCGATCCTGACGTTGAGCGTTTGCTGGAAGGCTCTGCTTTCATGTCCGGTATGATAAACCAGAAGCTTGATGATGAATTTCCCGAGATTGTTCACGGTCTGGTGCAGTTGGTTTTCCCTCACTATTTGCGGCCTATTCCGTCCACAACGATCGTTAAATTTACTCCTAAGCCGAGTCTCATGGAAACCGTCCACATTCCGCTGGGTTCTCAGCTTTCTTCTATTCCTGTTAAAGGCACTAAGTGTACTTTTTCTACGACCTTTGATGTGGAGTTGCACCCATTAACCATTACCAAGGTTGATATGGTTCAGCGGGCTGGCACATCCGGAACGCTGACTCTAGGATTTGAGTTAAAAGGGCTAACACTTGATGAGTGGGATGTTTCACATCTTCGTTTTCACTTAACAGGCGGCTATGCGTCCGCTTCAAGCAGATATAAAACCCTTTTTAATTCCATACGGGGAATACGTGTTAGCGGTTCGAATGGAGCTGTTGCAATGCTCGGTTCTGGGAGCCTTAAGGCTGTCGGTTTTGAAGACGAGGAAGCCCTGCTCCCTTATCCCTCTCAATCGTTTCCGGGCTATCGTATTTTACAGGAATATTTCATTCTTCCGGAAAAATTTCTCTTTTTTGATGTGGATGGTCTTGATAATTGGAAAAACCGCGGAGATGGTAAAACTTTTGAAATTGTGCTGGAGTTGGACAATCTTCCTGCAGAGTTGCTCGATTTTACTGAGGAACATCTGTGTTTGTACGCAACTCCTGCCATTAATCTTTTTCAGCGTGATGCTGAGCCAGTAACTCTTGATCATAAGCGACCAGAATATCAGGTTATACCTTCTGGAGGGTCGGGGGGAGATTATCAGGTTTATTCTGTAGATAGCGTAGTTGGATATGTTCAGGGAACAGTTGAAGAACGGCCATATAAGCCATTTCAAATGTTTAATCCAAGGTCGGAGGAAATGCCTGTTTACACTGTGCATCACCGCCGCTCGTTGGTTATGGACAAGACAAATCTTTACCTATCTGTGGCCTACCCGACTCAAGGGAAAGCTCCCAGACTCGAAACTTTGTCCATGTCTTTGACCTGCACTAACGGGAATTTACCTGAGAAACTTCGTTTCGGTGATATTTCAAAGCCGACATCGACATCGCCTGAGTTGGCTACTTTTGAAAATATCCGGCAGCCGACTTCACCTGTTCAGCCGCCCCTTGGTAAGAACTTGCTTTGGAGATTGTTGTCGCATCTGTACATAAATTATCTTTCAGTTGCAGATGTCGATAGCCTGCGCGCCATGGTCAAACTCTATGTATTTACCGATACCCGTGACCGCGGATCAGTAGTGGCGAATACTAAACGGGTTGAGGCTATTCAGGGCATGAAGTTAAGCGAGGGAGATAGGCTGGTTAAAGGTCTTGTTATGCGCGGGCGCGATATTCAATTGTCGCTTACCTGTGACGGATTTGCCAATAGTGGCGATCTATATCTTTTCAGTTCTGTAATGAACAGGTTCTTTGCAGGATATGCTTCTGTGAATTGCTTTACCCGCTTAACAGTGGAAGATACTTTAAATAAGGAGCGATATCGGTGGAATGCGATGATCGGCGATCGCCCTCTTCTATAACGGGCAAGCTACTTGATAACCCGACCGCCTATTCTTTTTTTCAGGCCATCCGATTATTGCGCCTGCATTCTAAGAGCTGCACGGGTAAGGATCTGGAGACGTTTTATCGCGACCATCTTCGGGTGCGTCCGCAGTTGTCCCTTGGATTTCCGGCTACGGATCTTACTGAGGTTACGGAAGAGCTTTCAAAGGACGGCGATCGTTATCGGATAGAAGCAACTTTCATGGGTTTGTATGGGGCATCATCCCCTATGCCCATATTTTATACTGAGGAGCTGCTTGAGGAAGCCTCGGAAGATAAGTCTGTAACCAGAGACTTTATCGATATCATAAACAATGATGTTTATGTTCAGTTTTTCCGCGCGTGGTCCCGATCCAGATTGATGGTGAAGGCTGTTGATGAAGAAGATAGTTCGTGGCTGGAGCGTTTGAACTGTCTGCTTGGATTCGGCCATAAAGAGGTTTTAGCCTCAGTTCCCGAGGAGTGCCGCCGGTATCGTCACATTGGGCTGTTAACTCAGTATCCGAGAAGCGCACTAGGGCTCAAGACTCTCCTGAAAGATTCCTTGGATCACGATAAAGTGCGCGTTGAGCAGTGCGTTTTGCGTAAAGTTAAACTTCCCGAAGATCAGCGTTTTTCGCTTGGCGTGGATTCTAATATTCTTGGAGAAAGGTCGTGGATTGGCGAAGAATTAGATGACCGTATGGGAAAATGTGCGATAGTTCTTCGTGGTTTGGATGCTGTACGGTATCATGAGTTATTGCCGGGGGAAGGTGAAGGTAAGAAGCTTGATAATCTTGTCCGCGGTTATCTTGTAGAGCCGTTTAAATATGATCTTGTTCTTGAAATGAAGCCCGGCGAGGCTCACACTGCGATTCTTGGCGGTGAACAATGGTCTGGCCTTGGCTGTGATTCATGGGTGTTTTCAGGAGATCGATTGGAACATGCTGAAGCCACTTTCCCCAATGAGGGCGGACGCGTATCAAGTAGCTAATTTAACGCTGTAAGACTAAATATTAGTGAGAGGGTAAAAGTTATGATTAATGTTGATATAAAAAATCTGCTTTCCAAACTTAACACCTATAGTACTAACGCTCTTCATAATGCCGCCGGACTTTGTGTCTCGCTCACCCATTATGAAGTTTCGGTGGAACATTACTTTCTCAAATGTCTTGAGGATGTTAATAGTGATTTACCTCTCATACTCCGCCAGTACGGAGTTGAAACCGCAAGGCTCACGGCTTCTCTGTCTGATGTGCTGGAAGATTTCAAAACTGGGAATTCCGGTAAGCCGGTATTCTCACCCATGCTTATTGAGCTTTTCGAGGATGCATGGCTCATTTCATCTGTAGAACTTGGCGATAGCCGCATTCGCTCCGGCGCTGTGCTATTAGCTTTCCTATCTAAACCAAATTTTTACGCCTCTGGTGCGTATTCTAGCCTTTTAACAGAAATAAGCCGTGATTCATTGCTTAAAGATTTCTGGTCTATTGCTAAATCTTCTGTGGAGCACAAACTTCCTGCTGCGGCTCCGAGCGGCGGTGGTGGCGGATCTCCCGCAAAAGGTGATGGCGGATTCCTCGAGCGGTTCTGTGTAGATTTCACAGCTAAAGCTGCGGAAGGCGGCATAGACCCTGTTTTCGGGCGTGACGCTGAAATGCGCCAGATGGTGGATATTCTAGCTCGTCGCCGTAAGAACAATCCTATTCTTGTTGGTGAGCCGGGTGTCGGTAAAACAGCTGTAATCGAAGGGCTGGCCCTGCGTATTATCGAAGGTGATGTTCCTGAAATCCTGAGCGGAGTTTCGCTGGTCGGGCTTGATATGGGGCTCCTTGAAGCTGGCGCGGGCATGAAAGGAGAGTTTGAGAATAGGCTGAAAGGGGTCATTGACGAGATCAAGTCCAGTGAAAAGCCTATCATTCTATTTATTGATGAAGCTCATACTTTGGTTGGAGCTGGCGGTGCTTCCGGCGGTTCCGATGCTGCCAATTTGCTTAAGCCTGCACTTGCCCGCGGAGAGCTGAAAACATGTGCGGCTACCACTTGGACAGAGTATAAGAAATATTTCGAAAAAGATCCTGCGCTGGCTCGTCGTTTCCAGCTTGTTAAGCTTGATGAACCGTCCGTTGAAACTTCAACAATCATTTTGCGCGGACTGCGTGAAAGTTATGAAAAATCACATAACGTGATTATTCGTGATGATGCGTCCGTTGCTGCGGCAGTCTTTTCTGACCGTTATATCGCAGGGCGTTTCCTGCCGGATAAAGCGATCGATTTACTTGATACAACTTGTGCGCGGGTTAAAGTTAACCTTTCCGCTAAACCTGCTATTTTGGAAGATTGCCAGCGCTCCGTTCAGGCTCTTGAACGGGAGAAGAAGGCCGTTGCCCGTGACCGCACTAATGGCGTTGAAGTTGACGAAGCGCGCTGTAAGGAAGTGGATAAACTTATCGCCGACAAGACTAAAGAAGGCGATAAAATTCACGAGCATTGGTTAAAAGAAAAAGATGCGGCTCACGCTGTGCTTGATGTGCGTAAGCAGATTCAGGACGCAGGCGAAGATGAGGCCGAGATTAAAAAGCTTAAAAAAGAATTAGCCAAGCTGGATAAAGCTCTTGCCAAGTTGCAAGGTAAAGATCCTATGGTTCAGATAGAAGTAACACCTGATCTGGTCGGACGCGTTGTTTCAGACTGGACTGGTATTCCTGTGGGTAAGATGGCTCGCGATGAAGCTAAAACTGTTGTTGACCTTGATGTCAGACTCCAAGAGCGGGTCAAAGGTCAGGACCAGGGGCTTGAAGCTATTGCCGAAGTTATCCGTGCATCAAAAGCGGGAATTAAAGATCCCGATCAGCCCATTGGAGTATTTCTGATTGTTGGGCCTTCCGGTGTTGGTAAAACTGAGACGGGGCTTTCTTTGGCAGACTTGCTATTCGGTGATGAAAGGTCCGTAGTTACCGTTAACATGAGTGAATTCCAGGAAAAACATACTGTTTCCCGCCTCATCGGTTCGCCCCCGGGCTACGTTGGTTATGGCGAGGGCGGCATGCTTACCGAAGCTGTACGTCGCCAGCCTTACAGCGTTGTTCTGCTTGATGAAGTGGAAAAGGCGCATCTTGACGTTATGAACACCTTCTATCAAGTTTTTGATAAGGGAATTCTGACTGATGGTGAGGGAAAAGATATCAGCTTCAAAAACACCATTATCATTTTGACTTCCAATCTCGCTACTGATGTTATTCAGGAAATGACCGGAGGCGAAGGTGAAGATGAAATGCCTTTGGATGCGGTGGTCGGGGCAGTCAGGCCGATTCTTTCCCAGCATTTCAAACCGGCACTTTTAGCGCGTATGAATGTGGTTCCGTATGTATCTCTTAATCCAGATGCGATGAAACTCATCACGACACTAAAACTACACAAGCTCGAAAAGATGCTGCTTAATAATAACAAAATGAAACTGACCTACGACGAAGCTGTAGTTGATCAGATTGCGGCTCGCTGTACCGAGGTAGAGACTGGAGCACGTAATATTGAATATATTTTGAATGGAAACGTTTTGCCGCAGATGTCTAAGGAAATTCTTGGACACATGACTGAAGGTGGCATGCCATCGGCTGTTCACCTCGGTATTGATAAAGACGGCTCGTTTGCCATGGATTTTTCTAAGGACTAAAAGGCAACATAAGAGGGTATTATTATGGCTGAAAATTCCAAACCTAAATTCCTGTTTGAATCTAAAGCGGTGGACAAGAACACCTTCACTGTCGTCAAGTTTAAAGGAACCGAGGGGCTTTCTACTATTTACCGTTTCAGTATTACGCTGATTTCGGAAAAAGCTAATTTGGACTTGGATTCCATTCTGCAAAATCCCGTGGAATTCACAATTAAACGTGATGATGGTGATATTCCTTTTAAGGGAATTCTCAGTTCGTTTGAACAGATGCATCAAGCCGCCGGGATTGTTTTTTATAGAGCTGAGCTTGTTCCCAAATTGTGGTGGACTACTCTGACTCATTGCAACCAGATTTTTTTGAACGAGAATGCGCAAGGCTTTATGGATGGAGTCCTCCAGAAGGGAGGTCTTAAGCAGGGCCTTAATTTTGATTTCAAGTTGCAAGCTTCATATCCTTCATGGGAATATATCTGCCAGTATAATGAGTCTCATTTCAATTTCGTATCCCGCTGGATGGAACGCTATGGAATGTATTATTATTTTGAGCAGACCGATCAGGGCGAGAAAATGATTATTACCGATACTCATATTTCGCATTCGCCCATGTCTCAGGGGACTTCTTTAAGCTATTCACCGCCCAGTAATTTAGATTTTACCAAGCGTGAGGAGATTGTTAAAAATTTCATGCTTAAACAGCAGCCATTACCTAAAAAGGTGTTGCTGAAAGATTATAATTATCAAAAACCTAGCCTTGAAATGAACTGTGAAGCGGAAGTTTCTCCTCATGGTATGGGCGAAATATATCTCTACGCAGAACATTTTTTAACTCCTTCGGACGGTGACAAGCTGGCGAAGATACGTGCGCAGGAATATCTTTGCCGTGAAAAGGTATTTCATGGCGTGTCCACTGTTCCATACGTTCGCACTGGGTATGTTTTTGAGCTGAAAGACCATTACCGTCAGGATTTTAATCAGCGTTATCTGACCACAGAAGTAACCCACGAAGGCAGTCAGGAAGCGTATCTCGTGTCGGGACTGGGGATGCATTTGTCTGAGGGAGAAGATAGGCTCTACTATCGTAATACTTTCACCTGTATCCCTGCCGCAACGCAGTACAGGGCAGAGCGCAAATCGTTTAAGCCGAAGTTCACAGGATCAATGAACGCTAAAATTGATGCTTCTGGAAGCGGTAAATATGCTGAGCTAGACAGTCAGGGCAGGTACAAAGTTATTCTGCCTTTCGATGAGTCCGGCAGGCATAATGGTAAAGCTACAACATGGCTACGCATGGCTCAGCCTTATGGCGGTTCCGACCATGGTATGCATTTTCCGTTGCATAAAGGCACGGAAGTTTTGCTGACCTGTATTGATGGTGATCCGGACAGGCCGATTATTCAGGCGGCAGTTCCAAACCCCGAAACTCCAAGTTTAGTTACAGATAGTAGCCAGACCAAGTGCATGATTACCACTGGCGGGAAGAACCATATTCACATGGAAGATCAGGCTGGCAGTGAGCGCATATTGATGCATACTCCCAAGTCCAACACCTGGGTTCGGATGGGGACTCCCAACGATCCCCCTGGCGGGGATGAGGAGACCCCTGGCGAGGATGGCACATGGGAGCGTGAAAACGAAGGTGGCGAGGATGGGTATAAACTTAATACTTCTGCGCACATGTCCGTATTTGCCGGTTCTTCAGCCTCAACGATTCTAGGGAACGAGTTTAAGTTCATTGGTGGAAGCTCGGAAGAGGTCGTTGTCGGTAATGATACAAAAGCCTTTTTAGGATTCAAAGAAGATGCTGTTATAGGTCTTGAAACGGGACTCAGTATTGGTGGCGAGATGAAATTTGCACCGTACCATACGGTTATTTATGAAGATGAGACTAAACTTGAAGCAACAATTACAGAAATAGCAGGTGAGAAAATAAAAACTGCTTTAGAAGTGACTAAATTAAATGGAACCAAGACTACGATGAGTGCGGAACTTAATAGCTTGCGGGGTGAACACAATACTTTAGTCGCCGAGCATAATAAATTAGCTGGCTCGACCCAGAAGCTTGCGGGGGAATCCAGTAAGCTTGCTGGGCAGGTTGATAAAGTCTGGGGTGAAATGAACACCGTTGCTGGGTGTCTTACTAACTTGTGCGGCGAAGTTACTGAACTTAGTGGGGATAAAAGCTCGGTTATAGGGGTTATGTCCAAAGCTATTGGTGAAACAACTAAGTCGATTGGTGAGCAGTCGACAGTAGTTGGGCAAACCAACGAAGTTGCAGGTGAAATGAATAAAATTGCGGGCCTGATTACCATGATTTAACGCGGGAAATGCATGAAGATATTCAAAGAAAAACAGCACTCTTTCTTCCCGCGCCCAATCGGCATTAAAGATAAAAATTATCTTAGTGTCGGGATCATGTCGTTTTTTGACCTGAATGATCCCGATAATTTGCTGACTGAGCAGGAGTTGTGGAAGACTTTGCCCGGAGAGCTTGGGCCTAAACCTATTCTTGATCAGGGTGTTCCAAAGCCACGCGGTGAATTTTTGGTGACGGGTTCATGTCATGCTCCTCGCGGAACGAGCCGTCCTGCTTCACAGGTGCGGGTGCGCGTTGGTGAAGTTGATAAAAAACTGAATATTTTTGGCGATAGGTATTGGAAAAAGGGTCTTATTACAGAGGCTGAACCTTTTGTGGAAATGCCTATTGTTTGGCCCACTGCTTATGGTGGGGATGGGTTTGCAAAAAATCCGCTAGGTAAAGGTATTCATAAACTGCCTATGCCGGATGGCTCTATGGCTGTGCCTCTTCCGAATATCGAACTTCCTGATCAGCAGATAGGTTCGCCCGGTCAGTCTCCCGATCCCGCAGGGTTTGGGCCGCTTGACCTTATGTGGCCGCAGCGTTTTGCTAAGAACGGCACCTATGATGAAAAGTGGAAAAACGAGCGCTGGCCGTTTTTCCCAGATGACATGAATTACGAATTTTTCAATATGGCTTGCGAAGATCAGTTCATTGATGGCTATTTCAAAGGCGGCGAGCCTGTTGTCATCGAGAATATGAACCGTGATTTTCAAGTAATAGAAAGCTCACTTCCAAAGCTCAGAATGCGCTGTTTTGTCACCTTAAATACTAAATTTAAGCCGCACACATTTCCTGCGGGCGCGCTTCCTTCGCATGAAATTAGCGAGACGGATGAATTTCGTGAGGTCTCTACAAGGCTGGAAACGGTTTGGTTTTTCCCTTCTATCATGCGTGGTCTGCTGATCTATCGCGGAACGACTGAGGTTATGGACGAGGATGGCGCGGATGTTATGCGCGTGATGATTCGTCACGAAGATCAGGCTGAGGAACCTAAAAGTATCGAGCAATATAGGGATTTACAGATTAAGCTCCTTGATCGTGGTGTGGACATGGATATGTCCAAAGCTGAGGAAACCGTGAAAAAAGCTCAGACTTCCATGCTCAAGGTTAAAAATATTCCAAAATTCGCGGATGATATTCGCCAAAAGGCGCTCGGAAATAGACCTCGTATGCCTGCTCCCTCTCCTGAAGAAATGCTTGCTAAATCTAAGACCATGATTGCAGAGCATACTGCCACGCTCGATAAACTTGAAGCCATGGCAACTAAGATGCACGCGGAAAAGGGGCATTTGGTTGCGATTAATCTTGGTATATTCGATAAATTCAGAACTACGCTTGCTACTATTGGACAGAAGATTGAAGCTACTACAGGCAAACTTTCTGCGGCAAAAGTAAAGCTGGAGACCGCGCGCAAAGCCGCTCTCAAAGATGTTTCCGGCGGTTTGAAAAAGATTAAACCCGCACATCTGGAGAAGGCTGGAATAGATCCTGACGAGGTCATTTCCCCTGATTTTCCACTCAAGAAAAAGGTTAACCCTTGGCATGATCGCGGTTTTCCTTTCGTGGTGCAGTGCCGCAAAGATCTAGAGGATGACCCTGAAACTTTGCGAAAACTTACGGATCTTGGACTTCAGCGCAAGACTCTGAAACGTGCGTGGCTTGGTGTTAATAACTCGGAAATTCTGGAAGCCCCAAAAGATTGGGGACTGAAAGGAGATAGCGAATTTTCTCTAGCCGCTGGGCTTGTATTTCCTCGTTTTGACGGGCCGGTATTAAACCGTATTCAGAGTTATCCTGCATATTTTGAAAGTGATAAAGAAAGCTTAGTTCCTGGCTCAGATGAAGCCCCCTTATTTATAGCGAGTTCAACTCTTATAGATTTGCCCTCAATGCCAGCCGCAGCAGGTGCGCCTGTTATAGCTGTTGCTGATGAGTTGCAGGCTATTTTTATGGAGCAGGAAGTAGGTGATTGTTGCTCAATTATTGCGCTTGGCTCTCCTAAAGATAAGCCGGGTAAAGAAGCCGCTAAGGAACTTAAAAACGCTC
Organism: Maridesulfovibrio frigidus DSM 17176; assembly: GCF_000711735.1. Taxonomy (NCBI): domain Bacteria; kingdom Pseudomonadati; phylum Thermodesulfobacteriota; class Desulfovibrionia; order Desulfovibrionales; family Desulfovibrionaceae; genus Maridesulfovibrio; species Maridesulfovibrio frigidus. Next base: position 278,248 of record NZ_JONL01000004.1, read on the forward strand.
AAGCTTTTTTAATTGTACAGCCAGAAAAGTGGAACGAAGATAAGAAACTAAATGCTGGCTGGGAAGATTGGATTTCCGCTCACAAAACCGCTGTTCCACTGGAACTTGAGCATGGTAAAAATGTTTTTGAATCTCGCAAGGGCGGTAGTGATATCAGGCTGTGGGTGCTTGATCATTTGCCTGCGGCGTATGCCAGTGAGCATACCGTTGATATGGGAATGCCACCGAAAGGCAAGCCTCCAGGAGAAGGTTTTCTTAAAGGGTTTAAGCCTGTTTTTCCTGATGTGAAAGCTTTGGCTAAAGGGATTAATGCTGAAGTAAAAAAAGCTATGGAAGCCAAGTTTGCGCCCATTCATGCTGAACAGGCAGCCGCGCTAGAAAAGATGAAAGCTGTTGCTGCTAAGTACACGAAATATGGTGTTGATCCCGCTAAGATTACTATGGATGGACCTGCTGTTCCAAAGACTTCTCCTACAGAATTAGGAAAGAAGATTGCGGATAAGATTAGAGGTAAGGCTGCGTCCCTTAACAAGCGAGGAATGCTGACTCCCGAGGCTGCAGAAAAGATGGAGATTTCAGCCGCTAAAGCGCAATCCATGGGCATAGAAGCTGATGCTAAGAAAGCTAGTATGCTTGGTAAGTTAAAAGTTAAAAAGTTGGAATTGAAAGAGGGTTTGAAAAAGCTTGAGGCCAAAGATTTACCGGGTGTAGCCAAAGAAAAATTTGAGAAGCAAGGTCTTGATCCCGATGCAATTCGTCCTTTGACCCGCGAAGAAGTACACCGCATGCATGATCAGGGTAAGAGTATTGCTGGAGCTATTTTGACTGATGTTGATCTGTCAGAGCTTGATCTTGCTGGCGCGGACCTGACAGGTTGTCGGCTTTTGAGAACAAATTTTACGGGTACCTGTCTGGATAATGCGAAACTTGTGCAGGCAGTGGGCACTGATACTAATTTTACAAAAGCATCGCTCAAAGGCGCTGATTTTAATCGCGCTATGCTGAATAAATCTATTTTCAAGGAAAGCGATTTGAGCGGGGCGCAGGCAAAGATGGCTGCTTTCAAAGGTAGTAGTTTTGCCGGAGCTACTCTCGATGATGCTGATTTCCATATGGCAATTCTTGAGAAAACCGATTTTACCAAGGCCAGTTTGAACGGTGCTCGCATCAGTATGTGTATGGTCAGCGGTAAGGCGGATAATGCTAATTTCCGTAATGCGGATATCAAAAAATGTATCTTTAAAGAAAGTACTCTCGATGGTGCGGATTTCGGAAAGGCATCTATACACGAGAGCCTGTTTAATGGTGCAAAAGGTAAAAAAGTGAATTTCATAGGAGCTAATCTGGATAAAATCAGAACCGGCCGTAATGCGGAATTTCCCGATGCTAATTTCACGGGCGCGACCTTAAGAAATGCGGGACTTCGAGAGACTGATTTTACCGGCTCAGATTTCCGTGGGGCCAATCTTGAAAGTGCTATGATCGATAATAGCAGGTTGGTGCGAACGAATTTTAATGGTGCATCTGCCAAGGGCGCACGTTTTACCAAGAGCAATCTTGAAGGAGCGAGTATGCGCGCATTTAATTTGTTCATGGGTGGCATGCGTAAGGCCCGTCTGGTTGATACTGACCTGCGTGGTTCAAATCTTTTTGCCGTAGATTTTTATAAATCGGTAGTGGGTGGGACTCGCTTCGAAGGTGCGAATTTAAAACGCAGTCAATTGCACGGCAAAGTAGACCTTCTGGATGATGAATCATGAGCACTTTAACCCGTGATCAAATATTATCGGCAATAGCTGACAACCAGACGTTGGAAAACGTAGATCTGACCGGAGCTGATTTATCTGGAGTGGATCTCACTGGCGGTCGTTTTCATGATGCCATTATGCGCGATGTTAATTTTTCCGGTGCTAACCTCCTAAAAACGGGCTTTAAAAAGTGTGACTTCGCAGGAGCAAACTTCGATGGAACGGATCTAACAAAGGTTAACTTTCAGGGCATGAGCTTTGTCGGTGGTTCATTTAAAGAAGCCAAGATGCATATGTCATTGCTTCAGAAAACAGATTTCTCGGGCGCGGATATGCAAGGCGCAGAACTTTCGTGGTCCATGGCTCAGCATTCTAATTTTGAAGGTGCGGACATGCGGTCCATGAAGATTTTTAAATCCGTGATGTCTCATTCTAATTTGAATAAGGTTAAACTGGCGGGAGCTAGTCTTGATCGCGTCGTTTTTAATGGATCTACCTTTAAAGGTGCTGAGCTTAAGGGCGGCACGTACTTTAAAGTAATGCTCCGCGAGGCTGATCTTGAGGGACAGGATATTTCGGGACAGCTTTTTTCACAGGTCTTGCTAGATAGAGCTAATTTGAAGGGCGCAAATTTATCCGGCACAGATCTGAGTATGTCTAATTTTATGGGCGCTGACCTTTCGAAAGCAAATTTGTCAGGAGCAACGGCCCGTAGTTGTATGTTTAACGGGGCTGTTGTTCGCGAAACCAATTTCAGTAATGCTGATCTCACCAAAGCATATTTTGGCGGGGCGGATGCGACTATGGCGGACTTTTCAGGCGCAACAATGGTTCACGCTATTTTTGCCAAATCCATTTGCCACGTAACCCAATTTGTGGGCGCCAAACTGCAACATTCTGATTTTTCTCATGCTGACTTGACCCACGCGAATTTTACTCGTGCGTCTATGTACCGATCAAAAATGCATCGGGCTGTGGACAAAGACACTAAGTGGGATGGCGCTTCTCTTATTATGCTGCAAGGCACGGACAAAGATCTTGAAGAAGCCGAGAACTGGCTTCACGATTTATAGTTTTTCAACTTTGGAGGATATATGGATAATCTCGCTAGAAAACACGAACAGGCTAATCCTCATTTGGAATATGGACAGATTGTTTCCGCAGGTGGAACCGTTATGGTTGCCACAACATTTGGAGACATTGAAGCTAAGCGCGCTGTTAGTTGTTTAGTCAGGCCCGAAGAAGGCGATTCTGTGCTTTTATCTGTGGATGCAGAAGGCGGAGTATGGGTCTTATCTGTGCTTGTTCGCGCTGGAAATTCTCCTACTGCGCTCGAGCTTGAGGGCGATTCCGTGCTTCAAGTAAATGGTGGTAGTTTAACCGTTGCGCCGGAAACTGAGCTTAATTGCATCACTGGCAAAGCTGCTTTGCAGTCAACCGAAGTGGAGGTTGCGGCAGGTAGCGTTTCCCTGACTTCGCGTATTTTCACAAGTAATATTGAGCGGGTTAAAAAGGTGGCTGGAACTGTTGATGATATCAGCCGTGAATTCACCCGTCGTGTAAATAATTATTTCAGATTCACAAAAGAGCATGAAGATTGTCAGGCTGAATCCCGTAGACAGCTTGTGGACGAAACTATGACTATTCATAGTAAAAATACGGTTATAGTTTCCGAAGAGCATGTTAAAATTGACGGCGAACTCATACACATGGGCTAGGAGGAAGATATGTTTGCATTAACTCAAGGTGCGGGGATGGATATGGGGTTTCCGGACGTCTGCCTGACTCCGGTGGGGCCAGTGCCTGTGCCGATTCCGTATCCAAATATTGCTGAGTCCGCGACCACAGCTCCGGCTGCGTATAATGTGCTTATCGATTGTATGCCGACCTTAAATCAGGTGTCGCTTGGTTTGGTTAGTGAGGGTGACGAACCGGGAGTTGAGATGGGAGTAGTTTCTCATCTTGAATCGGGTCAGACTGAATATCTTGTGGGTTGCATCACCATTATGGCGGATGGTTTGCCTGCACAGCGGTTGACCAGTGTCACGGGGCAGAATTGTCTCGCAGTCCTGCCTAATGCCCCGGGAATGTGTATCTGTCCTAGTCAGGTTACTGTTCTGACTCTCGGATAACCAAGAGGAATTCATGACTAAAAGCGTTTTTATATCTATACTGGAAAAGGACGAGGCCAAAGGAAAAGGACTTTTTCAAACGGTGACCCGCTATGGGTTAGCTGTGAACGGGCATTTCTGGTCTGATAATCTGGAAAAGATGGAATGGGCCGGACCTGTTGCCGAAATGGATAAGCCGGAAGTTGGCGTATGGTTAATCAAGGGAACCAAGGCTAGCTTTGCAAATCCTGATATTCGGTTCGGACTCGGCCTTTTGGCGGCAGGAGTGCAAGCTCGTCGTGGTTATGGCTTTCCGATTGTCTGCATTTGTGAAGATGGCGATTTGGACGTGCAGACGTTGCCGACCATGCTAAGAAATGCAGATGTTGTAGAAGAATCCAAACTTGGGGCTAAGCTCGCTGCAAAAGCTAATATGCCTATTAAAAAGGTCGAGCCGGAATACCGTTTTGACTTATATCCATTGCCCAGTCTTGGTTTGTGGCTGGAAGTCGGTCCTGCTCCCGGTCATTCGTGGAAGGGCGCACTGCTTGGCGTTTCTGGCGGAGAAATTACGGCACATGGGACTGGTCCTGCTGGAATGTTGCCAGAGAAATGCGTGCTGAATTTCCCTATGAAGGGACTGAAGCTTGAACTTGGCGGTAGTGAATATGTGGGCTGGGCTGTGAAAAATGAGCTGAGCGAAGGTGAATCATATTTTGTGAAGGTAACCGGAACACCGGATAGCCTGCTCTTTGGTGAATTTTCGGAAGGCGATGATGCGGAATTATTCTCGCTGTCGCTGAAATAGACTTCTGCTGCTGTTGGTTTTTGTATTTAGCGGTAAATAAGCCTGAGAAACATGTTTTCTTACCAGCTGAATCCGAAGGTGAAAGGCTGGCCTCCAGTGAGAATCTCAGAATCAGGAGTGAAAGTTATTTCGAGCGGTATAGATCCTTCGGTGTTTTCGCCAGCAGTTATTTTCAGATTGCTTGGGACGGACAACCCTAAAGCTTGCATGAATAGGGATATGGCCTTGGCTAGGTCAATTTCAATATCAACTATTTCATCACCATGAGTTTCGGAGAGGCGGATGATAAAACCCGTCAACTGTGAAAGAAACATTCTGAAATTTAAAGGACCACCGTCCATTGTTATTGATGTGGTCACAAAAACCTGATCTTTGCCCGGTGCGGCCACAAGTGGTAAAATTCCCGCCTGTTTGAAATCCGTTCTGCGCTCTGAATCAAGCATTATTTCAAGTGGTGCCGGAGAAGAACCCTCGGTTAACGGCAGGTCTTCGATGCGGACAGATCCACGGTCGGAAAAACGCGTTGGGCGAGCATGTGTTGCAATGCTCTTGCCGCATAACGCCCCGATTGCCCAAGCGGAGCTGGACCATAAAGGTGTTGACTCAAATTGATGTTTCGGGCGGGTCATTATTCCGCTGACACAAGGCACAATCCAGCCTGCGCCGGATTGGGTGCGTAATGTTTTCCAGCGGCCATACTCAGCACCTTCAAGTAAGCTCGGAATAAAACGGACGGACTTAAGCGCCTTCCAATCTGATATTTCCAGAAATTTCGGACCAATGGGGATAACTGCCGGAGCAAGCATGGTTTCCGCAAAAGTCATGATTCGCTCAAGTTCCACCATAGCTCGCGGAGTATTGATGATATGTTTATCTACAAGGATAAGGTCGGGCGGAGTGTCAGCTAATCCGCTTTCGAGCATATCAAAAACGGGGATGCAGTCTCCTTTTGGTAGTGGAACCAGAGTTAGATTAACCGTAGGCTCGGTTCCTGATGGAATTTGGCGTGTTAGCAGTTCTGCTCCGCGCCATGCGGCTTCCATCATTCTGAAATTTAGGTCAGCGAAAATAGTTTGCAAAAGTTTATCGTGAATGGCGTCGATTTGATCGCCTACACTGGTGGAACCACTGCTAATAGGCGAACTTGTTTCATTTGCGTCTGTGTCCACCATGGATAGGATGTCGTCAATGGCGCTGGCTTTTGATTCCGATTTGCGGGAGCTGGTAGTTGCCGGAATTGTTATAAGCTGTGCTGTGCGCGGGTACTTTACCTCTAGATCTGCTGGATTTCCCCCATTTTTGACATACGCTTTTGCCTCGAGAATTTCTTTGATGAAGAGGGTGTTCTTAGATATATTCTTTGGTCTGAAATCAGCCATTTTTTTAATAGTTATTGCAATATTTCCATCTGCGCAGAGAGTTTTATCCACTGGGATATTAAGAGTCGGAGCAATAGCGGCTACCGCGTCGTTTAAGGAAAGTGAATTTACCGTTACGACTGGAGGTTTTTCTGTATCCAGTTCTGGAGAAAATGGTCCGAATGCTAATATTGAAAAAGGCGGTATTTCTATGTGCATAAAATCTCCTTGAGCGTGCTGGTGCACGGATATTTATGTCAGCATAACGGAAAATCAAGCACATTGGAAACAAGACATATAAAATAGTTGAATAATAAACTCAGGCATCGACATTAAATTAGATTATGTGTACGTTCTTTATTAAGTATTGTTTTATGTTTTGATGTAAGTGGTTAGTTACTTGGAGGTAGGTTGTGGTACTCAGGTATTTGATATTACTTTGTATGTCGTTCATATTTGTAGTTGCCGGATGCGGGGGGAAACCTAAGCCCGTAAATCCGACAACAGTGACTACACCTGCTAAAAGTCCTGACCAAATGAAATGGACTTATCAGACCGCTGCTATTTCTCTTAAGCTCGGTGTTGATAAAGAATTAAATCAATATGATGGGGACCCGCACACACTGCTTTTGTGTGTTTACCAGTTGTCTGATTTGAGTAAGTTTAACGAACTTGCAGGTAGTTCTACTGGCCTTAGTAAGCTATATAACTGCACAAGTTTCGGTCCGACTGTTACCCAAGTAAGGCGGGAGTTCATTCAGCCCGGAAAGAATGCGACTCTTACTATGGACCGGGCTGAAGGGACAAAGTTTGTCGGGGTTGCCGCGGGTTATTATAATCTGCAAGGGTCCGGAGCGACTAGAAACTGGCAAATTCCTATGGATGTAACAAGTACAGGTATGCTTTGGTGGTCAGATACTTGGTATGCTCCAGCTAAGCTGGATGCGATGCTGATTCTTGGTCCACAAGAAATACAGAAGGTCGGGGAGTAATGAGTGCACGCTAATAAACCTCTTTTTTGGCATCAGGGATTATTTCTTCAACCACAACATTTTCAGTTGTCGGATCTTCATCAATTGCATCGTTTACGTGCTTTGCGTGAGTATGGACAGCCCCATTTCTGGGGGCTTACCAGACTTGATATTCGTGAAGGAGCACTTGAACGTCGTAATTTTGAAGTTTCGGATGTAGAAGTCTTGTTTGATGATGGCAATTTTGTTTCCTTTCCTGGAAATGCCAAACTCGAGCCTAGATCCTTTGATAAAGCTTGGGTGGATGGCGAAAAACCTTTCATGGTCTATCTCGGACTTCGTAAATGGAATCCTGAGGGAGGCAATGTTTCACTGGTTGAGGATGGAGCTCCTGTTGTTAACACTATGTTTGCGGCATCTCCAAATCCTGAAGAGCTTCCTGATCTTTTAGGAAGTGGTCCTGTGGCTCAGATTAAGCCTATGCGATATGTGCTTCGTCTTTTCTGGGAAACCGAACTTGAAGATCTTGGCGCGTATACGATAATTCCGCTTGCCCGCCTTGTTCTTGATGTTCAGCAAATTCGCCTTGACGAAAGTTTTATTCCTCCAGTCATTACCCTGAGCGGTTCGGACTATTTATCCAATATTTTTAGAGATGTGAGTGATCAGGTCGCTTCACGCTGTCGTCGCCTGGAGCAATATAAAAATCCGGGTGGGCTTGGTGCTGGAGATCTGGACTTTACCTCAACGGTCTTTTTACTCGCCTTACGAACATTGAACCGGTATGCGCCCAAGCTTAAACATTTAGCGGATGCTCCGCATATTCATCCATGGAAAGCTTTTGGAGTATTGCGCCAGATAATAGGCGAGTTGTCTTCTTTTTCCCGCGATTTTTCTGCCCTTGGTGAGGGGATTAATGGTGAGAAGATGCTGCCTGATTATAATCATGAAAATCTCGGTCCTTGTTTTGAGTCGGCCCGCGCGATTATTACCCGTATTCTTGACAGCCTGACAGCTGGACCTGAGTTCATGAGTCAGTTTGTTTTCGAAGATCCTTATTATACTGCGGAACTTCCAGACCGAGCATTTGGTCCGGGGAACAGTTTCTGGTTGCTCATTCGTATGGATCAAACGGATCAGGCGAGTGATGAAATTCTTAAGATTGCAAAACTTTCGGCAACAAAGGGAATGAGTGCTCTTCTTGCTAGAGCCGTCCATGGTATAAGTTTGACTTCAGTGGAAAATCCTCCACCGGGTTTGCCGCGTACTAAGGGCGCACTGTGTTTCCGCATTGATACCGAGTCTCCTTTGTGGGACGATATTGAAAAGTCTCGTAGTATTTCGCTTTACTGGGATTCTGCTCCAAAAGAAATGGTGGCATATATTGCGGCCATGAGAGGGTAGCTCAATGCATCTATCGGATTGTTTTCTCGAACTATTCACTTTTATCCGCTTGGTAACGGATTCTCAGGAGCAGATTTCTGCTGATTACGATACTGTGCGCAAGGATATCTCGGTTCTTATTGAGCGGCTCGAAGAGAGGGCGCTCGATAATGGCTTTTCCAGTGAAGAATTTGATGAAGCACGATTTGCAGTTTTTGCATGGGTTGACGAAACCGTGCTGTGTTCTTCTTGGGCGGGAACGAGAGAGTGGCTTAAGCTTACTTTGCAGCGTGAATTTTATGGGACGGCCAATGCCGGTGAGGAATTTTTTGAGCGGCTTGATGTTCTTCTTGGGTCAAGAGAGAAGCCAGTAGATGAAACTCTGTTTGCAGATTTTGCTAAAGAGTCTGAAAAAGAGCCTATTGGTGAAGGTAAGAATGGGAATACTGAGGTTCTTGAAGTTTATACCTTGTGCTTGTCTCTAGGATATACGGGTGTACATTTTAGTGATTCAGATTCCAGCCATTTAGATCAGCTGCGCGAAGACGGTCTTGCCCGACTTATGGGCAAACAGGATGTTGACGGACTTTCCGCTTTTCCTCAGTCGTATGGTTCCGGTAAGGAAGCTAAACGCAAATCAAACTATGGGCGGGTTTTTGATCCGCTTGCCATATTGTTTTTTCTACTCCCTATGCTTGTAGTGGCTGGTGTTTTTTTCGCCTATAAGGGCTTGCTAGAGTATAGCCTCAATCTTTGGTTGGGCTAACTTTTTGGACCGATAAAGCAAACGATATATCGCATGAAGAAATTTCTTTTTTCAGTTCTAAAAATACTCCTGATCGTGCTCATATTTGTAGCCGCGGCTGTAGGATCCTATTCTCTTGTCACTTATATGGGCTGGCCTTGGTGGGCTGGTGCGTGTCTGTTTGGCGGGTTGATAGGCGTTGTTGCGGCCATTTTATTCATGCGTAAATGGCTACTTCGTAGGCGTGAAAGGAAATTCGTAAAACGAATTGTTGATCAAGATGATTCTGCCATCGCGGCGGCTCCGGCTCATGAACGTCAGCGTTTGCAGGATCTGCAACATAGATGGAAGGAAGCCGTTGAGCTATTGCAGGCTTCGGAGCTGCGTAAGCGCGGAAATCCTCTCTATGTGCTACCTTGGTATATGGTTTTCGGCGAGTCTGATTCCGGTAAGACCACTGCGGTCAGCAGCAGTCGCCTTACAACTATATTGACCGATGTTGGCCCCGTTCCGGGCGTTGCCGCCACTAAGAATTGTGATTGGTGGTTTTTTGAAGAAGCTATTATTCTAGATACTGCGGGGCGCTATGCTATTCCGCTTGATGAATCCCGCGATAAAGAAGAGTGGGAACAATTTCTTTCCCTTTTGGTTAAGTACCGCAAAAAAGAACCTCTGAACGGTTTAATTATAACTGTGCCTGCTGATCGTTTATTAGGCGGGGATGATGACGGTATTCATGAATATGGGCGCAGTTTGAGGCGTCGTATTAATGAACTTATGCGAGTACTTGGAGTACGTTTCCCTGTTTATGTTCTGATCACCAAAATGGATCTCGTTTTCGGTCTTAACGGCCTGACAGACGTTTTGCCGGAGCACGCTCTTTCTCAGGCTATGGGCCATGTAAATGAATCTTTGGTTACTGATCCTGAAATATTTGTAGATAAAGCTGTCTTCAGCGTGACTGAACGGTTACGCGAACTCAGACTTTTGCTGATAGACAATAAAAGCAAATTCGATCCTGCGTTCCTCCTTTTTTCAGATGAATTGGATAGGCTGCGTCCGCGTCTGAAAGCCTTTGCTACAGGTGCTTTTGAAGACAATCCATATACCGAATTACCATTGTTTCGCGGTATGTTTTTCTCCAGTGGAGAACAGACAGGTGAACAAGCTTCTGAATTTCTTGAGGGGCTATCATCTCTTAAAGTGGTTGAAAAAAAGAAGCCCGCAGCTACCCGCGGAATCTTTTTACATGACTTTTTTTCCAAGGTTCTTCCACGGGACCGGCATTTGTTCACACCTATTATTGAGTTCCTTAAGTGGAAGCTTCTGACTCGAAATTTGGGCATGGGCGTGTGGCTTTTGATCCTGTTCTTCGTGATGGGTCTTTTCAGTTTGTCATATATTGGCAATCAGCGGGCTATGAATGATCTCTTTGTCGCTTTTCCGAAGAAACCTGTTTTTTCAAAAAAAGTTGATGAGCAGATAGTTGAGATGGAAACTTTCAGAGAGAAGGTCTTAAATCTAAACAAGTTGAACTCAAATTGGTGGGTTCCCCGCATGGGGCTTGAGGTCAGCCGCGAAGCCGAGAGAAAGATTCAATTGCTATTTTGTGAAAATTACAAGTCGGTTATCCAAGTTCCTATGGATGATCAAATTAATGCCGCAATTAATAAGCTGGGCAAAAACTCACCGGAACAGCTGACTAGTGAATATATTAATTTACTGGTGTGGCGTATTGATTTGCTTGAAAATCGTTTGTCAGGCGGAGACATGCAACCGTTAACAGCTTTTGAACTTCCGTCCGGGAAGGCTTTGTCGGAAGCAGTAAAAGGGTTCAGTCCAGATTTGATGAAATATCTGGCTGAACAGTATGGATCTTATCTTGTCTGGACGGATAATACTGAAGTTTTGCAAGAGCAGAAACTATTGCTCCAAGCTCGTTTGGGCAAAGTTTTCAGCCTCAAAGGATCTGATTTCAAGTGGTTAGTAGACTGGGTTAATGAAAATCAGAATCTACATGGAATAGCCTTACAAGATTTCTGGGGTGGACCGCATTTGCGTTTAAAAAATGAAGTTAATATCTCACCTGCCTATACTAAGCCTGGTCGGGAAGTTCTTCAAAAATTTCTGGTTGAGCTAAAAAGTGCCATGCAGGATTCGAGTGAATTCGATAAACAGGCTAATGAATTTTGGACTTGGTATGCAGAGCAGTATTATAGAACTTGGTTCAACTTTGCCTCGCATTTCTCTGACGGGGAAAAGCAGCTTCTGACCAAAGAGGACTTCCGGCTTATGGCTACCAAAATGTCCCTGCCGGACAATCCTTATTTCAAATTGCTGACGCAGATGAAAGAGGAATTCGAGCCTCTTAAAAAGATTAAGCCAATTCCGCAGTGGGTGGCTCAAGTTTATTCTTTCAACATAGTTTTGGCTCAGTATAAAGCAAGTAAGTCCAAGGGTGTAGAAGAATCTTCTGAAAAAGCTCAGGACTCTTTAAGGAAAATTGTTGCAGATCTTGGTGGAAAAATGGCTGTTGCCGTTGAACAGCGCATTGAAGTTGCCAAGAAGCTTGATGCATATATGAATGTGCTCGACGATGTTGCCGCGTTTACGGATACTCAGGAAAAAGCGTTTAAGAGTGCCTCTGCGCTATTCCCCGGAACTGGGGGCGCTGCCTCTGGTGGAACTACTGGCGGAAGCGCTGGCGGAGCACCCGCGAAGAGCGGAGATGCCGGGAAGAATCCTGTCGCAGGTGCTACCAAGGCAATGGCTGAGTTAAAGGCTCGTATGAACAGTGAAGGGCGTGGGTCTGATTTGTTCTGGGGGCTTGTGGCTGGGCCACTTGATTTCATCGTACACGTGGTCACCATGGAAGCTGCTTGCGAGCTTCAGCTATTATGGGAAGGGCAGGTTCTTGCTGCAACGGCTCATGTGCCAGCTAACAAATTGCGAGAAAATCTGTTTGGTAAAACAGGTGTGGTCAATAAATTTATCAGTGGATCAGCTAAACCGTTTTTAAGTCGTAATACTAATGGTTGGAGTGGGCGTACTTGGATTGGAACTAAGTTCCCGTTTAAGTCTGACTTCTTTGTTTTTCTTAATGATGGAGCGCGAGGCAGTCAGGAAATTCAGCCGGAGTACAAGGTCTCGCTGTCCACAATTCCTACCAATGTAAATAGCAATGCAACGCAGGAGCCTTTCGCTACCCTGCTAACCGTTGAGTGCGGCAGTGCTCAGCAGGTATTGTCTAATTACAACTATGCCGAGGAAATGCTTTTCACATGGAAGCCGGAAGATTGCGGTACGACCACACTGACGATTCAGTTTCCGGGTATTAATTTGACTCGTACTTATGAAGGAAAGCTCGGTTTTGCGAAGTTCTTGAGTGAGTTTAAAGGCGGCGTAATGACCTACACTCCAAAGGACTTTCCTGAACAGGCAAAGGGCATAGCTGGACTCGGTATTGAGACAATTAAGGTTGGTTATACCTTTAAAGGTGCTGCTCCTGTTATTAAATTGCTTGAACTTAAGCCTCTGAATGTCCCTGACACTATTACGGATTGCTGGCATTAAAATGCTGAAAGTAAATGGAGTTTTAACGTGCTAACAATATTCTACCGGAGATTTTACATCCTGCTTTTCCTGATATGGCTTTCGGCCACCGCAGGTCTTTTTGTGCTCTCTGTGTGGGGTGATTATGATACGTTTATAGATGACTTTAGTAAGATGGTTAGGGATGAAGTCCATACGAATAGTACTAATGCAACTGCCGGAATAGAAATAAAAGGTGAAAGCCTCAACGCGACAGGCAGCACTGTGCTCAGTCAGGCTTCGGATGCAATAATGCATAAGGCCAAAGTTGCAAAAAATGCTGTTCGCAGAGAAGTTGTCTACGAAGTTCGTGCAGTAGAAGAAGGCGTGGAAGATATTTTTGATGAAAATCAGCCGGTCGTAGATCCTATTGCCGAGGAAGTTGCAGCGGATAAGGCCAGAAAAGCAATGGATCGTCAGCATTCGGGAGCAGGAAGGCTTACGGAAGTCATGTTCACGGAAACCCCTGATAAGTTCCTAGCTCAACTTCGGACCACCAAAAATGTGGAGAGGGTTACTTTTTTCTGGCTTCCAAAGCCGACTCGCTTAATTGTTGATTTGCGTGGGAAATGGAAAAATAGCGCTTCCAGCCTATACCGTTTTTCAGACAGTTTTATGTCACACGTGGTAGTAGGTATGCACCCTGATCGTTTGAGAGTTGTGTTTGAGTTCACCGATTCAAAGGCGCCGATGGGAACTCGCCCCGAACTGGTACGCACTCCCGAAGGGCTTGATGTTGTTGTGGTTAGCCCCGGAAATGGTACTACTAAGCCTGCTTCTCAGTAGATGCCTATTTCACAGGATTAACGAAGTATGTCCTAATTCTATTTCGTTGATGTTGTATGATTATCAATAATTTCGGATAGTTGAGTGTTCAACAAAGCCTCGTGATGTTATAGCGCATTGCGGGGCTTTGTTGTTATTATTTTTCAATTATTTTGACAAGCCAAGGTTATTTTGCAACAAATTAAAAGTCCGTATATGCTTATAAAATAAACAGGTAAAGTTTCAACTGTCACCCATATCTCTTTATGTTCAGGGTGATAGGCCAAACTTTTAAAACTCCACAAAATGAATTCTATCCGTTTATTTTTAATAATATTTATATTGTCACTCTGCGGATGTGTTCAAACTGGTGGTGACAATCAAGTCAAAGCCGCTCAAGGCTATTTAGATCTCTCCCGTTGGGATTTTGCTCAGCTTGGCCTAGCTCCACTTGATGGGGATTGGGAATTTTATCAGCATTCCATAAATTCTTCAGACTCACCTAGACTATTATTACGCAAGACCAAAAAAGATTTCTTTCCTATTCCTTCAATCTGGCGTGGTGATACTACGCAAGGTGTTCCGTTGACATCACAAGGTCAGGGGATATACCACCTGCGGGTTCAACTTGCTCCTGAGTCAGGAGCCGACTCCCTGTATATTGCCGGAATGCTTTCTGTGTGCCGTGTTTGGGTAAATGGGGATTTGGTTGCAGCATCAGGGACTCCCGGAAATAATATTGAGTTGGAAATACCACAAAAACATTTGCTTACACCGAACTTCCCTAGGGCTGGCAGGTATGTCGATATTGTTTTGGAGCTATCTAACTTCCATAATAAAGAAGGAGGAATTAACTCCAGCATACTTATCGGGACCCGTGATCAGATTCAGGATTTGATTAATAATCGTCGTATTTCAGGAGCCATCACTGGTGGCGCTCTTCTAATTATGGGGATCTACCATCTCATCATATTCCTGATGCTCAGATCTAACAGAGAAAATCTGTATTTCGGATTATTCTGTATTTTATGGTGTATTGGAACCGTTTTCAGTCCTTCATCCGCGTTCTTAGTCACCAAATTTTTCACTTTCGATTGGGGCTGGTACATAAAGATATGTCTCCTTCCAGCAGGGCTGACAGTTCCCCTGTTGCTGATTTTTTATAATTCACTTTTCCCCCAAAAGTATGGTGAAAAAGTCAACTTGATATACCTCGTGTTTGGTGGAATTTATATTGTATACATCCTCGTTTCACCGCCAAGTGCATATTCCCTCGGGCCTTTAGCGTACTTTCTTGTCAGCAGGACTGCGTATGTTTATCTTTTCGCATCCTTTATAAATGATCTGCGTAAAAAACGGAAAGGGGCCATCTATCTGGCTCCCGGATATTTAGCACTAGCATGCGCTGAATTGAATGAAGTATTTTTTGACTTTAATATTTTCAATTCTGTAGATTTTGCACCGTACGGAACGTTTATGTTCATTCTTTCTTACTCACTTTTAATGTCTGCACGATTTTCTGAAACATTATCCAAATACGAAAAGATCTCAGGAGAGTTGGAAACTAGCAAAAAAGATGAGCATGACCATAAAATTGTCCACGTGCGTCTTTCCAAGATGCTCAATACAGTTGATGAAGCACTGCTCGCTGTTAATAGTGATCTCATTATTGATTTTTGCAACGGCTCTTTTGAAAAATTGAGTGGTTTTCAGGATATTAAAATACAGGGCCATCATTTAGTTCAGTTGTTTGAATCAAATGGGCACCACGAAATAGAGGACTTACTGCAACTTCTCAGACCGCAGAGTGTTGCAGCCGGTAAAGTAAGGAAGGATAATTTTAAGTTCCCCATCGCGGATGGGAAAATATTGAATGCATCTATTTCCATGTGGCAGATGGAAGTGGAGAATGAAACTATCTATGTGATTAGCGTCAGTCCTGCCGCCGTAGTGCTTGATAAACGCCAGCTTGCTGTGCAGATAATGAATTCTTCTATAGAATGCTGGGAAAAAAGTGCAGATCAAGACAAAGCTAGTTTAGCAACGCAATCCGGGCTGTGGAATGTATATATGGAAAAAGACGGATACTCACGCACTCAGACCCTTGATCGCTACTTAAGTGAAGAGACTCTTCCAAGTCGTCCAAGATGGAAGAATGTTTATGCAACAGTTGAGTTTGTTCTGGCTAATACTGCGGCGCGGGATGCAACTTATTTGGAGCTTGAAAAGGGAATTGCGGAGCTAAAAAAGATGTCATGATCAAATATGAAATAGGACCATGACATCTTTGGAATAGACAATTTTTAAGCGCGATCTTTTAAGCTATCTTTTAGTGATCATTAAGCCACTTTGCGGCGTAAGCACACACCTATAAGAGCCGCAATAAATAGGCCGATAAGTTCGATAGAAAAACTGGCTTGTGGATTTAGCACACAGCCGCTGTCATCGCTGCTACTACTACTGCTGCTCGTAGAAACTGTTCCGGGAACCACTGGGTCGGTGATTACGCCAAGTGTACTGTTCAGATCATACTCTCCATTATCTTTAACAGAGTAATTGACTGTGTAGGTTCGCGCTCCCACTAGAGTAGTTGCAGGGTCAATGTATTGTTCGCTGTTAGCTTCATCGGTAATCCAGAAATATCCTTCATCGTCCGGGTTTTTACCTGAGCTGTAAGTAAAACTTATAGAGGCTTTGTCTGGGAACAATTTGAAAAGAGATACATCCCCAGCCGCGCGCTCTCCAAGGCTTGAGCTGTTGAAGCTGAAATAGGCAACTTGATTGCTCGTAACAGTTGCCGTGAATTCGTAGACATTTGCTCCGAGCATACTATCCATACCCGGGGTCTCATGCTCAGCTTTAATCTCCTCAGTGGTCTCGACTCGCTTGGTTACTGAGCTTATCTGAACTGTTGTGCCGCTAGGCTGAACCTGAGTCGCTATTATTGTTTTATCCGTGCACCATGCGGAACTGTTCGTATTCGGAGTGTTAAATATATAAGCCGCACCAGCGTTTGTAAGGCTATCCTCTGTTTTATCGCTAGCCCCGATAACGCTATAATCTCCGTAAATGGCTACATCGGAACTCATGGCTGAGTTAGGCTCAGTGTCAGCATCACTAAATGCTTTGACAATTCCCCACTCACCTACATCGGACTGACTTTTAGAATAAAGGTATGCTCCAAATTTTGAAGAAAGAAGGGCCATATCTCCAGAGATTGACACGTGTTTACCGAAATAAGCATCGGCATAAGAATAATCTGAACCGTCATCTTTTTGGGCTACAAGAATTTTAACAGCTCCCCACTGATCTGCGCCGCCTTTGTCCTTGGAATAAATGTAAGCCCTGCCTACTGACTCATCTGAGCCGACATCATAGTTTGGTGAACCTACGATAAGCAGATCTCCGGAAATATCCATGGAACTACCATAATTGGCTCGCACTTGTCCCGCAAAAACACCCTCTTCATCAGTTGCTATAATCTTTTTGACTAGCCCCCAATTTTCATCCCCACCTGTGTTTCTAGAAAAGATATAAACAGCTCCAGCTGCGGTCTGTCCGCCCTCGCTCTTGCCCGGTGCGCTTGAAGCTATGAGATCTCCTGAAACAGCGATACCCGTACTAAATTGTGATCCCATGACGTTGTCGGTAGCTTCGAGGGATTTAGATAGTTGCCAAGTGTTTGGAACAGCAGAATTAGGAATGTATAAGTAGGCCCTTCCTGCATATACTAAACCGCTGACAGTTTGGCTCTTATACCCTATAAGAAGAACGTCTCCGCACACTGCTATGCTGTTAGCAAAATGTCCGTTGTTTGTTGGGGTTTGGGTAATTTTTTGAGCAAATCCCCAAGTGTCATCCCCGCCCTGATTTCTACTAAAGATGTAAGCTGCGCCCGCTGAAATTGCGCCGCTTACATTGGTATACTTACTTACGAGTGCAAGAGTATCGCCGGAAATGGCTAGAATCTCAGAAAATTGTAACCCACTATCCACTGATTCTCCGGGGACGTCGCTAGCTGTAATTTTTTTTACAAAACCCCAATTGTTCGTTCCACCTTGATCTTTATAAAAGATGTACGCCGCACCTGCGTTAGTCTTTGTGCTGACAGTTTGTTTATAGGCTCCAACAACCACAGTCTCTTTATAGATATCAACGGAATACCCAAAATAAGCATCCGTCTGCGTTTCTCCTGCTCCGGTGTCACTCGCAGTAATTTTCTTTATGTAGGTAATAGTAGGGTCAATTGTAATTGGGTAGGTGGCGCTTGAATCGTCCACAGCCCAGACTAGGTTGCCATCAGAAACAGACATGGAGCATGCAAGATCTTTTCCCGCAGCATCCCATCCTTTTATTTCTGAATATCGTACAGATTTTTCACCCATAAAATAAATGTCAGACCCTTTTTGTTCAGGGCTAAGGTTGCCGGATGTGCTGAAAAGGAAATTTAATGGACCTGCACCCGCAGGTTTTTCATTTAAAACTAACCCATGCTCAAGACTGTCACCGTGGTTAATATACCACTCAGTCATATCTTGGCGGATGAGGTTTAGTTTTGTTCCATCAAGAGCGAGTGACGGCTTCGTTGTTTTTTGCATCACTTCATCGCGGCCTACTGATGAGAGCGATAAAGCGAACCAACTCTCGCCACTTTTAAAACGGGTATCATATTTGTCTGCGCTCAAATTTAAATTGCCATCCATCGTAGATGAACTGATTGAGCCGTCAGGGTCTTTTTCGAATTTGGACATTTCCTGTTTCAAATGCACTTTTATTTTGGCGGAAACGTCTTGTGGAAGCTCACTAGTGCCGGTTTGCAGAGAATAGTCAACAGGAGCAAACGATTGATTAGCCACTGCTGCCATGCAGATATTTGGAAGGCTGAGTAAGCCTAAAAGGATGATGGCAAAAGTTGTTTTTTTCAAGTTGAATGCTCCTGTTTAAAAGCTGGGTATGAGTGCTTAGAATATGTTCCAAAAGAAAATTGCGACTGATTTAATGAACTTCATTCCGAGCATAGAACGTACTTGTTCGTATACTAAATGAATAGTGTAATTAATCATCTTGAATAGGTAGATTGTCAAAGTGTTTACACGTTAACTTACGTGAAAGTACTGCTATGCTACTAATTCTATAGTATTTATTTGAGTTGCGGAGAGGCCTTTTTAAGGGGTGGTCTGAAATGTTGAGTTTAATACTGTGTATAAGAGGCTGGGAAAGTTCACAATCTTTCATAATAATATAAGGTGAAGTTGAGTTGGTTTGGAATTCTTTGATGGGTTATTTGACTAGCGTGAAGGTCTGAAGAAATCTATTTCTTGTTCGGTTAGGCGTAGGTGTGCGTTTGCTTGATCTGCGTAGAGATTGAAGATCATTATATGCAAGTTTATTTTGCATGAACTATCATTCATGGCTTTCATGGTGAAACTCCATTCGTTTTCATCAAATTTTTTATCATACGATAGAAAGTTGGAGTGTCCCATAATTATCTTCATTGCCACATTCAGCAATTTTGGAAAATCTTTTATGGTTTTGTTAAATAGAATTAGATTTGCTTTGCCGTCGGTCCAGAAGTTACATTCAAGGATACAGTCGAGGATTTTTAAAAACCTGTTTTCACTACTCCATATTTTGCAAGTGGACATAAAAGCGCTTTTCCCATTTTGTGAAATGGATATCGCTGTATTCCCTTCCTTTTCAAAAAGAGCCTTTTCCATGCTGTCTTCAAACTGAATATTCAGGGCTGAAATGATGATGTCACGTAGTTCTATTTCCTTATGTATTCTAAAAACATTAGCAGTTTCTTCACAATTGCGCCCAACATGTCTAATCATTCTGATGATTTTGATGAAGTCGTCTTTGGTGATACTTGGCTCATTTGATTTTTCACTATTGTAGTCAAGCGGATAAGATAATTTTTGACGTACATTGATAGGGCAAAAGTCCACAGTTCTTTTTTTGGTTTTCAGATTTATGGTAGGATGGTTGCTAAGCATTTCCAACTTCTGGAGTTTGGCTATCCGCTTAGATACTGCTTCTTCTACTGTTTTACGTAATACATCGCGATATTGCCTAATATCTACATCCTGCCAGTTGAGATATTTTTTAATTTCGTAGAGGTTATGTATAAATTCCGATTTTATTTGATTCTTGTCTGCTAACATTGGGTGGATATATTCTTTTGCTATTTTTCTATTTTTAATGCAGAAAGCCGGACCTCCACCCACGTTGAAACTACTTGGTTGCGATAGCCAAAGCCTTTCATCCCCGGAAAAGGGAATCTCAATGCGGACTTTAATGCCGTCTACCAAGGGGTGATTGTTTCGGACGAGTGTATCCTCAAGAGGGATATCCGAACTGCTTTTTATGCAATTCCTCAGATGATGTACCCGTATAAAATGTTCATATAGTTTCAATTGGTCCAGTGAATTTTTCAGAACCAACCGGGCGACAATTTTATCCGCAGGGATATGGCGAAAATCTTGTTCATTGATGGATTCCACCTGAGATTTAATGCTTTTTATTTTATTCGCGAGTAATGATGAAAGTTCGTATTCGTTGAAAAGCTTTTTGTGATTGCACTTTTCCATTTCGGACTCCGTAGTAAGTTCGCCCCGATTTTGTCTTTTTTCGGCTAATTTCGTTGTGGTGGTCGAAGTTGATTCATCCATTTTTATAGGGGGGCAAAATATGCCATTATAATAAAAATATGCATATGGCGTACCAGCTGTTAAGGGGCTTCTGCTATGGTGAAAAGCTCTTCTTATGTTTATCTTGAGCTTGTTGTGATATAAGACCAATAGGTTCACCGTAAGAGCTGCTAAAAAAGGGGTAAAAATGAAAAATGGGATAAGAAAAGAAAGCGATAGTATGGGGACGGTCGATGTTGCTCTGGATAAATATTGGGGCGCGCAAACCCAGAGATCCTTGAAAAATTTCAGTATCGGTTCAGATATAATGCCCCTAGAGATTGTGCGCGCTCTTGCCATGATCAAGAAAGCTGCGGCTCTTAGTAACATGCAGCTCGGTAAACTTCTTCCCGATCAAGGGAAGCTCATTATTCATGCGGCTGAAGAGGTTATTGCCGGTAAATTTAATGACCATTTTCCACTGCACGTATGGCAGACAGGTAGTGGTACGCAGACTAATATGAACGTGAATGAAGTTATTTCTAATCGCGCCATTGAAATTTCAGGTGGCGAAATGGGAAGTAAACATCCCATTCATCCCAATGATCATGTAAATATGTCTCAGTCTTCCAATGATACTTTTCCTGCTGCAATGCATATCGCAGCGGCGTTATCTGTCAGGGATAAGTTGCGACCTTCATTAGAGAATATGCTTGCAGAACTCCAAACGAAGTCAGAGCTGTGGAAGGATGTGGTTAAGATTGGCCGTACTCATTTGCAGGACGCAGTTCCCATGACTCTTGGTGATGAGTTTTCAGGTTATGCCGCTTTGATTGAAGACGGAATTAAGCGGATTGATAAAATTGCGGATGAATTGCGAGAGCTTGCTCTGGGCGGTACTGCCGTCGGGACGGGGCTTAATGCTGCGCCCGGTTTTGCTAAGCTTGCAATCGAGCATATTTCTGACATGACGGGAATTGGCTTTCGTCCTGCGGCTAATTATTTTGCGGCCTTATCTGCTCATGATGTGGTGGTAGCTACAAGCGCTGCGGTGCGCGGAATAACATGTTCACTTATGAAAATAGCAAATGATATAAGATGGCTGGCTTCCGGTCCACGGTGCGGGATTGGTGAGCTTGTGCTACCTGCGAATGAACCGGGGTCATCGATTATGCCGGGTAAGATTAATCCTACCCAGTGTGAAGCTATGACTATGGTGGCGGTGCAGGTTATGGGGCTGGATTCAGCGGTAGCATTTGCCGGTTCGCAGGGTAATTTCGAGCTGAATGTTTTCAAGCCTGTGATGATTTTTAACTTGATTACATCAATTAACCTTATTTCAGACAGTGTTGACAGTTTTACCGAACATGCTCTTACCGGATTAAAGCCCGACCTTGGGCGCATCAAATATTATCTCGAGAATTCACTTATGCTTGTAACCGCGCTTAGCCCTGAAATTGGCTATGATAAAGCCGCAGAGGCCGCGCATCAGGCTTTTGTGGATGGTGGAACCTTAAAGGACACCTGTACCAAGATGGGGCTGATAAGTGCAGAAAGGTTCGATGAAATTGTTCAGCCGATGAAGATGGCTAAGCCACAGGGGTAATTTTCTTTTAAATTATTGTTTGACTGTCAAACTAATCTCGTGCAAAGAAGTTTGAAAGACAAGTTGTTTGACTATCAAACAATAATTAGGAGCAAGTAATGGAATTTGAAACTATATTTTTAGTCGCGTTGCAGAGCAGCCTTTTTCTAGGGCTGATTCATGGAATTAATCCTTGTGGACATTCATGGTTGATTTTAGCCCCGTTTATTTATGGCGAAAAAAAAGGCGGACGCGTGTTTTCTTTGACCGCAGCCTTTATTATGGGGACGACTCTTGCCTGCCTTGCGATAGGTTTTACTTTAGGATCTATTTCCTTAACCATTCCAGCGTCAATGACCTACATTGTGGATATGATTACAGTGGGTGTTTTGATCGTGTTGGGGGGTATTTTGATTGTTAAGCCTGAACTCCTTCACAGCCATGACCACGATCATGATCACGCCCACCCTCACGACCACAGTGATGATCATGAAAAACCTCACGATCAAGGGCATAACCACAGTCACGATCATGATCATCATCAGATCTCTCACGGGTGTGGTTGCCCGTGCGGAAGCTCTCATTCTGAATCAAAATCTGCGATACGATGCGCAACATTCTGGGGACTGTTTTCAGTGGGCTTCTTTAACATGATCGTCCCATGTCCGACTGTGGCAATTATGTACAAGTATGCTTTGGATTCAGGGGATGTCTTTAAGGGAACTGCCGTTTTCGCTAGTTATGCAATCGGGACGGGAATAGCTCTTGCCGCAGTAATTTACGCTATTTATAAAGCTGCTGCATTTGTTCGCACGCTTGAGCAGGGCTGGGTTGAGCCGCTTGTAATGAGAACTGCTGGGGTCATGACTATCGCTTTTGGAATATACAGTTATACAAATATATAAAGTTATGGAGTCCCGGTGGTAATTTTAAATAAGCTCAATCATTCGGTTATCGAATTTTATGAGAAGCTGTCTTCATGGGAGCATGACATCGTGCGCGGGAAAGGGATTACTTTACCTCAGATGCACACTCTTGAGGTGCTTGGCATCCATAAGCCCATGCGTATGAAAGAACTCGCGCAACGTATGGGCATAACGACAGGGACTCTGACTGTTCTGGTTGATAGATTAGAAAATAAGGGCTTTGTGCGTCGTAAACCTCACGAAAGTGATCGGCGTTCCATTATTGTAGAATTGACTGATTCTGGTGATGTGATGTTTGCGGAACATGACAGGCTTCATCTGCGTTTAATCGAGGAGTTAACTTCTGAATTGTCAGATTCTGAACGGGAATCTCTTTTGAGTTGTCTGGATAAAATGAATTCCGCTTTTTGATCGTGAAACAGATTCTAATATTGATGCTTACAACGACATTCTTTTGACAAATTTTGGTGTAAAAGTGGATTTTTATTTCATAAAAACAGAAGCTTAAATGGTTATGAACAAGAAACGAACAACTGTGGAAAACTTTTGTTCATACTCTTGTTATCCTTACTCCCGCAAGGGTTTTCAGAGAACTTTCAAGAAATTGTCTAGAAAGTCTTGACCAAAAACGGTGGTTTGTTAGACTCCCCTAAGTTGATTTTGCACTTCAGGAGTCCAATTTTTTTGGACCTCGAAAAGAAAACCCGGTTAAATTCCGGGGCGGTTCTGCCGCTGTAAACTTTATCCCTTTCAGGGTGAAGAAAAGCCAGCCTCTCTGCCTGAAGCATGTCTGTTTTTTTAACAGACATTTTCCATTTTCCGGATGTGCCTGTATTTCTGATACTTAAGGCCATTCGGCCCACAAAAAGTCCTGCGGGATGCGCCTTCCGGGCCGCCTGCGCCACAAGCTCATACCTTATTCTCCAATGCGGGAGCCTTGCATGTCAGCAACTTTTCGTTGCGATATCGCTAGTGTTTTGTACTGTGGGCAAAGGTTTGTGCGGACAACCCCTTAACAGGTAGTATTGATGCCAAAACAAATTTTGAAACGTGACGGAAGACTTGAGTCCTGGTCTACAGAAAGAATTTCTGAAGCAATTTTTAAAGCACTTAAAGCTAGCGGAATTAAAGATCCTTTACTCGGCAAGCGCTTAGGTAAAAAAGTTGAGAAGAAACTTGCTGGTATGGACGTTCCAGAACAGGAAACTGTTCAGGATATGGTACAGTTAGTACTGATGGAAAGTCGTTTATATTCCGTTGCGGAACGTTATATTATATATCGCGAAAAAAGACGTGAACTGCGTAAGCAGGATGAAACTTACCTAGACATTACAGGAACTATTGAAAGCTATCTTGATCGTTCAGATTGGCGTGTTAACGAAAACTCAAATATGGGCCATTCCTTTCAGGGATTGATGCTTCACATGTCGGGTGCTGTGCAGGCTCGTTACTGCCTTGAAAAATATCCTGAAGAAATCAGACAGGCTCATGAGCATGGTTACTTCCATATTCATGACCTTTCTTTCGGACTTGCCGGATACTGCGCTGGCTGGTCTTTGCGTGATCTTTTGATTGAAGGTTTCGGCATTCCCGGTCGTTGTTGCTCTGCTCCTGCTAAACATTTTGATTCCATTACCGGACAGATTGTTAACTTTCTTGGAACTTTGCAGAATGAATGGGCGGGTGCGCAGGCATTCAATAATGTAGATACATATCTCGCTCCATTCGTTAGGAATGATGGGCTTGAGTATCCCCGCGTTAAGCAGATTGTTCAGAAACTTATTTTCAACTTGAATACTACTTCCCGTTGGGGCGGGCAGAGTCCTTTCACTAACTTTACTTTTGATATGGTTCCCCCGAAACATATCGCTAGCGAGCCTGTGATCATCGGCGGAAAGTTCCAAGATACCACTTACGGTGATTACGCTGTTGAAATGGAAATGATCAACAAAGCTTTCGTCGAAGTAATGCTTGAAGGCGATGCTGACGGACGTATTTTCTCCTTCCCGATTCCCACGTACAACGTAACTCCTGATTTCCCATGGGAAACAGAAGTTGGTGAATTGCTCTTGGAAATGACTGCTAAATACGGCGCTCCTTACTTCCAGAACTTCATCAATTCTGACCTGAACCCTGAAGATGTTCGTTCCATGTGTTGTCGTCTTCAGATGGATGTTCGCGAAATCCGCAAAAAGACAGGCGGTCTATTTGGAGCTGGCGATCTGACTGGTTCTATCGGTGTTGTTACCTTGAATTTGCCTAAGCTTGCTTATCTTGCTCAGGGTGAAGAAGATTTCCTTGATCTTGTCGCTGAGTATGCGACTCTTGCTAAGGATTCTCTCGAGTTCAAACGCAAGCTTGTTTCCGCTAACTTTGAAAGCGGAATGTTCCCATTCTCACAGCATTATCTGAAGAACGGGTTTAAAGGCCACTTCAGCACCATCGGCCTTATCGGTGGTAATGAAGCATGTCAGAACTTGCTCGGTAAGGGCATTGATACTGACGGCGGCGTAAGACTGATGCAGCGTGTTTTGAATCACCTGCGCGAGCTTGTTGTCGAATTTCAGGAAGAAACAGATAATCTGTACAACCTTGAGGCAACTCCGGGTGAAGGAACATGTTACCGCTTAGCTAAGATTGATAAGAATCTTTACGCGGATATTTACACTTCAGGTGATGATGTTCCTTACTACACCAACTCAACTTTGCTGCCTGTTGGTGCCACAGAAGATGTTGTTTATGCTCTAGAGCATCAGGACAAGTTGCAGACTTTGTACAACGGCGGAACAGTGTTCCATACTTTCCTCGGGGAAGCCGTTTCCGAAACTGCCGCTCTTCGCAATTTCATAATTAAAGCTATGACGAATACTAAGATTCCTTATATCTCAGTAACCCCTACATTCTCAATCTGTGAAGATCATGGATACCTTTACGGTGAGCATTTCGAATGCCCAACCTGCGGTAAAGATGCAGAAGTATACACACGTATTGTCGGTTACTACCGCCCTGTCAGTCGCTGGAATAAGGGCAAGCAGGAAGAGTACAGAGAAAGAGCCGAATACGGTCATTCTTCTTGTGAGTGTGATACATCAGGTGGAGTAGTTGTTAAGGAACTTTAAATGATTTAGGTTCGCAAAATTAATGATAATCAGGCCCGGAAGAGAATTCTCTTTCGGGCCTTTTTTATTACAAATCTGGTTTGAAATATTTTTTATGCAAGGCCTTGCAGAAGTTCACATGCAAGGTTAATTTGTATGTCTGAACAGTAAAAATTTAACCTTCGACTAAATATGATATTATCTGCCAGTCAAATACGGGCCTTGCGCCAGAGAAACGATGAAGAGCTTCGCAAAGGGAATTTTGCGAAGCACGGATATCCGGCGAATACAATTCAGGACTTGCTCCAGACTGTTGAAGCGCTAAAAAGCGAAAAAAAGAAATGGAAAAAAGTTGCTCAAGAACGTGGAGAGCTGCTAGGGAGACTCACGGGTATGCTTGATGAGTTTAACAAGCAGAGATAGGTTGGAGATTGGTGTAATTTTTTAGCCCCGCTTTGTAAAAACAAGGCGGGGATTCTTTTGACGAAATGCGGTTACTAATAAAAGTGAGATTTTATCTATGTATTTTCCTGTCTCCGGCGTTGAAGTAAACCCCCTTATTCCACCGCTTGTGGCGTTCGTGGTGTCCTTTTTTACTTCGATGGGAGGCGTTTCAGGCGCGTTTTTATTAATGCCTTTTCAGATGTCATTTCTCGGTTACACTTCCCCTTCAGTTTCAGGGACAAATCAGCTTTTTAATATTGTAGCTATTCCTTCCGGTGTGTTGCGGTATATTCGTGAAGGCCGCATGGTGTGGCCTCTAGCAATAGTTGTTACTGTCGGAACGTTGCCCGGCGTGCTTGTAGGGGCAATTGTCCGTGTTAGATGGTTGCCGGATCCTGCCGCGTTTAAGCTGTTTGCTGCAGCCGTATTGCTGTGGATCGGAGTCAAACTGGCGTTCAGCATCCTCAAAAAGGAAAGTGGTGGAAGCAAAGCGACAGAAGAAAAATTTCAGAAGATGGCTAAAGAACAAATTCATGCAAAGATGAACGGTGAAAATCTTCCAGCCGTTAAGGTTCTAAAATTTTCTGTTTCACGTATAAGCTATGGATTTTACGGTGAAGTTTACGACTGCTCGACACTCGGCCTCCTCTCATTATCTCTAATTGTGGGAGTCGTTGGTGGGATTTACGGTATTGGCGGCGGCTCGTTTATAGCTCCTTTTTTTGTGACTTTATTTGGGCTACCGATTTATACTGTTGCCGGGGCCGCACTCATGGGGACCTTTGTGACTTCGGTTGCTGGAGTTATATTTTATCAAGTAATTGCTCCGTATTATCCGAATATGTCCATTGCGCCAGATTGGTCGCTTGGTATTCTTTTCGGCCTTGGCGGTATGGCGGGTATGTATTTCGGAGCGCGTTGTCAGAAGTTTTTTCCTGCCAAGTATATTAAATGGATGCTGACAGTGATTATAATATTTACTGCCGGCAAGTACATCAGCGAGTTTTTCTAGATATGGGACATATTATTGGGAAAGATATTTATCGGCAGTTGGGCCAAAAGGTAGATAATACCACGGTTCGTATGCCTTGGTCCGAACCTCTACAGAAGCTGTTAAAGTCTCTTTATTCTCCGGCGGAAGCGGATCTTATTGTCCGCATGCCTTACCGTCCTTCCTCTATTTTGCGCATATCAGAGATCACTGGTGTTGATGCACGCAAACTTCGGCCCATGCTTGAGAATATGTGCTCAAAAGGGCTGGTCTGCGATATGTGGGAGAAGGATGAATATCAATATATGATAAGCCCTTTCGTGATCGGTTTTTTTGAATTCACCATGATGCGGACAGGCGATAATCTAGATTCTAAAAAGTGGGCTGAGCTATTTCAGAGCTACATGTTCGGAGACAGCTCTTTTATTGATGCGAATTTTGGAGATGGACAGCAAATTTCGGTCATGCGCGCTATTCCCCATGAAGAAACTATTCGCGATGTGGATCATGTTGAAATCCTCGATTATGAGAAAGCGTCTGCCTTGATCGCAGAGCAGGATCTATTCGCCGTAGGTTTATGCTCTTGCCGTCATGAAAAGATGCACCTTGGTAAGCAGGGTTGTGATGTGGATCTTGAAACCTGCACTTCCATGGGAGATGCGGCTCAGTTTTTAATTCGAAATAAATTTGCGCGTGAAATACCGCGCGGCGAGATGTTAGATATTCTGGCTAGATCCAAAGATCTGGGATTCACACTTTCAACTGACAACGTTAAGCAGAATGCCGGATTCATATGCCATTGCTGTGGATGTTGCTGCAACTTGATGCAGGGTATAAAATATTCTGGCTACCCGGGGATGCTTGTATCTTCGTCTTTCATAGCGAGCTGTGATGTTGAAAGCTGTAACGGCTGTGGACTATGCGTCAAAGCTTGTCCAATTGATGCTATAGCTCTACGTGAAAGGGCGGATGTGAATTCTTCTGAGTTGTATAATTTAACTGAATCTAAAGCGAAAAAGCAAAAGTATGCTGAGATAAATACGAAGCTTTGTCTTGGGTGCGGGGTCTGTGCGCTAAAGTGCAAGACCGGATCATTACAGATGGATAAGCGTGAGCAGAAAGTTATTCATCCCGAGGATAGTTTTGAGCGGGTGATCTTGCAATCCCTTGAACGGGGCACGTTGCAGAATCTTATTTTCGATAATCCGAATAGCCGGAGTGAATCTTTTATGCGGGCTGTTGTTGGTGGATTTTTAAAACTTTCGCCCGTGAAAAAAGGGCTTATGAGTGAAGCTTTGCGGTCCCGTTTTTTGGATGCGATAAAGTCGAAAGGATAAAAGTCCGGAAAACTTATCGCTTTCCGGACTTCTGTTATTCATTTGCTACTGGATAGGAGCTTCGTTTTTTTCTTTTTCCTGATCAGCCGCGATTTGTGAAAGTTTTGCGCGAATATAATCGCTTGCAATATTTCCCTGCTCGTCATCTTGAGTGGGCGCGTATTCAGAAATATCGTCGGCTACTTGTTTTTCCATGCGCTCAGATTCCATGAACATGATGTAGATGAGAACAATTGCGGAATCGTTTTCAACTGTGCCGCTACATAGCTCATCAATTTGATTTTGCGGCACTGTTTCGAGAAGTCTGTCTATGAACATTACTGCCCATTTATCGTATAATTCCGAGATGGTCGGGATCATACTCTTAATGCTGCTGGTCGCTTTTTCATCTATATTGGGCATGGTTAAGGTGATGAACTCACCGATTGCATCCTGTCTTGCGGATTCGTTGTGAGTGCATTTTTCCATGATGATTGCGTGGATATATTCTCTGATTTTTGCTTCTTCCATTTTACTTTCCCTTATGCTGCAAAATTTTGATCGGTGTTAGTTATTAGCTTCGTGAGGTGAATACTAGAAAGATTCTCAGCAGGCAACCGTGTTGATAGCTGTTGATTGACCTACTCTTTTGGTGGTAAGTCGCTTTAAGTTAAATACGATTATAATAATTTTTGAAATTTAATACTAATAGATATTCGGATGCTCAAGGCCGTTTTATGTACAGGAGATGACGAACTGATGGTTAATGGTAAAAAAGTTGTAATGGTGATGCCTGCTTATAACGCTTCATCTACCCTAAAGAAAACGTTGGATGAATTGCCCACTGATGTAGTGGATGAAATTTTGCTTGTCGATGATTGCAGCCGCGATGATACCGTTACACAGGCTGAAAGCTTAGGCATTAAAACCGTAGTTCATATCTGTAATACTGGGTACGGCGGCAATCAGAAAACTTGTTACAACACTGCTCTTAAAATGGGTGCGGATGTTGTTGTCATGGTTCATCCTGACTACCAGTACACACCGCTGATTATTTCAGCCATGGTATCGCCCATTGCAAACGGTGTTTTTGATTGTATGCTCGGGTCTCGTATTCTAGGTACAGGCGCACGCAAGGGCGGAATGCCTCTCTATAAATATGTAGCAAACCGTTTTCTTACCTTTTTCCAGAACATGATGGTCGGTTACAATCTTTCAGAGTACCACACAGGCTATCGCGCTTTTTCTCGCGAACTGCTTGAAAGTATCCCTTTTGACGAAAATGATGATGATTTTGTTTTTGATAATCAGATGCTTTGTCAGGTTATTTATGCCGGATTTGATATTGGCGAGGTGACTTGCCCTACACGTTATATGGATGACTCTTCTTCCATCAGTTTTAAGCGTTCCGTTAAGTACGGGCTTGGAGTGCTCAGGTGTTCCTGCGAAACAGCCCTTCATAAGCTTGGATGGATGAAATGTGAATTTCTTAAGTCGATTGAACCTCGTAAAGACAGATAGGCTCGCATATGCCCGGTTTTGCAGCGGATAATGAATTCAAGAAAGGTATGGTTGCGGCAGTTATTTTGACTGCACTTGTTTTAATTGTATATTCCCAGAGCGGAAATTTCGAGCTGGTTACATACGATGACACTAGCTACGTGACTGACAACGCGAGAGTGATGGAAGGGATTTCAGCTGAGAATGTCGGCTGGGCTTTTAGCTCTTTTCAACTTTCAAATTACCATCCGCTGACAGTTGTTTCGCATATGCTGGACACTTCGCTCTTCGGAGATTCTGCTGGTGCGCGTCATCTGGTTAATGTTTTTTTGCACCTTGTGAATGTGCTGCTGCTTTTCTTTTTTCTGATCAAAGCTACGGCAGGACTTGAAGAGGGCGGCTTGTTCCCTTCATTTTTTGTTGCGGCCCTTTTTGCCGTGCATCCTGTGCACGTTGAGTCTGTAGCGTGGGTTTCTGAACGTAAAGACGTGCTCTGCACCTTTTTCTGGCTGCTTGGAATGATAAGCTGGCTGGACTGGGTGAAGAGTAAAAATATGAGTAGCTACGCGCTTACTTTTTTCTTCACCGGACTTGGAATTCTTGCCAAACCTATGGTTGTAACTCTGCCTGCCGCATTGCTTCTTCTCGATTTCTGGCCTCTTGGCAGAATTGATCTTAAAAAGAATCCTGTTGCAAAATTTATTAAGCTGGCTGCTGAAAAGTTACCTTTGGTACTGCTCTCTGTACTCTCCTCGGTGCTGACTTTTATGGCCCAGAAGGGCGATGGCGCTATGCAGTCCAGTGAGTCGTTTCCGTTTGCGCTAAGAGCTTCGAATGCGCTGACATCATGGGTTTCATATTTACGCGAGCTGGTTTTTCCCGTTGATCTGGCTGTGTTTTATCCATATCCGCAAGAGATTGCTATTTGGAAGCCTGTTTCCGCTGCACTTTTCATTATCGCTGTTTCGGCTGTGTGTGTTCGATATATTAAAAAGGCACCTTTTGTTGCCGTTGGTTGGTTTTGGTACCTAGGAACGCTTGTTCCTGTTATCGGACTAATTCAGGTTGGTGATCAATCCATGGCAGATCGCTATGCTTATATCCCATTTATCGGGCTGTATATTGCGATATGTTTTGGGATCGCTCATTTGGTTAAATTTGGGCGTGTTCCTGCTAAAGTCGCCGTTGGCGTGGGGGCAATAGTTGTTATGCTTCTGCTCGTGGGGGCATTCACTCAGGCTGGATATTGGAAAGATAGCGGTTCATTATATAAGCGCGCTCTTTCTGTGACTGAGAATAATCACCATATGCATTACAACTATGGAAATTTGTTGGACCGCAAAAAAGATTCTGCTAAAGCCGCAATCCATTTTAAAGCCGCAATCAAGGCTGATCCTTCACACTATAAAGCCATGACAAATCTCGCTAATATTTATAGTAAGCGCGGCGAACTCGTCAGCGCTATGGGCCTATATGGACAAGCTTTGCAGGTTAATCCGAACTACGCAAAAGCGTATGCGAATCGGGGCGTTGCCAATCATAAGCAGGGCAAATTAGATGAGGCTCTGCGTGATTATAAAAAAGCTCTCGCGCTCAATCCGCGCCTTGTGGATTCCATGGTTAACATGGGAATTCTTTACGCCATGCGCGGTAATTATTCTGATGCCCGTGCTACATTGCGTAAAGCTCTTGAAATTGATCCCGGCAATAAACTTGCGCAGAAAAATTTGAGTCTCATCCCTTAATCTTTAAGATTTAATTTTTCATGAGTATATCTCCCAGCAAATCTGCTGATCTGCTAATCCCGTGATCATAGGGTAAACGGGATTGTAGATGTTGCTTGAAGTCTATTCGAGTAGATAGTTTAATACTGTTCATATGAAGTTCATGATCCGTTGTTATGAATTTCGTCTTGTCATGCCTACTGTGATTATAGTTAATATTATTATTTGACACCTGTTGTATGGAGACGGTTTATGGATTCTTTCACCCACCTTATGCCTCTTGTGAAAATCATCCTTGTTTTTATCTGCATGTTGCTTGGCATCAGGTTTAAGTTCGGGGTTGGGTTATCGGTTCTTTTAGGTGGCTTTGTTTTAGCCCTCCTGACCCATATGAAGATGGACGCACTATTTTATGCGGCTCGAGATGCAGTTATAGATGAAAAAACTATTTATCTGGTTTTGATTGTCGCATTGATCATGCTTCTTAGTGGACTGCTTGAAAAAACTGGGCAGGCCGGGCGGATAATGGAGTCGTTGACGGGATATCTTAAGAGTCCTCGTTTGCGTTTAGTATTTTTTCCTGCACTGATTGGGTTACTCCCTATGCCGGGTGGGGCAATTTTTTCAGCTCCTATGATTCGTGAAGCTGCGGAAGGTCTTGATGTTTCAGATAAGGACAAAGCGGTAATTAATTATTGGTTCAGGCACGTTTGGGAGCTTGCATGGCCTTTGTATCCGGGCATGATTCTCGGCTCGGCCTTATGTAATATGTCCATATTTAAATTTATCAGTTATACTGCTCCCGGCACTCTTGCGTGTATTTTGCTTGGGTATTTCTTTTTTTTAAGACCGTCTGTGCTCCCTCTTGAAGATGGTGTTCATGACAGTTTGATTATTCCGCCGGGCGGTGCTTTTAAAGTTTTAAAAGAGGGGCTTCCGCTGATTGTCGCTATTTGCGGGGCGTTGTTTTTTGAAGGCGTTTTATCGTTGATATTTCCGGGTGTTGCATTTGAAATAGGTGTGATTCTTGCGTTGTTATTGGCCGTTCTATGCGCCGCATTCGCTAACTCTGGATCTGCTCCTGTAGTCTTGCTTTTGGTAAGACAAAAAAGATTCTTGAGTATGATCTTTCTGATTTTGTGCGTATTTATTTTTAAGGATATTTTAGGAGCTTGCGGGGTTGTTAATGAGTTGGCACGCTTAGCCGGCGGGGAAGCTGCATTAATTGCTGCCGCCGTATTTGTCCCATTCTTGATTGGTTTTATTGCAGGTATTACTTTGGCCTTTGTTGGAGCAGCAATGCCTCTAGTTGTGGGCTTGGTTGACACCATGGGTATACAGTCTCAATTGCCAGCTTGGGCCATGCTTTGCATGTTCTCTGGATTTGCGGGACTCATGGCATCTCCACTTCATATATGTTTTCTTTTGACGTGCGAGTATTTTAAGGTAGATTTGTTTTCAACATGGAAAAGAGTCTTGTTACCCAGTCTTGCCTTGCTCTCTCTAGGAGTAGCGTACTTTTTTGTTTTGGTGTAGGACGGCAGGACCCCTAGGGGGCAAGAAATAAAAAATCGGAGGAATTACGATATGGCTAATCCAATGGTAATGATGGAAACACCTGAAGGCGAAGTTTTGATTGAGCTTTACGAAGATAAAGCTCCAAAAACTGTAGCTAACTTTTTGAAATATGTGGACGAAGATTTCTACCCAGGAACTATCTTCCATAGAGTTATCAACAATTTTATGGTTCAGGGCGGCGGATTTGATTTTTCCATGAAGGAAAAAGAGTCAAACGCTCCTGTTGAAAATGAAGCTGATAACGGTCTTAAAAATGAAGTGGGTACACTCGCAATGGCTCGTACCATGGACCCTCATTCCGCATCTTCACAGTTTTTCATTAACGTGAAAGACAATGGCTTCTTGAATCACTCATCCAAAGACCCTCAGGGCTGGGGATATTGTGTATTCGGTAAAGTAGTTGAAGGCATGGAAGCAATGGAAAAGATTAAGAAAGTGCGCACTCGTAGCCACGGTGGCATGGACGATGTTCCAGTTGATCCAATCAGCATCATCTCTATGACTCGCTTCGAAGCTTAGCCTTTTACTGTTAGTTAGTTTTATTTAACGCCGAAAAGGAATATCCTTTTCGGCGTTTTTTTTTTAGGCTCTTATAAATAGTTTAAAGTGATTATTCATTTTAAAAGGTTTCATTTTTTGTTATTAGTCTCTTGTCTATTAAGATACATACTCATTTTAGCTAAAAGTCGTAGAGGTAGAAGTTGGATAATTCTGAGTTAACAATCCTGGTTATTGATGATGAAGCTTTTGTGCGCGAAACAATTAGCGACTATCTTAGTGACTCTGGGTTTAATATCCTAAATGCCGGCGATGGAGCTGAAGGTATTGAAATATTTAGAGAAAAAGAACCTGATGCCGTCCTCGTTGACTTGAATATGCCGCGAGTTGATGGTTTTGAAGTTCTAAAAGTTGTGCGCGAAGAAAAACCTGATGTGCCTATCCTTGTTGTTTCAGGAGCTGGGCTTATTCAGGATGCGATCAAAGCTGTACGTCTTGGAGCTTGGGATTTTGTCACAAAGCCTGTTGTAGATCTCAGCATTCTTGAACATGCGTTGTCCCAAGGGCTTGAAAGAGCCAGCCTGATCAAAGAAAATAAGCAATATAAAGAACATCTGGAAATTGAAGTTCAGAGGCGCACTGAAGATTTGCGTAGTGAAATTAAGGTTAGAAAAGAGGCGCAGGATGCGTTGATGGAATTGCAGGTTGAGGTTATCGAGACTCAGAAAGAGATCATTATGACTCTTGGTGAGGTTGTCGAAACCCGCTCAAATGAAACCGCAAAGCATGTTCGCAGAGTTGCAGAATATACACGAATTTTGGCTCTCCGTGCTGGACTTGGCGGAGAAGAAGCTAATTTGCTCAGGCTTGCCGCACCGATGCATGATGTCGGTAAAATAGGTATTCCTGATACCGTATTAAATAAGCCCGGTAAGCTGACTCCCGAAGAATTTGATATTATCAAAACTCATACTACTATTGGCTATGAGATCTTAAAACATTCTGAAAGATCAATCATCAAGGCCGCAGCAATCGTGGCGCATGAACATCATGAACGCTGGGACGGGAAAGGGTACCCTCGAGGTCTTTCCGGTGAAGATATTAATATTTACGGCCGTATAACTGGTATATCTGATGTCTTTGATGCTTTAGGTAGTGACCGCGTGTACAAGAAAGCATGGTCGATTGAAAAAATACGGGGTTATTTCGAAGAGCAGAAGGGTAAGCAGTTTGATCCTTTCTTAACGGATCTCTTCTTTGATAACATTGAAGAAATTCTCGAGCTTCGTAAAATTTACCCAGACGGTTAGTTTCAGTTTAAACTAATTTAAAAAGAATTTAATAAAAAAGGCATTGACATTATTTCAATGCCTTTTTTTTGTTTTTAGTAATTATTGATTAATCAGCTTTTCAACCAGAAGTGGTTCAGGATGCTTCTTATTTCTCGCTAAGTGTAAGGAATCTTTTCTACATTTGTTTATACAGACTCCACATCCCATACATTTTTCTGGATCTATATGCATGCGCTTGCTGTGGACAGACATTGCGCCAAATGGACAATATTCCATACATTGCCCGCATCCTATGCATTTATGCGGGTCAACAATGGCAATATAGCCTGAAGGTGCTAGCATCGGGACGCCTTTCTTCATTGCCTCCATTGCGCCGCAGCAGCATGGGCAACAATTACATATCGCGTAAAATCTACCTAACATTACGTCCTTAAAAAATGCGTGGTGAACATGTCCTCTCGCATTCTCCGCTTCGAGAGTTCTTTCTGCCTCATCAATCGTAATGCGGTGTGCTTTTTTCCCATGATTCTGGATGACAAATGATGCGAAGGGTTCACCTACAATCAGGCACACATCCAGTGGGTGGCATGGGTTTTCTCTCGATGCTCGGCAAGGGCATTCAAGGGCTACAATGTGATCTGGTTCACTAAGTATAATGTCTCTAGCAGTCTCGTATGGCAAGACCCGTTCCGGCAGGGTCACGGAAACTTCGCGCCCGATATTTACGAGCTTAATAGCTTCGTCTGTTGTGATTATTTTTCCGTGGTAGGACTTCGCGAAATCCTTTTTTAACTGGTCTCTTTTTTCTTTATCGTCAGGGGATGCAACAAGGCTGGCAAAAAAGTCCGCGATGGGCGCAAGGTTGTTTTCGCCTAATGCTGCGCCAATATATGCTTTGGGCCAGCGTATATACATATAACCATGAAGAACGTCTTTGATGGACATGTTTTTATCTTCAAGGGCTTGCTTGAGGAACTTCCCGGTAGCTGAGTTCGGGATGAACTTATTTATTATTTTTTTCATAGCGGAACCTCTTATAATCATAATTACCAGAGCAGGAAAAAATAGTACAGGTTTTCTCGAAGTAACTTCACAAGATGAACGGGTTATGACAATGTTGCACTTGTAGTTGAGATCATGTGAGTTATCGGTTTTGAACAAGAGAGGAACCAATGGAAATTAAAGTTCGTAGGCACGGGGAAAGCGTTGTCGTCAGCATGGGGGAACGAATTGATGCCTATGGCTCGGTAGAACTTGATAAGGTTCTTAACGATCTTCTTTTGGACGAATCGCTAGCATGTATGGCTTTTGATATGGAAGGAGTCCGCTATATAAGCAGTGCCGGAATACGCAGTATAGTGAAGACGTTAAAGGCTCTTCGACAGCGTAAAGGCGCATTAGCTATATGCGGATTGCGCTCATATTGTAAAAATGTTCTCGATACTGCGGGCATGACCAGTTCTTTGGATATTTTTGTTTCGCGCAGTGATGCTATGAATTTTTTGCAGTCTGTGCAGTGGGAGCGTCAGGCTCTCGAGAATTGGGACAATCTTGAAAAAATGGATTCGCCTATAGGTGATTTTCGCTTTATTCCGGGGGACAACAGTCAAACCGAAATAAAAGTAATCGGTTCCATGGCGGATGTTTTGTATTCAAGGGTTAAGGAAAGCCGCATGTTTTCCCGCAGATTTTCACAGACAGAATATTCTATCGGAGTGGGCGGTTTAGGCGAGTCCCCCGAAGATTATATGAAGGTTTTGGGTGGTATGATTACC
This sequence comes from Maridesulfovibrio frigidus DSM 17176, assembly GCF_000711735.1. Lineage (NCBI taxonomy): Bacteria > Pseudomonadati > Thermodesulfobacteriota > Desulfovibrionia > Desulfovibrionales > Desulfovibrionaceae > Maridesulfovibrio > Maridesulfovibrio frigidus. The sequence continues at coordinate 315,084 of NZ_JONL01000004.1, forward strand.
ATCGGTGGAACCATGGGCTGGCTCCCTACCGATGGTCATGATTTAGCAGATTTTTTGGTCCCGCAAAATGATACTGGTTCAGTTTTAATCAGGACTCCTTTTAATCTGAGCATCGGCGGGGGATTTAATGAATATGTAATGTTTAATTCTTCCGAAGAAGGCGGCACAACTTTAGACAAGCTTTACAGAGGTTTGTTTTTGCTAGCCAGAAGGAGGAGGCGTGATTTTAAAGGGGTTCTCGGTGTTGCCGCTTGGACGCAGGTTAGTGAGCTGATGTCTGGAACTTTAAGACGTTCTCCCATTAGTGAATTCGCTCCCGAGAACGGGAGGAGTATTATTGATCCCATGAACCGCGATGATTGGTGGGCGCGAGATATTATGCCGCGACACCGGGATGTGACTTGTCTTACTTGCGGGGTTGGTGTCGATTTGTCGTGTGATCTTTCTGTCTTTGATCAGAGCGGACTTTACGCTGGCTTTTATATTGATCCATCGACCGCAGGTGATAAGGGGCAGATTCTTAATAACCACGGAGCTGTTTTTGAAAGGCTGAAAATGCCGGAAAAAATGGTTTCACTTGATAAATCTATCAGGCAAGTAGCCGCAAAAGCAGAATTTAAAGATATGCGGAGATTACGCGATAGCACCAGAGTTACTCGCGCCTTTATGGGCATAAGTTATATTCAAAAACTTTCTCAGGATACATCGGGTTGGCAGGGTTTAGGAGCAGAAGCAGCGGTAAGTCGTGGACTCGCCGACAAAAGATACCGTGAGGAAGCAGAATTCCCGTCTGTTCCTAAGAAAAGAGAAGAAGAAATCAACAAATTTCAGCATTTCCTTGAGGCGCAGCAAGCTAAGCTTGGTCTTAAAAAATAAGATTTAAGTTGTGTATAATTTATAGTATAAATCGATGTGTTAACGTTTATTAGTGTATGGATTTGCTTTGTAGAATTTGGAGGTAAAATGAAAAAAATCGTAATTATGTGCTTGATAGCATTGGGAATGTGTGCCGGTTCAGCTTTGGCTGGAGATGATACCATCAAAGTCGGTGTGCTTTATAATTTGACCGGGAATATGGCTGTGATTGATCAACCGGGTTTGCACGGAATGGAACTCGCTAGAGCCGTAATAAATAGTGAAGGTGGAGTGCTGGGCAAGAAGCTGAATTTAATCGTTGGAGATTGTCAGTCCAATCTTGAGAAAACAGCGATGGTTGCGGGCAATATTGCAAATGAAAAGGGTCTTGTTGCCGTTATTGGGTTAAATGATGCTGATTATGTGATGGCTGCAGCTCCTCCTGTGACGACAAAAGGGCTTCTTTTTGTCACCGCAGGAGCAACAATGCAGAATCTACCTTATATGTACGGTAAGAATTTTTTTATGGCGGCCTTTGGCGACAATATGCAGGCGCGCGCCGCCGCAAAGTTTGCCAAACGCAGACTTAACACTACACGCTGTTTCGTGGGTACGGATGTTTCCAGTGAATTCTGTAAAACCCTGTCAAAATATTTCAAGCGCAGATACCGTAAATATGGCGGAACCGTGGTTGATGAAGTCTGGTACAATGCTGGTGATAAGAGCTATCCACTACCGAAAGAAGCAGATAAGCCTGACGTATTTTTCATGTCCTCATTGCCTTTTGATGCACCTAAATATGTGATTGAAGCCCGTAAGGCCGGATTTGATCAGCCTATTGTTTCGGGGGACGGTTTTGATACTCCGGGGCTGGCTGACATACCGGACGAGTATGCTCATTCCATCTATTTTGCGACCCATGTAGCCTATGATAATCCGGCCCCTGAAGTTAGCAGCTTTGTTAAAAGTTACAAAAATATGTTTGGCGTAGAACCTGAAAGCGGATTTGCGGCTCTCGGATATGACACGGTGATGCTGCTTGCACAGGCTATGATCAGAGCAGGAACCACTGAGTCCGAGCCAGTACGCGCTGCAATGGCTTCCACTGTTGGGTTTAAAGGGGTTACTGGTGAGATTAATTATCCTGAGGGTATACGTGTTCCGAATAAAACGGTTGATATTGTAAAATTCACCAATGGAACATTTACTTTTGTGGAGCAGGTTTCTCCTAATTAAGTCGAGACTTTTAATTTGTTTACTCAATCTATGTCGGAGCTGATATGGAATTTAATATTGTTGTAGAGCCTGCGTCTACGTGGACTGCTGATGCTGTAATTTTCTTTGCATTTAAGGATACGGAAGAATATCTGCCGGGTTTTTCCGCGTGGATGTCTTCTGAGGCTGATTGGCTAGCTGGCTCTCCGGGACTTAATGATTTCAGCGGTGAACTTGGTAGTTCTACCGTTATTTATGGCTCTTCTACCTCTATTCAACGAGTTATGCTCGTGGGATTGGGAGATAAAGATGAGTTTGAAGTCGAGAAATTTCATCAGGCTGTGGCCGCCGCATTTTGCAAATGCCGTGAGCTAAAGTTCAGGATAGTCGGAGCTCCGCTAGTTGCTTTCGAAGGGCTGGTTCTCGAGGATATGCATGAGCATTTTGTGACAGCAGCCATGAGCGGCCTTTATTCTTATGATGAGTTCAAGACTAAAAAGGATGATAAAAAAGCGTTGCCTGAAATTGTTCGCTTGCTAACAGCAGAGACTCCGCCTGAAACATTTACCGCAGCTATTCATAAAGGACAGGCCATAGGTGCCGGAGTTGGTTGCACGCGCGACTTGGTTAATGCACCGCCTAATCTTGCTAATCCTGTTTTCTTGGCAGATGAGGCCAAAAAACTTGCTAAAGAATATGGCTTTAAATTTAAGGCTATGAAGCGCAAAGAGATTATTGAGAAAGGAATGGGGGCGTATGCTTCCGTATTTAAAGGCAGTAATGACGAGCCGCGTTTGATAACCCTCGAATATTGTCCCAAAGGGCGTGAAGGCGATAAGCCGCTTGTGCTGGTTGGGAAAGGGGTGACATTCGATACGGGTGGTATTTCGCTTAAGCCTACCGGGCATATTGAAGACATGAAATGCGACATGGCGGGGGCCGCCGCAATTTTTGGTTTCTTTAAGGCTATCGGCGAGCTTTCTCCTGATTTACCGGTTGTAGGTATTCTTCCCTGCGCTGACAATATGCCTGATGGGCTGGCAACAAGGCCTGGTGAGGTTGTGACCTCTTTTTCAGGTAAGACTGTTGAAATTTTGAACACCGATGCAGAAGGGCGTTTGCTGCTTTGTGATGCTCTCGCGTTTTCCGCAAAATTTGAGCCTGCCGCTATCATTGATTTAGCGACTCTTACAGGTGGATGTATTGTTGCTTTCGGCTGGAATGTCGGGGCTATTATGGATAATTCTCTTAAGCTTGAGAATCTGATTCTTGAGTCGGGTATGAAGGTTGGCGAAAGATTCTGGCCTCTGCCACTTTGGGATATCTATAAGGATGAGCTTAAAAGCGACGTTGCAGACCTGAAGAATGTTGGTTCGCGAGAGGGTGGGACCATTCATGCCGGAATGTTCTTAAAAGAATTTGTGCCCGAAGGTGTGCCTTGGGCGCATCTCGATATTGCTGGGCCTGCATGGCGCAAAGCTAAAACCGCAACCCTTGCAGCAGGTGGTACGGGATTCGGAGTTAAGACCTTGGTCGAACTGATGACCAGAATTGATTTGGAAGATATTTAAAGCATAAAAAGCTTCGCAGAGAACTCTGCGAAGCTTTTTTCTTTTTAGTATGCAATCCTATTGCTGATCTGTTAGTCTGCGAATAATTAGTTTGAAGTTGTTAAATTCAGGATCGCCGCCCTTTCATCGGGACGGTCATTTTAAGTAATTGAAAACAAGGCAGGTTTGAGAAATGGGTAAAACCAGACTCTACAAAGCGATTTATGAAATTACTAGAGCTATTAATTCCAGCTTGCGGCCGAAAAAGGTTCTTTCGCAGATAGCAGAGAAAGTTGCTAAAGAAATGGACGTGAAAGGCTGTTTCATCAGATTGCTCGACCGTAGTGGCGATGTCCTTCTAGCAGATGCTTCATATGGACTGAGTGAAAGATACGAGAAAAAAGGACCCGTCGAGGTTTCTAAAAGCCGTATTGATCAGGAAGTTCTAAAGGGCGCAATCTTAAGTATTGCTGATGTCCGCAATGATGATCGCTTTCAGTACCCGGAAGAGGCTGCAAAAGAGGGACTTGTTTCTCTCGTTGTATTGCCGCTGACCGCACGCGGGGAGAAGGTTATCGGAGTGCTCAGGGTATATTCAGGTGAGAAGCGTGAATTCTCAGAAGAGGAACTGGATTTCCTTAAATGTGTAGCAGATCTTTCAGGGCTTGCTCTGGAAAATGCACGCATGTTTCATGCTCTTAAAAGAGCAAGTGAGTTAGCTGACGATTACACTTACCGGGTCGATGACTGATCCGCTCCCTTCACGAGGATAGCAATATGAGTAAAGTAAAAGTAGGAATAAATGGATTCGGTCGTATTGGCCGTCAGGTTCTTAAAACCATATGGGAAAGGCATCGCGATAATATTGAAGTGGTTGCCGTAAACGATTTATTCGATATTGAAACTAATGCGCATCTCTGTTCCAGAGATACAAATTATGGTAAATTTCCGCCTGAAATAACGACTAACGGCAACGTTATGCAGGTTGGTGAAGATTTTACTGTGAAAAACTTTGCAGAGCGTGATCCGCGCAGAATCCCTTGGGGAGAGTGCGGCGTTGATGTTGTTGTAGAATGTACGGGTATTTTCAGAACAGGTCCGAAAGCCGCTCAGCATCTTGAAGGCGGAGCTAAAAAAGTAATTATTTCGGCCCCAGCTTCGGAAGAAGATATCACGGTTGTTATGGGGGTTAATCACAAAGATTACGATCCTGCCAAGCATGATATTATTTCAAATGCATCTTGTACAACCAACTGCCTTGCGCCAATCGTAAAGGTTATGCATGAGAAGTTCGGCATTGAAAAAGGGGTCATGACCACCATTCATGCATACACGAACGATCAGCGTATTCTCGATCAGCCGCATAAAGATTTAAGGCGTGCGCGTGCGGCGGCTTGTAATATGATTCCAACATCTACAGGGGCGGCAAAAGCGGTTGCGCTTGTCATTCCTGAGATGAAAGGTAAATTTGAAGGATATTCAGTGCGTGTTCCGACACCGACAGTGTCGTTGGTAGATTTTGTTGCAGTGCTAAATACGGACACAACAAGTGAAGAGCTGAAAGCTGTTCTAAAAAGTGCGGCAGAAGGCGAACTTAAAGGTATTCTCGGTTATTCCGAACAGCCTCTCGTTTCATCTGACTATCTCGCAGATCCGCATTCTGGGATTGTGGAAGCGGATTTCACAGTGGTTCAGGGCGGAAATCTTGCCAAAGTGTATGCATGGTATGACAACGAGTGGGGGTACTCCTGCCGCGTTGCGGACCTGATTGATTATATGGCGAAGTGCGGATTGTAGCAAAGCCCGCGCTATTAAATTAGGTAATTAGTTTATTAAAAATCCCGTTGAAGTTTACGCTTCAGCGGGAATTTTTTTGTTTTCATCCTGTCCGGACCTGACTCGGCTTATTCATGTCCGGCTTTCGAAGTATCCTTGTTTTTCAATAGATGAATTTTTTTCAATAAATTTAATGTAAACAAGGATGTAAGAGATGTCGAAAGTTTCAGAAGCTAGTTTTGGAGGATTTGCAGGGGGAAGTAGGGTGGAAGAAAATGATGATAAAAAAGTGAATTCCGTGTCCGCGCAAACTAGGGTAGGAGAATCGCGCGAACCGGAAGTTGACTCTGAGGGCGGTTCTAATAATGAGTTGAACGCCCTGAGAAATGCGGCTACTCGTAGTACTACAGGGCAGGATGATTTTAAGGGGAAGTCTGTAGTTACCAGCACAGGCAGTCGTAGCAATAGTACTGCTGGAGGTAAAAACCTAACTTCTTTTGATGTAACTCCGCCAGAGATAGCTCTTAATGGGGAAGGCAAGCCCATTATGATGTGTTCTCAAAAAGGGACCATGGTACCAGTCTCCCCGGGGGAACAAGCTGCAGCTATTAGAAGGGCTTCAGAGAGGGATGCGAAGAGGTTGGCTGATGGTGACGTGGAAGATACATATGGAGCTAGAGTTGGAGTAAGTCTTTCATTATTTGGTTTTAAAGCAGGCTTAGGAATTGGAGTGCATGTTATTGATAAAGACAACGCTGTTCTTGTTGGTGATGTCGAATACGGAATGTCAAATGTTATAGGTGTAGGCGGCGATGTTTCCCTAGAGAAGTCTAATGCGAAAACAGCGGAGGATTTCGAAGGTGAAGATAAATCTGCAGGGACAAGTGTATCGATACCTTACTTTGGTCCTTCAGCCGGAATGTCTAAGAGTATTAATGGGGAAAGTCATTCAACGTCTGCGACTCTTGGATTCTCTGTCAAAAGAGGAGCATTAGGTAAATTGATTCAACCTATTGAAACAACCGCCGAAAAAAGCCACTCTGCTGTTCTCGGTCAATTTGATCCGACTTTGGGATTTTAGAGGATATGTGGAATAACTTTAATTATATTGGTTTTGTAGTAAATGATTTAAAGGTATCTTAATATGTTGTTGCAGAGTGTCAGAGCTTTATCCGACACTCTGCAACTTTATCTAAGGAATGTGTATTTATGATTTTTTTCAAGATTAAGAATTATTTTTTATTTTTTATTTTTTTAATTATGTCCGCAGCATCTGTACTTGCCTTAGCTAAAGGTTTTTATATCTATGTACTTTTTGTAGTAGTAATTCTTGGTGTGGGTATTTATGTGTTGTGCTGGAATTTTATTCTAAAATCAGTTGGAGAAGACAGATTTGTCATTAATTTTGCTTATATAAATAAACAGTTTTTATTTAAAGAAATTAAAGAAGTTAAGTGTTTAGATATGAGAAAAGTTTTTTATACGGGTGGCACTGATCAATTTTCGGTTTTGACACTGAAAAACAAAAAATATGCAGCGTTTTACTCTGTATCGAGCGGTGATTTCGAAAAGATTCAAGAAGGCGTTGCGAAGGCGCAATTGCAGATGGGGTCTTCTAATACTCCTGAGTGATTTAAATTGTGAAAATGCATATACTTAACAAGATAGTAATTTTACTAGCCCCGACTTCAGTCGGGTAAATTGCGCGAGCCGGAAGTTGACTCTGATGGCGGTCCTAATAATAAGCTGAACGCACTGAAAAATGCGGCTACTCGTAGTACTACAGGGCAGGATGATTTTAAGGGTAAGCCTGTAGTTGCCAGCACGGGTAGTCGTAGCAATAGTACTGCTGGGGGTGAAAACCTAACCTCTTTTGATGTAACTCCGCTTGAGATAGCTCTTAATGGGGAAGGCAAGCCTATTATGATGTGTTCTCAAAAGGGGACCATGGTACCAGTTTCCCCGGGGGATCAAGCTGCGGCGATTAGAAGGGCTTCGGAGAGGGATGCGAAGAGCCTAGCTGATGGTGACGTGGAAGATACATATGGAGCTAGAGTTGGAGTAAGTCTTTCATTATTTGGTTTTAAAGCAGGCTTAGGAATTGGAGTGCATGTTTTTGATAAAGACAATGCTGTTCTTGTTGGTGATGTCGAATACGGAATGTCAAATGTAATAGATGTTAGTGGCGAAATTTCCCTAGAGAAGTCTAATGCGAAAACAGCGGAGGATTTCGAAGGAGAAGATAAATCTGCAGGGACAAGTGTATCTTTGCCTGTAGGGTCTTCGGCTGGGATGTCTAGGAGCATTAACGGGGAAAGTCACTCAACAGCACTTGATTTCGGAATATCTATTGGAACAAAGAAAATAAAAAAACTTCTACAGCCTATTGAGACAACAGCTGAAAAAAGCCAATCTACTGTGATGAAGCAATTTGATCCGACGCCTGATGTTCTCGAGAAGATTTATACATGGTTTGATTAAGCAAGAATTATTTTGCAACAAGTATATAAACTTTTAATATATTGGAGGGTGTGGGTTGGAATGCTGACACTCTTCACATTTTATCTATGAGGTCAAGATCGATGCTTTATTTAAAATTTAAAAATTTTTGTTTCTTTGATTATGTCTTCAGGAGCTTTATTGGCATTAGATAAAAAGTTTTATGAGTTCACGTTATTGGTAGCAGTATTTATCGTGGTCATTCTCTTTGTGTCGCGCTGGAATCTTGTGTTAAAATCAGTCGAAGAAGATAGATTTATCGCTAACTTCGCTTATATAAGTACACAATTTTTGTTTAAAGACGTTTCTAAAATTGAGATTGAAGAAGTAAATAACTGGAACACTCCAAAGTCTGTAGGAGTGTTTTCTATTCGAACAGTAAAAAATAAAGATTACGAAGTTTATTATACTATCTCGAGTGGAGATTTTGAAAAGATCCAAGAAGCCGCTGCGAAGGCGCAATTGCAGATGGGGTCTTCTAATACTCCTGAGTGATTTAAATCATGAAGGTGAAGATAATTAATATGATCTAGTTGTATAAGCCCCGACTTCGGTCGGGGCTATATTTTTGCCCTTTTTTCACATTTTTTTACTGCCCGGACCTGAGTCGGCTGTTTCGGGTCCGGCTTAACCGCTATTCTGAATGTATTAAGCAATGATTAGTCTCTATAAACATGGAAAAGGTCCGTGCTTTTGGTGGCTTCCAGAAAATTCAGAGAGGTTTTATGAACCGTTCAGGTGAAAGTATGGCGGAAGAAAAGAGTGGTAAAAATGTGAATTCTGTGTCCGCGCAAAGTCAGTCGGGTAAATTGCGCGAGCCGGAAGTTGACTCTGAGGCTGGTCCTAATAATGAGTTGAGCGCACTGAGAAATGCGGCTACTCGTAGTACTACAGGGCAGGATGATTTTAAGGGGAAGCCTGATCCTAAGAAAAATACAATTAGTACATCTCATGTGGATGATTACCATAAACAGGTTAATGCTCAGCTATTGCAGAATGGAACAAAACCTTCCGATATAGCTTATAATTCAGAAGGGCATCCCATTGTTCCTTGTGATGAAACAGGTGCCCCAATTACGCTCGCTGCTGGATATCAAGCAGAAGCCGTAAAAATACTTTCAGGGGCGCATGCAAAGAGAGAGCAAAATAAAGCGGACGGTGTTTTCTCCAAAATGTTTTCAGGGCTAATGAATGCCTCATCCTCGATTACAGACGGTCTTGATGGCGCTGCGGATAAAAGCATTGAAGGCATCGGGAAGGCTGTGGTTGAAGGTGGCAAGGCGGCTGGTG